>NZ_JBFUET010000030.1:0-54288 GCF_056403815.1 Mesorhizobium sp. P2_E9
CAAGGCCCGCCAAGGGACCACGGGCCGCGTAAGCGGCCCTTTCATTTGGTGGTTACCAATACCGCAATCGCCTCAGGCGATCGCAGACTACGCAAGCAAACGCTTGCTCAGATCGGCAAGCAGATGCTTGCCTAGGGTTGGCGCGGGGTGGAGCAGCCCGGTAGCTCGTCAGGCTCATAACCTGAAGGTCACAGGTTCAAATCCTGTCCCCGCAACCAAACATAAAACGGCCCGCCTGGCGCAAACCAGCGGGCCGTTTTTTGTTTTTCTAGGCTCGGTTGGAGCGCATCAGCGCAGGCAGAGCCAGTTTGCATCAATGTAAGTTTGCGCTGACGTTACATATCGCGGGGCGCTTCACCCTTTGGTCACGCCGCGCGCCCGCTTTCTCTCGGCAGCCGCGAGCAATTCAACGAAGGCGCGTACCTTGGCGGGCCGGAAGCGGGCCGGCGGAAAGACGGCATGGATACCCCCGGTCGGCAGGGTCCATTCGGCGAATATCCGCACAAGCCGCCCTGTGGCGATATCCTCATCAACTGCATAGTCGGGAAATATGCCCAGACCGATGCCGGCGAGCACGCAAGCATAGGCCGCCGGGCTCTTGTCGCATACGACGACGGGATTGAGTTCGGTCAGAACCGTCTCGCCGTTCCTCGAGAAGAGCCATTGGCCGACGCCGCGCAGCTGGGCGTTGCCGACCCAGGCCAGTGATCGCGCCTGGTTCGGGTTCGCATCCGCCGGCAGGCTTGCCTCGCAGGCCGGGCTGGCAACGACGATCTGCCGTATCGTGCCCAGGCGCCGCGCCTGGTTGGAGGAATCGGTGAGCCAGCCGACGCGGATGCCGAGATCGATCTGCTCGTCGACCAGACTGCTCACTGCGTCGTCGAAGATCGCCTCGACACGCATATGCGGATAGGTCTTCAGATACGCCGCCATGACAGGGGCCACCATCCTGGTGCCATAGTCGAGCGGCGCGGTCAGTCTCAGCGTTCCGCTCGGCTCGACCGCGCTGTGCGAAATCTCACCATAAGCCGACTCCGCCTCGCGCAGGATGATCACCGCCCTGTCATAGAAGAGCCGGCCCTCTTCCGTGGGCGTGACACGCCGCGTCGTGCGCTGCAGCAGCGTCGCGCCCAGCTCCTCTTCGAGCCTGCCGATCTGATGGCTGACCACGGCCTTGGCGACACCAAGCCGATCCGCAGCTGATGTGAACGAACCAGTCTCCATCACCGTGGTGAAGTAGACGAGCCGGTTGAGGTTCAGAAGGTCGGCCAAGATGGATGCTTTTGTCTGATCTGATCAGACAGTTTGTATTATTGGCCGCGATTTATCGCAAGACCTGCGTCTGCCACATATAGCCAAGATATGTGGCGGGCTCGTCGGCGATATCCCGCACCGAGGATGGCAGCAATCGTGAGCAATTCAGACGTGACGTACCTTTTCGACCCGCTCTGCGGTTGGTGCTATGGCGCCACGCCGATGCTGGACAGGTTGTCGGCCAGTGGCGTGCGCGTCGAGCTGCTGCCGACCGGCCTGTTCTCCGGTTCAGGTGCACGGCCGATGGATGAAGGTTTTGCCGCTCATGCCTGGGCGAACGACCAGCGTATCGAGCGTTTGACTGGACAGAAATTCACACAGGCCTATCAGCATAATGTCCTCAATATCCGCGGCACCTTGCTGGACTCGCACGCCGCGACCCTCGGCATCAGTGCCGCCGGGCAGGAAGACCCCAGCCGCCGGCTCACCGCGCTGAAGGCGATCCAGCGTGCGCGCTATGTCGACGGCCGCGATATCGTGACTGTCGAAGGCGTGGCTGGCGTGCTCGCCGATTCCGGCATGGCGGATGCCGCGGCAATGCTGAAGAAGCCGACCGAAATCTTGCTGACGGCGCACAGCGAGCTGGTCAGCCGTGGTCGCGCGCTGTTCCAGCGCCTGCATGCCAATGGCGTGCCTTCCCTTGCAATCATCCGCAACGATGCGCCCAAGCTCATCGGTTCGAACGCGCTGTTCGGCAGCTTCGACAATCTCCTCGCTCATATCGCGGCGGCGTGATCCCCAACTGACCTCCAACAAGGACTGGAAAAAAGACATGGCAAAAGTCGCTCTCATCGGCGCATCGGGTGCTGTCGGTTCGCGCCTGCTCAAGGAACTTTCTGACCGTGGCCACACGGTCACCGGTATCGCCCGCAGCCCGGAGAAGATTGCCGTGCTGCCCGGTGTGACGGCCAGGAAGGGCGATGTCTTCGACAAGGAAGGTCTCGCTAATCTGATCCGAGGTCATGATGTGGTGATCAGTGCCGTGCACTTTCTGGACAGCGATCCCGAAACGCTGATCGCCGCCGTGCGCGCTTCCGGTGTGAAGCGCTATCTCATTGTCGGCGGCGCCGGCAGCCTCGAAGTCGCGCCCGGCAAAAGGCTGGTCGATACCCCCGAATTCCCGACAATCTACAAGGCCGAAGCGCAGAAGGGCGCCGACTTTCTCGACACGCTGAAGACGGTGGGCGATCTCGATTGGACCTTCCTGTCGCCCTCCGCCATGTTCGTCCCGGGCGAGCGCACCGGCAAATACCGCCTCGGCAAGGACACGCTTCTCGCCTCGGACAAGGGCAGCAGCATCTCCTTCGAGGACTATGCCATCGTCATGGTCGACGAGATCGAGAAGCCGGCCCATGTCAGGCAGCGTTTTACCGTCGGCTATTGATCAAACGGCGGCGGCCGTGTCTCGATCGAGGCCGGCCGACGCCAAACGCATCAGGGCTTCGCGGACGCCGACACGCCGATAGGTTTCGGTGACGAGGCCGTCCTGTCTCAGATCCTGGCGGCGACGTTCGACGAAGGCGCGCTCCTCGCTGGTCAGGTCGTGCTCACGCTTGCGCAGCCAGTCCTGGTAGGACGAATCGAGTTCCTTGACCGGCTTGGCCGCGGTCGAAACCGAAGCCGGCCGGCTGTCGCTGTAGCGCGGCCGTAAGGCACTGTTGGGATTGTATTCGGTTCGCTTGTCGTTGCCTGAAATGACGAGGTCGGGATCCGAAACACGGCCCGACGGGTCGTAGACGAAGGCCGATGCGATGCGGTCGAGCGCCGCATCGATCTCCTTCGGCCGATGCACGACCTCGCGCGGCGCGCGATCGGGAACGGCCAGCCTTGTGATGCCGCGATCATTGATGGCGTCGAGCACCTCACGATGATCGAGCGAGGTGATGATCTCGCGCCGGGCCGGCCAGAAATCATAGGGCGCATGCGCGCCATAGCCCTTGCCGATGTGGAAGGCATAGATTTCGGGATAGACCGTCAGCTCCGTGCGGCGGCTCGGCTTGACGTCGTAGAAGGAGGTGATGGCGATCTGCAGCAGATGGGTGGCGCCGATGCCGCCAAGCGCATCGTCGACTACCAGGCCGAAGCGGTCATGCGGGTTCCAGTCCGGCAAGGCCTGTGCGATCGAGGCGGGCTTGCCGTCGATCTCGACGTCGAACATATCTGCCTTCAGCAATGTCACGACATGCATTGCGGTCTCCGTCGTCTTCCGCCGATTCGTCAGAGCGTCATCAAATAGTAGCACCTGCGCTTGTCAGCCGGCATACGGCTTAACCGTTCGGATCGGGGCAGGTCAGCTGGGCCTTGCGAGACTCCTTCCCCATCAGCGTCGGCATGGTTAATACTGTCGACTTCGCGGAGAATCGATCATGGAGCATAGCCGGCTATCGAAGAAGGAGCGGCATGCGCTTATCCTGACGGAAGTGCGCCGATCGGCCTCGATCCGTATCTCCAGGCTCGCCCTGCGACTGGGTGTTGCCGGCGAGACGATCCGCCGCGATCTGATCGAGCTTGGCGATGCGGGACTGCTAAACCGAACCTATGGTGGCGCGACGATCTCGCTGGTGACATCCGAACCGGTGATTGCCGAGCGCAGCCAGACCATGATCGAGGAGCGTGCCCGGATCGGGCGTGGTGCGGCCGGACTGGTCGAGAAAGGCCAGATCGTGATGATCGATGGCGGCTCGACCACCTACGAGGTGGCGCGCAGTCTCTCGCAGCTCAAGCGCGAGCTGACCATCATCACCAATTCCATAGGCGTGGCCTCGGTGACTGGGGCCAATCCGACCTTCCGGGTTATCCTGTGCCCCGGAACCTATGACAGCCGGGAAGCCAGCGTCGTCGGTGAGGATACGGTGGAATTCGTCAAGCGCTACAACGCCGACATTGCCATCATCGGCGCCTCGGGCCTGTCGGTGGACGGACCCAGCGACATGATCTCGGGGGCGGCGGCGGTCAAGCGGGCGATGATTGCGCGCGCGCTGTCGACAGCGCTTGTGGTGACCAACGACAAGTTCGGCCGCAACAGCCTGGAACGCGTCTGCGGGCTCGGTGAGCTTTCCGACATCGTCACCGATCGTGAACCGCAACCGGCGCTACGCGCGGTCATTAAAGCGGCTGGAACGGAACTTCATGTCTTCAGCGGCAACTGAGCGACCGCCGCGAGAGGCGATCGATCAGTTGAAATCCGACCCCTTCAGGAAGATTGCCGCCATCAGGCCGGGAACAGGAACGCCGAAGCGGGATCGAAAAAGATACGCTGACCTGATGCGATGATGCTACTTGCCCCCTCAGCGTCAGAGGTTGGCCTGACATCGATTTCGTCGCCGCTGGCCGTGCGCGCCACGACGCGCCGGCGGTCACCGAAGAAGGCGGTATCGACGATCTCGACGGCAAGTGCCGCGCTCGCCGGTCCGGGTGTGAGGCGGAAGGCTTCCGGGCGCACCATCAACCGGACCTTCTGGCCTTGGCCGAAGGACGTTGTCGTCTTGACGCCGGTCACGATCGAGCCGTCGGCCAGGCGGATCGTTGACGCCCCACCCGCGGTTTGCAGATGCTCGGCCGGCAGGAAATTCGAGTTGCCGATGAAGCCGGCAACGAACTCGCTCGCCGGCCGGAGATAAAGATCCTCGCCGGTGCCGATCTGTTCGATACGGCCTTCCCTGAACAGAGCGATGCGATCCGAAAGATGCAGCGCCTCCTCCTGGTCATGCGTGACATAGAGGATGGTGACGCCGGTCTCGCGGTGGATGCGGCGGATCTCGGCCTGGATTTCCTGGCGCAGCTTCTTGTCGAGTGCCGACAGCGGCTCGTCCATCAAGAGGATCGGCGGGTCGTAGGCCAGCGCGCGGGCAAGCGCCACGCGCTGCTGCTGGCCGCCAGACAGCGCGCCTGGATGGCGGCCGGCGAAGTTTTCGAGGCGCACCAGCGCCAGCATGTCGGAGACCTTGCGCTTGACCTCGCCATCCGGCCGGCGGCGCACGCGCAGTGGAAAGGCGACATTCTCGGCGACGCTCAGATGCGGAAACAGCGTGTAGCGCTGGAAGACCATGCCGATGTTGCGCTTGTGCGACGGCACCGAAAGCAGCGACCTGTCCTCCAGAAGCACGTCGCCCGAGCTCGGATCCTGGAAACCGGCGATGGCGTAGAGCGTCGTCGACTTGCCGGAGCCCGACGGGCCGAGGAACGTCAGGAACTCGCCCTTGGGCACATCGATGGTGACGTCATGGACGGCGACGAAGGCGCCGAACGTCTTTCTTACCGCGCGTATAGACAGGAAGGACCGGGTCATCTGGACAATTTTCTGCGAAGGAGTGCGGTCACGATCATCAGGCACAAGGTCAGGCCGACAAGCAGGCTGGAGGCGGCGGCGACGACGGGGCTGAGGTCGGCGCGCAGGCTGCCCCAGATCTTGACCGGCAAGGTCTGCAAGGTCGGGCTTGCCATGAAGATCGCCACCACGACCTCGTCCCATGAGGCCAGGAAAGAGAAGATCGCCGCCGAGAAGATGCCGATCCTGATCGACGGCAAGGTGATCCTCAACCGCGCCTGCAACGGGCTGGCGCCGCAGACAATGGCCGCGTCCTCGATGGATTTATCAAAACCCTCGAGCGCGGCGGTGATCGGGATGATGGCGAAAGGCAGTGCCAGGATAGTGTGGGCGATGACGAAGCCGACCGTGGTGCCGGCAAGGCCGATGCGCAGGAAGAAGGCGTAGATGGCGATGGCGAAAACGACGACCGGCAACACCATAGGCGTCAACAGCAATCCGCGCAGGAATTGCCCCCCGCGAAACTCGCCCCTAACCAGGCTGAAGGAGGCAAACAGGCCGATGATGACGGCGAGGATGGCGGCCATGGCAGCAATCCGGGCACTGGTCAGCGCGGCATCGATCCAGGTCGGGTCGGCCAGCAACTGCTGGTACCATTTCAGCGTCCAGCCGGGCGGCGGGAAGGCGAGCCAGCGCGACGAGCCGAATGACAGGAGCACGATGAAGACCACCGGCAGCAGCAGGAAAGCCGCAACCGCCGCGGTGAAGCCGACAAGCGCCACACGCAGCCACCCGAGCCGGTCGTAGTCGAGCAGCATTCTCAGATCCCTCCGCCGGAGCGCCTGGTGCCGACCAGGCGAAGCTGGATCGCGTAGAGCGCCATGGTGACGACGAGCAGGACGAAGGCGGCCGCACTGCCGAGCCCCCAGTTGAGCAGTGACTGCACCGTCTGTGCGATCATCTCAGCCAGCATCATGTTCGATGTGCCGCCGAGCAGGGCCGGGGTGACGAAGTAGCCAAGCGACATGACGAAGACCATCAGCCCACCGGCGGCGATGCCGGGGAGCGACAGCGGCAAAAGGATGCGGCGGAAGGCCTCGAACGGGCTCGCGCCGCAAAGGGCGGCGGCGCGCAGCGTCATCGGGTCTATCGCCCTCAGTGTGCCGACCAGCGGCAGGATCATGAAGGGCAGCATGATGTAGACCATGCCGATGGTGACGCCGGCCAGATTGTTGATGAGCGGCAGCGGCTCGTGGATGATGCCCAGGCCCATCAGCGCCCGGTTGATCACCCCGGTGCGCTGGAGCAGCACCATCCACGCATAGGTGCGGGTGAGAAGGTTCGTCCACATCGACAGGATGATGATGCCGAAGACGATCGAGCCCAAAGCGGGCGGCATGATCGCCAGCATCCAAGCCACGGGGAACGCCACCAGGATGGTGACGACGGTGACGACCGATGCGACCAGGAAGGTGTTGAGGAACACCCGCACATAGGTGCCGCTGCCGAACAGCGCCGCATAGTTCTGCAAGCCCGGTTCGGGATCGGTGACGCTGCGCAGCAACAGGGCGACCACCGGCACGATGAAGAACAGGCCGACCAGCAGGAGGGCCGGCAAGGCGCTGCCGCTGCCGGCCGGCAGGCCGGCGACCGAGCTGCGTCTGAAAGAACTTCCCTGCATCGAGCGGTCCTGTCTCGAAACGGGGCGCGCAAGCCGCGCCCCGTCGGTCTGCAACGGTGTTACTTGGTCTGCCAGGCATACCAGCGCGTGGCGATCTCGTCGCGATGCTCGGCCCAGTAGTTCATGTCGAGGTTGATCTGGCCCTCGACATGGGCATCTGGCAGGGCCTTGACGGCATCGGCCGGCATCTCCGCCTTTGCCTTGGTGTTGATCGGCGCATAGCCGCTTGCCTCCGCGAATTTCGCCTGGCCGGTCGGGCTGGTTGCGGCAGCGAGGAACTTCATCGCACTGTCCTTGTTCTTGGCGCCCTTGGGCACGACGAGCACGTCGGCGGCGGTGAGGTTCTGGTTCCAGGCGACACCGACATCGGTGCCATCCTGCTGCAGGGCGAAGACACGTCCGTTCCACAGCTGGCCGAAGGCGGCTTCGCCGGAGGCGATCAGCTGCTGCGACTCGGCACCGCCGCCCCACCAGACGATATCGGACTTGATGGTGTCGAGTTTCTTGAAGGCACGGTCGAGATCGAGCGGATAGAGCTTGTCCGCCGGCACGCCGTCGGCCAGCAAAGCGATCTCGATGACGCCCGGCGCCGACCATTTGTAGAAGGTCCGCTTGCCGGGAAACTTCTTGGTGTCGAACATGTCGGCCCAGCCGGTTGGTTCGCCCGTAACGGCACCCTTGTTCCAGGCGAGCACGAAGGAATAGTAGAAGCTGCCGACGGCATGCTCATTGCTGAAGCGCGGGTCGAGATCGGCCTTGGGCACGACCGCATAGTCGATCGGCTCCAGCAGACCGTCCTTGGCAGCCTTTATGGCGAAATCCATTTCCACGTCAACGACATCCCAGGTGACGTTGCCGGCGTCGACCATGGCCTTGAGCTTGCCGTAGTCGGTCGGCCCATCCTGCAGCACCTTGATGCCGGAGCTGGCCTCGAAGGGGGCCGCCCAGGATTTGGTCTGCGCTTCCTGCGTGGTGCCGCCCCAGCTGGTGAACGCCATCTCGTCGGCCTTGGCGGCGGTCGCCGCGAGCAGTCCGGCCAGCAGGCCGGTCAAAATCAGTTTCATGTCATTCTCCTCTGTTGGTCTGTTCTTGTTTTTCTCAGTGCACCTGCGTCCCGCGGTTCTCAGCGCATGACGAAAGGATCGGGGATCGGCTCGTCCGAAGTGTTGATCCATACGGATTTCGAGCGCGTGTAATCTCTGATGGCATCGAGCCCGCCTTCGCGGCCGAGGCCCGACAGGCCGTAGCCGCCGAAGGGAACGAGCGGCGATACGGCGCGATAGGTGTTGACCCAGACGACGCCGGCATGGATGTCGCGCGCCATGCGGTGCGCCCTAGCGAGATTGCTGGTGAACACGCCGGAAGCCAGGCCGAAGGGCGTGTCGTTGGCCAATGCCAGCGCTTGCGCCTCGCTGTCGAAGGCAAGCACGCTGAGCACCGGTCCGAACAATTCCTCGCGCACGCAGGCCAGGTCGCTGCCGCCGGCATCGATGATGGTCGGTGCATAGTAGAAACCGCTGCCGGCTGGCCGTGTTCCGCCGGTGACCAGCATACCGCCCGCGTCAAGGCTCTCCGCGACAACCTTCTCGATCCAGTCGCGTTGGCGCAGCGTGGCGAGCGGACCCATTTCGGTCGCCGGATCCTGCGGATCGCCGATGCGGATCGCTTCGGCCTTGCGTTTCAGCCGGGCGAGGAATTCATCCTTCACCGAACGCTCCACCAGCAGCCGCGAGCCCGCGACGCAGCTCTGGCCCGTTGCGGCGAAAATGCCGGCGACCACCGCGTTGGCAGCACTGTCGAGGTCGGCGTCGGCGAAGACGACGACCGGGCTTTTGCCGCCGAGCTCCAGCGTGGTGTAAGCGAGGTTCTCTGCCGTGTTCCTGACGATGGCGCGCGCCGTCGACGGGCCGCCGGTGAAGGCGACGCGCGAAACCAGCGGATGGCTGGTCAGCCGCCGGCCGCAGTCCTGGCCGAAGCCGGTGAGGATGTTGACGACGCCTGGGGGAAGGCCGGCCTCAAGAACCAGTTCGGCAAAGGCGAGCAACGGCGCCGGTCCGTCCTCGGAGGCCTTGAGCACGATGGTGCAGCCGGCGGCGAGCGCCGGGCCGAGCTTGACTGCCGAGAGGAAGAGCTGCGAATTCCATGGCACCACGGCGGCAACAACGCCGATTGGCTCGCGGCGAATGGTGACGTCGAGATCGGGCTTGTCAACAGGCACATGCGCGCCCTCATGCTTGTCGGCGAGCCCGCCATAATAGCGGTAGTAGTCGCCGACATAGGCGATCTGGGCGCGGGTCTCGCGGATGATCTTGCCGGTGTCGCGTGTCTCGAGTTCGGCAAGTCGCCCGGCATTGGCGGCGACAAGGTCGCCGAGCTTGACCAGCAACTTTCCACGTGCAGTCGCTGTCATCCTTCGCCATGGGTCTGAGCGCAGTGCGCGATGCGCCGCCTCGACGGCACGGTCGACATCGGCTTCGCTCGCCGCCGGCATCCTGGCCCAGGCCGCGCCGGTCGACGGGTCGACACTGTCGAACGTGGCGGACGGCTCGTCGAAGCGGCCGTCGATGAAGTTTCTGAAAACAGCGTCGGTCATGGGCTCGCGATCAGAGGAAGGCCGGCATCACCCGGTCGATGAACAGTTGCAGCGATTTCGTCTTGCGCTCGTGCGAAAGCCCGCTGTCGATCCAGATCGAGTACTGGTCGTAGCCGAGCGCCTCATAGGCCTTCAGCCGGGCGATGACCTCATCGGCCTCGCCGATCACCAGGTTCTGTCGGATCTTGTCCGGCGCGTATTGCGGCATGGCCGCGATCTCGTCCGGCGTCAGCGGCTCTAAAACGCCTTGATGCACCGGCTTCTTGTTCTGGAACCAGGCGCCGAACTGGCAGTAGAAGGTCGACAGATCCTGCGTGAGGCGATCGGCGTCGGCCGCGTCCTCGGCGACGAATGTGTGCATCAAAAGCATGATTTCCGGCCGTTCGATCTCGGAATGCGCGGCGCAGGCGGCGTTGAAGCGCTGCATCAGGCTCGTCACCTCGTCATCGCCGGAAGCCAGCGGAGTCACCTGGACCTTGCATCCGTTGGCGACGGCGAAATCGTGCGAATTCGGGTCGCGGGCCGCCACCCAGATAGGCGGGTAGGGTTTCTGCAGCGGCTTGGGCGAGGAGGTGGTGGCGGGGAATTGCCAGAACTCGCCGGAGAGTTCGAAGTCGCCGTCCCAGAGACCGCGGATCGCCGGTATGATCTCGCGCATGCGCTGGCCAGCGCCCCAGGCGTCGAGGCCTGGAAAGATGCGCTGATATTCATAGCTGTAGGCGCCGCGCGCGATGCCGATGTCGAGCCGGCCGCCGCTGATGACGTCGGCCATCGCCGCTTCGCCGGCAAGCTTGATCGGATGCCAGAAGGGCGCGATCACGGTTCCAGTGCCGAGGCGGATGCGGCTGGTTTTGGCGGCGAGATAGGCGATGTTGATGAAGGGATTGGGCGAGATGGTGAATTCCATGCCGTGATGCTCGCCGATCCAGGCGGTCTCGAACCCTGCCTGTTCGGCCATCAGGACCAGTTCCTCGAGCTCGGTCACAAGCTCGGAATGCGGCTTGGCCAGGTCCGACCGTTCCATATGCACGAAGAGCGAGAATTTCATCCGTGGTCACCTGTATTGACGGTGGAAGCGCTGGGTCTGGCGAGCGGCCGGACCTCGCCTTCGACATCGTTGCCGACATAGACGCCGAATGCATCCACCGAGCATTCCCTGACATAGCGCGCGAGCATGGAGCGGATCGCCGGATCGGCGATCTTCAATCCTTCGATCGCGTCGATCTCGATGAGCCTGATGCCGCGATCGCTGGAAGCGGGCACGTCGAACGTGCCGCGATAGTAGACATGTGTGCGCGAAACAGTTCCGGCGTCGTCCCAGACGGCGAACAGGAATCCGAGCTGTGCCTCGATGGCCTTCGCCGCAAGCAGCCCTCGCAGACTTTTGCCATCCCCGGCCGAGCCCAATCCCCGGCCGCGCGGCAGTTCAAAGCCGTCCGCCGTTTCCAGGAACAGGATTCGGCCGCCATTTTCGAGGATGGCGCCGACATCGGTGCCGGGCTGGGTGGCCGCCAGCGCGTCCTGGCTGAGGCCGGGCGCGACATAGGCGCCGCGGCAATAGCCGAGCGGCGGCGCGGAATTGTGCTCGAAATCGCGGACGCGGCCGATAAGGATCGAATGATCGCCGGCCTCGACCAGCCGCTCCATGTCGCAGTCGAAGGACGCGACAGAGCCGTCCAGCACGGGGCTGCCGGTGCGTCCCGGACGCCAGGCCACGGAAGCGAACTTGTCGACCGCTTTCGAAGCGAAGATGCCGGACGCTGCCTTCTGACCCTCGTTGAGAACGTTGATGGCGAAGCTCTTCGATGTCGCGAAGACGGGATGGCCAAGGGCTTTGTGGGCGATGCAGACCAGTACCAGCGGCGGATCGAGCGACACCGAGGTGAAGGAGTTGGCGGTGAAGCCGCGCGGCTCGCCTTCGGGACCGATCGTGGTGACGATGGTGACGCCGGTGAGGAAGGAGCCAAGCGCACGGCGGAACTCGCCGCTGTCGAACCCGGTATTCGCCTCCGCAGTGCTGTTCTGCTCGGCTGCTTCGTCCTCTGCGAGGAAATCAACGATATGGCGCGTGGTGAGATCCGGTGCCGCCACCGCCATCATGTGCTTCTCGCCCGGCAGCACCGTGCAGCGGCCCTGCGGCGCCAGACGTGCCATCGCGGACGACATTGCCGGCGACGAGTTCCTGTCCTCGGAGCCGGTCATGAACAGGGCCGGCACGGCCAGCGTCGGCAGGCGGTCAGCATGATCGCCGTCGGCTCGAGCGAACAGGCGGTAGGTGCGGGCATAGCCTTCCGGGTCGACCGCGCTCAGTTCGGATGCCGTCTTCTGCGCTGCCGCTTCCAGCTCGGCCGGCACCGGATCTCCGAACCAGCGGGCAATGGTCTGTGCCGTACCGGCCGTATCGCTGCGGCCATTGAGCGCCACAGCTCGCTGGCGAACGGCTTCGGCCAGTTGAGGTGGACGCCGGAACACCGCATTCAGCGAGACGATGCGGCGGACCCTCTCCGGTGCGCGCAGCGCGAGCTCCTGGGCAACGAGCGCACCCATCGAATGGCCGACGACGGACACTTGGTCGAGGCCGAGATGGTCGAGCAAGCGAATGGCCTGGTCGGCGTAGTCGGCCAGTTCCGGTTGCTGCGGCGGCAGCGGCGAAAGGCCGTGGCCGAGCATGTCGATGGCGATCACGTCAAAGCGGTCGGCCATGCGCTCGATCTGCGGCTGCCAGATCGCGGCGTTCATGCCAACGCCATGGATGAACAGCACCGGCGTGCCCGATCCGGCGCGGATGAAGCCGGTGCTGTCGGGCGCGGTGCCCTGTCGGGCCCATGCGGAAGCGTCAGCCATGCACGTCCCCAAGCTCCTTGAGGTCCTGATAGCGATCACCGATGCGATGGTGCGGGCGACCGCCGATCGACGCGCCAAGCGCGACCACCAGCTCATCCGGCGCCGGCGCATCGCCGATCTGGAAATGCACGGTCAGGTAATGCGAGCGCCGTCCCTCGTCATTCTTGTCCATCAGCGGGATCATGATCGGCGTGTTCGGCCCGCCGCGAAGATTGGTGAAAGCAAGATAGGTCTTGGCGCCGACGGCGCGGCGATAATGGTTGCCGAAATGCAGCGTGTGGATCAGCGCCGAGGCATGCTCGATCTCGCCCGACGTGCCGCAAATGGCTGCCTTGCCATAGCCCTCGATCGCCTCGCCGGAACCGGCGGCGGCAATGATCTCGCGGGTCAGGATTTCTCCCAGCACCGGCGCGCAGGCGCGGATTTCGGGCGACAGATCGTCGGTGAAGCCGCGACCGGCCCAGGGATTGGTCAGCACCGCGGCGACGCCGATAAGGCGCAGTGGGCTGGAGACAACCTTGCCGCCTTCGATCAGCGTGTTCTCGGAATAGGTCACGATCTTGCGAATGGCAGGCAGCATGAAATCCTCGGGTCTGCGACGTCGCGGGACCATCTGATCCCTGTATCATCTTATGGTATACCATGCTATGGAGCGCCAAGTTCCTTGTCAACCGGGCATGGAATCTGTTTTGTGGCGGCGCAGGAGGCAACACAACACATGCCAGACGACACGCTTCGCATCGACCGCAGCGCTAAGACCTTGAGGACGCTGGCGCTGGAGCGCATGCGCGACGCGATTATGGATTTCCACTTCCAGCCTGGCGAAAGGCTGGTCGAGCGGCCGCTTTGCGACCAGCTTGGCGTCAGCCGTTCCGTCGTGCGCGAGGTTCTGCGGCAGCTGGAGGCCGAGGGGCTCGTGCAGATGATCCCTGGGCACGGGCCGGCCGTAGCCAGGCCGGACCTCGGCCGCACCGACGAGATCTATGAGCTCAGGGCGCTGCTTGAAGGCATTGCGGCCCGAGCCTGCGCCCTGTCGGCCACCGGCGAGCAGCTGGCAAGGCTCGAACGCGCGCTGGCGGACCTGTTCGAGGCATGGGCATCGGGGACGCCGCCGGCGGTGATGCGGGCGACGACGAAATTCTACGAGGCACTGTTCGAGGCCGCCGATAAGCGTGTCGCCTGGGAAATCGTCAGCGGGCTGAATGTCCGCATCAATCAGCTTCGTTCGATGACCATCGTTTCGACCAACCGGCGCGAAGCGGCGATCGCCGAGATGAACGAGATCATGGATGCGATCCGCGCACGCAAGCCGGAAGAGGCGGAAGCCGCGGCGCGGCGCCATGTCGAATCCGCCTGGCAGATCGCCCGCACGGCGCTGCGGCCGCCGGCATGAAGCCGGCTATGCACCGCCAGCCATGGCCGCTCGCAGCCAGGCCGTGATGGCATCGAAGTCGATCGGCTTTGTCGTGTCGACGTCGAAGAGCGGTCCGCGCCGCAGCGGCTCGGCGCGTTTGGCGAGTTCGATCAGTTCGGGGATATAGGCCGCACCGGGATGCCCGGCGGGGCGCTGGTCGAGCCTGGCGCCATAGCGCTCGGCAAGCACTTCGCCCGGCGCGTGGCACCAGATTTCGAAAGTCTGCTCGACGCCAGCCTTTCGCAGATGATCTTCGAGAACCTCGCGCGGCTGGAAGCCGAACCAGGCGTCGACGATGAAGGTGGTGCCGGCGGGGGCTTCGCCGACAACCGACCAGATCGCCTGGTAGCTAGCGCGGCCGAGCGTGCGGTTGAACAGGCGGTCACCGCCGCCGAGCACTTCGAGGAACGGATTCTTGATCGTGTCGAGCGCCAGCAACGGCCAGCCCATGCGGTCGGCGATGCCGCGCGAGACGGTGCTCTTGCCGCTGGCGGGGATACCATTGACGAGCACGGCCCGTCGGGCGCGGCTGGACGGGGCCATGGGTGCAACCGGAACCGCATGCGGCTCCGCCGCCAGCGCCTGCAGGCCAGCGCCGATGACGCCGGCGTCGTCGCCGAGTTGTGCGGGTTCGACCTTGCACTGGTACCAGGGCGCCAGCGCCGGCGCGCGGTCGAGGGCTGCATGTGCCGCCCGGCCAAGGCCGCCGCCAAGCAGCACCAGATCGGGATCAAGCACGGCAACGGCGGTGTCGATGGCGGCACGCAAGGGTCTCGCCCAAGCGTCGAGAATGGCACGCGCGTGGACGTCGCCGGCCGCATCACGGGCAAAGAGCTGATCGACAGAGATGTCGGCGCCGAGACCGGCGCGCGCAATGTGACGGCCGAGCGCCGTACCTGAACTGGTGGTTTCGACGCAGCCGCGGCGGCCGCAGGCGCAAACCTCGCCATTGACGTCGACGGTGATGTGGCCGAGCTGACCTGCTGTTGCCGAGCCACGCATGATCCGCCGATCTTGAGCGACAGCGCCGCCAATGCCGGTGCCGATGGTGAACATGACGATGTTGCCATGGCCGCGCCCGGCGCCGAGCGCCATCTCGGCGGCCAACGCCATGTTGCAGTCATTGTCGATGACGACAGGCTTGCCGGTCATGTCTTCCAGGCGCTGCGCCAGCGCAACCGAGGCGAGGTCGACATAACCGCCCGACAGGACCGCGCCGCGCCGCGCATCGACGCGGCCGGGAACACCGACGCCGATGGCCTTCACATCCGGCGTGTCGAGAAGGCGCACCATGTCGGCGATGCGGCCGAGCACCAGCTCCGGGTCGGGCGCGCTTTTTTCGGAAACGCGCTTGAGGATTTCACCGGTGCCGGAGATGCGGGCGGCACGCAGATTTGTGCCGCCAATATCGATTCCTATGCTGAGAGGCATGGCGTCCTGCATTTGGTTTCACGCAATTCCGGACGCAAAACCGCTTCACACTTTTGCTGGAATAGCTCTAGTCCAAATTCGACTATCAGGCAGCGGCTTTCTGCCGGTAGTGCCCGATGACGGCCTGGATCTCACGCAATCGCGGCACTGCGATGGTCTTAAGCCTTTCGCGCTGGATGTCACGGTCGAGCGAGATGCAGTCCTTCCACAGCGAACGGCCGGCGATGACACCCGAGGCGCCATTCTGCATGGCGATCTCGACCTGGCCAAGGAAGGTGGCGTGGTTGACGCCGGCCGAAAGCACCGCCCACGGCACATCGCCAGCCATTTTGGTGATGTTGGCGCAGGCTTGCGGCGTTCCGGGGTAGGGAAGCTTCAGCACCTTGGCGCCGCAGTCGAGCGAAATCCCGGTGCCTTCTTCGACAAGCCATGGCGTTTTGGCGGCATAGTCCTCGGGGCTTTCCCCGTCGAGTTGATAGGTCAGGAATTCGACGACCAGCAGCAGGTCCTCCTGCCCGAAATCGGCGATGCACTGGCGCAGGATGGCGATGTTGTGCTCATTGGCTTCAGGCTTGTCGGCCCGCAGATACACCATGATCTTGCCGCCTGTGCCGCCCAGCGCGCGGACGCGGCGCGCGTCGATACCGGGGACGAGGCGTGACAAGCGGTAGCCCTCGGGCGAGACGTCGAAGCCGGAAGCGTCGAGACCGATAAGCAGCGCCGTATCGCGGTTCAAGACGCCCTCGTCGACAATGCGCGGCACCGCGCAGAGCGGGTCGAGCAACACGCAGGACGCAGCGCTGGCAAGGTAGCGCGTGATGTCGGCCTTGGTGTCGCCGAGCATGTCGTTGGTGATTTTGGCCTGTTCGTCAGGGTCCGACGCCAGCAAGGTCCGCATGCCGCCGCGCTGGTCGCAGGCAATGGCCACCATGGCTCCATCCTTGCCGCATATCTGCTGATAGCCGCGCAGTTCCGCGGTGGTCATTTTGGTCATGGTCTCAATCCGATGTTGGCGCGCTTTCACGAAAAGCGCGGATCCCGTGGAAACAACAATGTTCAGTTCTGCCTGCCTTAAAGGCAGGCGCGGTGACGCGCCGTCGCCCTCGAAGAAAGCGCCTCGCCGGCCTTGCGGTCGGGGAGCCGCCGCACGTTGCGAGTTGGCTGGATTTGCGCGATAACTCCCGTCGGCGTATACGTGTGTAACACGTTGCTGAAAGGAATTGCAAGCTGTCAGTTTCCCCTATCCAGGATGCGACCGCATCGCGGACGATGCTGCACACGGTGGCCAAGCTGCATTACGTGGAAGAGATGTCGCAGGTCGATATCGCCCGCCGGCTCGGTGTCTCCACCGCGACGATCTCGCGCCTGCTGCAGCGGGCGCGGGCTGAGGGCATTGTGCGCATCGAGGTTCTCGACCTGGCAACGCCGGAGGATATTACCAGGCAGCTGATCGATGGCTTGAAATTGCGGGATGCCGCGGTGGTGGAGACGCCGGCGGCTGGCACGCTGGCGGCGCTCGCGGCACCGCTTGGCGGTCTGCTCAGGCAGGCGCAATTGATGGCGGGCTCCGTCGTCGCCATCGGCTGGGGACGCGCCGTGCGCGAGGTGATCCGGGCCGGCCTGCCGCGCATGCCGGGCGTGCTTACAGTGGCCGCCACCGGCGGCATGCAGCAGCAGGCGGCGCATTTTCAGGTCAACGAATTCGTCCGGCTTGCCGCCGAGGAGTTCGGCGGTACACCGCATTTCATCCATGCGCCCTATCTGCCCTCCACCGAATTGCGCGAGGTCTTCCTGCGCGACACCGCGATCCGCGATGCCGTCGCCTTGTGGGAGAGGACCGATGTCGCGATCGTCGGCATCGGCCTGCCGCATGCCATCAATGCGCCCGAGGCAAGTGCCGCCACGCCGAGCGAGCAGGCGCTGGTTCATGCGGCCGGTGACGTGCTTCGCCATTACTTCGATGCCGATGGCACGCTGATCGCCTGGGAAGGGGAGAGCCGGATGATAGCCATGTCGCCGGCGCAGCTGCGCGCCGTGCCGCTGGTCATCGGCCTTGCCGCATCACCGGAGAAGGCGACGGCAATCATCGCCGCCGTTCGCGCCGGGCTGATCAACACGCTGGTGACGGATACCAAGACGGCGCAGGCCATCCTCGCGGCGCTCGCGTAGCGATAGAACGGGCAGGACGCTACCGTGATTGGTGGCTCTGGGGGGATCCAAGGCGCTGCCACGAAAACCAGTTGTGCCGTCGCAAGCCCCGGGCGATAGTTGGCCGGGGCTCTGCGGAGCAGTCGGATGTTGTGCGGTGTGAAAGACCCGGCGCTGTCAGCTCGGAAAAACCGAGTTGCAATTTATTTCTGCAAAGTGTTACAAGTTGGAACGCCCGCCGGCAAGGCGTGGCGCGGGGCACAGTTTGCCGGACCTCGCGGAGGCTGAGGAACGGGGCTGTGGCCAGGTACGCCGGTCGGCTGACCGGCTGACACATCGACTGGAGGGCGCTTGGGAGGAGCTGCCCGCGAAAGGCAAACAGGCGTTCCCGGCCGTCGCATCCGAACGGGTGACGGCCATTCCAAGGTCACTTGCAACGGCAGATCTGCCAATAATGAGGAGGATGTCATGAAGAAGATTGTTGCCGCGCTCGCGGCGCTTGCCGTCAGTGCGACGGTGCTGATGGCGCCCGCACAGGCGCAGGACAAGAAATACACCATTGCGCTCATTCCGGGCCTGACCACCGACGGCTTCTACATCACCATGCGCAAGGGCGCCCAGGCGGCGGCCGACGCGCTTGGCGTGAACCTGGTTTTCCAGGGCGCGCCGGACTTCAACCCGGTCACCCAGGTGCCGGTGCTCGACGCCGTCATCGCCAAGAAGCCGGATGCGATCCTGATCGCGCCGACCGACAAGGTCCAACTGGTCGAGCCGCTGCGCAAGGCCAATGATGCCGGCATTCCGGTCATCACCGTCGACACGTTCATCGGCAGCGGCGTCTACCAGACCGGCGCCGGCGATGCCGATTTCCCGCTGGCTTATATTGCTTCCGACAATGTGCTCGGCGGCGAGATCGCCGCGCGCGCCCTGGCCACCGCCATTGGCGACAAGGGCAAGGTCTATGTGTCGAACGTCAAGCCCGGCATCTCGACCACCGATCAGCGTGAAGAAGGCTTCAAGAAGGAGATGGCCAAGCATACGGGCATCACCGTTCTGGAGACCCAGTTCAATGACGATGACGCCAACAAGGCGGCCTCGCAGTTGCAGGCGGTGTTCGCGCGCAATCCCGACCTGGTCGGCGTCTTCGGCGCCAATCTGTTCTCGGCACTGGGTGCGGCCAACGGCGTCAAGCAGGCCGGACAGACCGGCACCGTCAAGGTTGTCGCCTTCGATGCACCGACCAGCATCGTCGACAACATCAACACCGGTCTGGTCGATGTGGCGATCGCCCAGCATCCGGCCGAGATCGGCTATTACGGCGTCGTCTCCGCCTATGCCCACCTGACCGGCCATTCGATCCCGGTCACGATCGGCACCGGTTTCACGATCATGGACAAGTCCAACATCGCGGATCCAAACATCTCGAAGTATCTCTACTCCGAGTAAGTCCAGACCAGCTCGGCTCCTCCCGGTCCGCCGGGAGGAGCCTGCCGGGTCTTCGCCAATCGAGGCCTGTTTGAAGGCGCCGCGGAGAATCCATGACCTCGACATCACCAGCCCAGCCGGCCGAGAAGCATGTCGCCCCTCAGGCCGATCACGGCGATCCGGCCAGGAGCCTGATCGCACGCATCGCCGAAGGGCGCGCCTGGCTGTTCCTCGCCGGCCTGCTCATCTGTTTCGAGGCCTGGTCGAGGCTCGCCTTCGGCGCGACTTTCGTGCTCAATCCGTTCAACCTGCAGTCGATCGCCATCTTTGCCGTGGCGCCGCTGCTGCTGGCGACCGGACAAACCTTCGTCATCATTTCCGGCGGCATCGACCTGTCGCTCGGCTTCATCATGGGCCTTGCCGCCGTCATCGCCGCGCATGCCACCAATTTGGCGGGTGCTGCCATTCCCCTGCCGCTGGCCATGCTGGCGGGCATCCTTGCCTCGGTGATCGTTGCCGGCGTGCCGGGCGTCATCAACGGCCTGCTGATCTCGCGGCTCAAGGTGCCGCCCTTCATCGGCACGCTTGGCATGTTCGGTGTCGCGCGCGGAGCCGCCTTCCTGCTTGCCGGCGGCACGACGGTGCCGGTGCAGAATTCCTGGTTCGCGCTGCTTGGCAACGGCAAGTTCTACGGCGTGCCCTATCTGGTGATCATCACCGCGGTCTTCGTCATCGTCATGCACTATCTGCTCAGCCAGACCCGGTTCGGTCAGCACAATTATGCCATCGGCGCCAATGTGCAGGCGGCGCGGCGCGCCGGTATCGACATCAGGGGCCACATACTGCGGCTCTATGTGCTGTCGGCGATGTGCGCCGGCCTCGGCGGTGCGCTCTACGCCGCGCGCTTCACCGCGGGCGCGGCACAAGCTGGCGAGCCCCTGCTGCTCGACAGCGTCGCGGCCGTCGTCATCGGCGGCGCCAGCCTGTTCGGCGGCTCCGGCACCATTTTCGGCACGGTCGCCGGTGCGCTGGTGATCGCGGTCATCCAGTACGGGCTGGTCTTCGTCAATGTCGAGCCGTTCTGGCAGTTCATCGCCGTCGGCGTCGTCATCATCATTTCCGTTCTTATCGACCAGGCGCAGCGCCGGTTCAGTGGAGCCCGTCAGGATGAATAGCAGTAACCAGACCACGCCCCTGCTGGAAGTCCGCAACCTCTCCAAGCATTTCGGCGCCGTGCGTGCGCTCAACGACTTCTCCATGGCCGTGCGGCCGGGCGAAGTGGTGGCGCTGGCCGGCGACAATGGCGCCGGCAAGACGACGCTGATCAAGGCGATATCGGGCGTGTTCCAGCCGACGGGCGGCGAAATCCTGCTCAGGGGCCAGCCGGTGACGTTCGCGACGCCGCAGGAGGCGCGCGAGAAGGGCATCGAGACCATCTACCAGGATCTCGCGCTTGCCGACAATCTGTCGATCGGCGCCAATATCTTCCTTGGCCGCGAACCGATGCGCAAGGCGTTCGGCTTCCTGCCGGTGCTCGACCGCAAGGCCATGGCAGAGGCGGCCAAGGCGACGATGGGGCGGCTGGACTTCCATGTCAGCCGGCTCGAGGCTCCGGTCAGCAATTTCTCCGGCGGCCAGCGCCAGGCGGTCGCCATCGGCCGCGCTGTCTACTGGGATGCGCAGATCCTGATCATGGACGAACCGACCGCCGCCCTTGGCGTGCCGGAGCAGCGCAAGGTGATCTCGCTGATCCACCAGCTCAAGGCACAAGGGCGCGGCGTGATCTTCATCTCGCACAATCTGCAGGACATTTTTGCGGTATCCGACCGTATCGTCGTGCTGCGGCGCGGCGTCCAGGCCGGCGAGCGCAAGATCTCCGAGACCAACCATGATGAAGTCGTCAAGCTGATGGTCGGCGGCTGAGCTCTAAACTGCGTCCCGATTCGTCAGGGCGATGTGGCAGCAGCCGGAACCGTGGCCCGGCGTCCAGGTGACATTGTCGAAGCGCACGCCGGTCGCCTCGAACAGGCCGCGGTCGAAGGCGCCGGCGATGCGGCAGAGCGTGGCGAGTTTTTCGTCGCCGACACCTGCCTCGACCCAGGCGTCCTTCAGCGGGCAACGCTTCACCTTGAAGGCGATGCGGTCATCGCCGCGCTCGACGTCGGTCGGATACATCAGGCCGCTATCCGGACTGACGGCCAGGAAGGCTTCGCCGATGGCGCGCGCGTCGTTGGCGCCGAAGCTGGCGAAGGCGGTTGCGGCCACTTCCTTGCCGCGCTGCTCGATGGTGCGGATCATAATCGCCTCGGCCCTTTCAGCACCCAGCTCCCCGGTCAGTTCGTCGAGAAAAAGACGGTAGAGATCGGCACGGTTGCGAAAGGCGGAGTCGAGTTCGCGCGACAGTTTTTCGGCTCGGGCTTCGGGGTCGATCATGATGCGTCCTGCGTGGTTCTTCTGAGCTTTGGCGCTGCCGCCACCAGTGCCTTGCCGATGGCCGATTGCGGCGCATCGATGACGGCACGGGCATCGCCGCTCTCGGCAACCCGCCCGGCATCGAGAAGGACGACACTGTGGGCGATGGCACGGACGACGCCGAGATCATGTGAAATGAAGAGATAGGCGATCCGTTCCTGCCTCTGCAGGTCGAGCAAAAGGTCGAGGATCTGTCCGCGCACCGAGACGTCGAGTGCCGACACCGCCTCGTCAAGCACGATCAGCGACGGTTTCGTGGCGATGGCGCGGGCGATGGCGACGCGCTGTCGCTGGCCGCCGGAGATTTCATGGATGGCGCGCGGCGCGAGATCGGCCGGCAAGCCGACGCGCTCGAGCAAGGCGACGATGCGGCTTGGGCGCTCGGAACGGGAGGCGATGCCGTGGATGCGCAAGGGATCGTCGAGCACACGCGCCACCGTGGCGCGCGGATTGAAGGCGGCAAGCGGATCCTGGAACACCATTTGCAGACGCGCGCGGCGTGCACGCAAGGCGGCGCCACTCAAGGCCAGGAAGTCATCGCCCTCGAATTCGATGCGGCCAGCGTCCGGCTCGATCAGCCGCAACACCAGCCGCGCGATCGTCGATTTGCCGCTGCCGGAGGGGCCGGCCAGCGCCAGTGTTTCACCGGGCTCGATGTGAAAGGAGACATCGTCGACGGCGATGACGGTTTTGCCGCCGCGTCGGTAGCGCTTGGTGAGGTTGGACACTGTGAGCAAGCTCATGCGCGCAGCCCGGCCCGGTTCAGCAAGGGCGCGGCGTCGAGGCCGATATGGGCATCCAGCAGGGTGCGTGTGTAGGGCTGGCTTGGAGCGTCAACAATCTGCGCCGTGGTGCCAAGCTCGACTAATTGACCATGGCGGAAGACGGCGATGCGCTCGGCAAGCTCGGCCGCCAGCGCGATGTCGTGGCTGATGAACAGCAGCGTCATGCCGTCCTCGGCCACCAACTGCCGGATCAAGCCGACGATCTCTGCCTGCACGATGGTGTCGAGCGCGCTGGTCGCCTCGTCGGCGATCAGCAATTTCGGCCCGGCCGCGATTGCCGCGGCAATCGCCACGCGCTGCTTCTGGCCGCCGGACAGCTGATGCGGGAAGGCATGCAGGGCCGAGTCCGGATCGGGCAGGCGGACGCGCTCTATGAGGGTTTTGGCTTTTGCGTATGCCTGCGGCCAGCTGAGGCCGAGATGGGTGCGGGCGACTTCGGCGATCTGTTTGCCGATGGTCATGACCGGATCGAGACTGGCGGATGGGTCCTGGAAGACGAAGCCGATGTCGCGGCCGAGGAGGGGTGTGCGACCAAGGCCGGACCATTCAATTCTTCCGCCAACCGCCGAAGAGGCTGGCAGTAACTCCGCGAGCGCCAGCGCCAGCGTGCTCTTGCCCGAGCCGCTTTCGCCGATGATGGCCAGACGCTCGCCAGCCTCTATATCGAGGCTTACGTTCCTCAGCGCCGCCACCACGTTGCCGTCGCGGCGGTAGGTCACGGTCAGGTCGCGGATCGACGCTAGCGCCGTCACGACAAGCCTCTCCTGACGGCCGCCGTCTCGACGATGCCTTCGCCGGTGAGATAGACGCCTAGCACCGTCAGCACCAGTGCTATGCCTGGAACGATCGACAGGAAGGGCGCGGTGCGCAAAACAGTGCGGCCTTCCGCGATCATCCCGCCCCAGGTGACGCGGTTCGGGTCGCCGAGGCCGAGGAAGGACAGCGCCGCCTCGGTGAGGATCGCGGCGGCGACGATCACCGATGACATCGCCAGCACCGGCGGCAAGGCGTTGGGCAGCACCTCGCGAAAGGCGATTTCAAGCGGATGCATGCCGATGGCACGCGCACTGGCGACATAGTCGCGTTCGCGGATGGACAGGACTTCGGCGCGGGCAATGCGCGCCGGTCCGGTCCAGGTGCCGAGCGCTATTGCCGCAACGACGATGCCGAGCGACGGCCCGACGACGCTGACGAAGGCCAGCGCCAGCAGGAAGCTCGGCACGGTCTGGAAGGCATCGGTGATGCGCATCAGCACCTCATCGGCGAGGCCGCCGGCAAAGCCGGCCAGCGTGCCGACCACAGAGCCAATGGCGAGCGCTGCCGCTGCTGCCGCAAGGCCGACAGCCAGGGAGGTGCGAGCGCCATGAAAGAGCTCGGCCAGTACGTCGCGGCCGAGCCTGTCAGTGCCGAGCGGCAGCGACCAGTCCTGGAACGGCGGCAGCAGCGCCGGTCCAGCGATGGCTTGTGGATCGCCAGGGAAAAGCAGTGACGCGATGAGTGCCGTTGCAACCAGTGCAGTCAGAAGGACGGCGCCGGCTATTGCCTCGGGCGTGCGCAGAAAACGGCGAAGCGGGTTCATGCGCCGGCCTCGCTGGCGCCAACGCGTGGGTCGAGGAAGGCATAGGCGATGTCGACGAGCAGGTTGATGACGATGACCAGGACGGCGCTGGTGAGGATAATACCAAGCAGCAGCGGCGTGTCGCGCGAAGCCACCGCTTCCTGCGCCAGCCGGCCGAGGCCCGGCACGGAGAAGACACTCTCGATGACAACGCTGCCGCCCAGCATCTGCGCCGATTGCAGGCCCAGCATGGTGACCAGCGGCAGCAATGCGTTGCGGGCGACATGGGCCAGCACGATGCGGCGGCGCGAAAGCCCCCTGGCGCGGGTGGCGAGCACAAAATCTTGCCGCCAGACCTCGGCCATGCCGGCGCGCATCATGCGCAGATAGAGCGCCAGATAGATGAAGCCGAGGGCGGACACCGGCAGGACGAGATGGATGGCGATGTCGGCGGCGCGGTCGAGGCCGGTCTTGTCCGAGGCCAGTGTCTCGATACCTCCGATCGGCAGCCAGCGCAGGTCGACGGCAAAGACCACGATCAGCACCAGGCCGAGCCAGAAACCCGGCACGGCATAAAGCGCCAGCGAGCCGAGCGACAGGAAGCGATCGCGGAAACTACCGGGCCTGGCGCCGGCATAGATGCCGAGTGCCGAGCCGAGCCCGAAGGATAGCGCGGTGGCGCTGACCATCAGCAGCAGCGTGTTGGGCAGGCGTTCAAGGATTACGTCGCGGATTGGCCTGGAGAAGGTCACCGACTGGCCGAGATCGAGATGCAGCAGCGCCCAGAGATAGTTGGCCAGCCGCGTCAGTTCCGACTGATCGAGACCCCAGCGATGGCGCAGCAATTCGATCATGCCGGCGTCGCCGCCGGTCGAAACGATATAGGCGTCGACCGCATCGCCGGGGGCTGCTTCAAGCAAAAGGAAAGTACCGATGATGACGATGAGCAGCACGAAGATGCTGCCGACGAGGCGACGGCGGATGAGGGTGAGAGCGCGGGTCATGCGGGCCTTAACCTCCCCACAACGGGGAGGGTGAACCCTGCGGAAATGTCTGGCAGGACAGAGGGGCGCGCGAAGGAACTCTCATTGTCGAACCTGAGCACCCGGACGGACGATCTGCAAGTCTGGAGGTCAACCCGCCAGATACGTGTCCGCCCAGTTCGACACCGCCCAGCGCGGGTTGTTGGCGATGTTCCCCACCGTGTCGCGGGCGACGCTGATAAAACTCCATTCGGCGACGTTGATCAGCGGTAGGTCTGTGGCCACCTCCTTCTGGAACTCCTTGTAGAGGTCGGTGCGGGCTGCCGTGTCGAGCGTTTCCGAGGCCTTGGCGATCAGCACGTCGAGCGCCTCGTTCTTGTAGCCGCCCTGGTTGGAGAACGGCACGCCGTCGGCAATACCGCTCTGCACCAGAATGGTGGTCGAGATCGCCGGGTCGCCGCGGAACACCGGCGGGCCGACGGCGAGGTCGAAGGCGTGGTCGGTGTAGACGGCCCTGATGTGCGCGGCCGAGTCGTTGTTGACAAGCTCCGCGTCGATGCCGATGGCGGCGAGCGCCTGGCGCAGATAGTCGCCGAACTGCTTGGTCTCGTTGAAATAGGGCGCCGGCAGAAGTTTCAGCGTAAAACGCTTGCCGTCCGGGCCTTTCTTGTAGCCGGCCTCGTCGAGCAGCGCGTTGGCCTTGGCGACGTCGAAGGCATAGGTCGGGACGTCGGCGGTGTAGAACTGCGGATCGTTCTTCGGCACCGGGCCGGTGGCTGTCGCGGCATAGCCGAGGAACACCGTCTTGACGACAAAGTCCTTGTCGATGGCGTGCGCGATCGCCTGACGCACTTTCAGATCGGCCAGTTCCTTGCGGCGATGGTTGATTTCGACGACGAGCTGGTAGGTCAGCCCCTCATAGCCCTTGGTGATCACCTTCAGGCCCGGCACCTTGGAGATGCGGTCGAGGTCGGCCAGAGGCACGGCGGAGAAGGCGGCGAGCTGGATTTCTTCCGCTTCCAGCGCGCTTGCCGCGGACGTGCGGTCGGGCAGCACCTGGTAGATGATCTCGTCCAGATAGGGCTCGTCCTTGCCCCAGTAGTCGGTGTTCTTGGTCAGCTTGTAATACTGGCCGGCCTTGTACTCGCCGAACTTGAACGGCCCGGTGCCGATCGGCGCGTTGTTGGCCGGGTTGTCCTCGATCTTGCCGACCTCATAGACGTGCTTCGGCACGACGCTGCTCAGCGCCGGCAACGCGTTGCGGATCAGCTGGAACGGCGTCGGCTTGGCGAATTTGAACACGGCGGTGAGATCATCAGGGGTGTCGACGCTGGCCAGATCCTTGAACACGGTGCGGCCGAGATTCTGCAGCGGCTTCCAGATCTGCAGCGCCGAGAAGGCGACGTCAGCCGAGGTGAACGGCTTGCCGTCATGCCATTTGACGCCGTCGCGCAGCTTGAACGTCACCGACAGTCCGTCGGCGGCACCTTCCCAGCTTAGAGCCAATCGAGGCGCAAGGCCGTCCTTGCCGTCAAAGGAGGCTTCGGCGAGCGTCTCGACGATCTTGCTGGAGATGAAGAAGACGCCGTTGGAGGCGACGATCGCCGGGTTGAGGTTGCGCGGTTCGGAATCGGCGGCAAGCACCAGCCGGCCGCCCTTCTTCGGTGTCTGCGCCCAGCCCAATGTCGGCATGGCGGTGGAGGCCAGCAGCAGCGCCGAGCCGGCAAGCATTTTGCGTCTGGAAATCGTGAAACCTGACATGATCGAACTCCGTCCTCTCCGCGACCCCGATCGGCGCGACAACAGCCCTCGAATGCCGGTATCGGCATTCTTGCGGTGGCGATTATGAGCCTTGCCGAGGGTTTCGCCAGAGACGGAATTGGCGCATCCTCGCTTGGCTTTGAAATTTTCGTCCGCTGGACCAGTTCAAGAGAACGGGTTCAATTCAACCAATCTGGTAGGGCCAGATTTGGCGGACTGGCGACGGATGACGACTTGGTGACCGCCCTACCGCACTGATCGCGGGATTTCTGGCTAGACCAGAGTGGGCAAAATGGTGCAGATTTAGTCCACAGCCCAGGGATCCGAGCGGAACGACCAGTGATCCCAGGCAAATTCAGGGAGAGAGAGATGAACATTGCGCCGGGCAAGAGTGCCGTCAGCACTATTCCGTTCGACGAGGCGAGGGTCGACCGGCTGATGGAGGAGGCCGGCATAGATGTGCTGCTCGCCACCTCCAAGCACAACACGCAATATCTGCTGGGCGGCTACAAATTCATCTTCTTCGCCGCCATGGACGCGATCGGCCACAGCCGTTACCTGCCGATCGTCGTCTACGAAAAGGGCGGGCCGGATCACGCGGCCTATATCGGCAACCGCATGGAAGGCGGCGAGCACCAGAACCATCCGTTCTGGACGCCGACGCTGCATGCCGCCTGCTGGGGCACGCTGGATGCCGCGAACCTCGCCGTCGAGCATCTGCAGAAGATCGGCAAGGCAGGCGCGCGCATCGGCATCGAGCCCGGCTTTCTGCCGTCGGACGCCTACACGCTGATCCGCAAGGCATTGCCGGACGCCAAGCTGATCGATGCGACCGCGATGCTGGAAAGCATGCGCGCCATCAAGACCGACGCGGAATTGGAGAAGCTGCGCACAGCCTCCGAACTGATCACCGATTCCATGCTGGCAACCATCGCCTGGGCGCGCGAAGGCACGACCAAGGCCGAGATGATCGAGCAGATCAGGCGCGAGGAGACCAATCGCGGCGCACATTTCGAATATTGCCTGCTGACCCTAGGCTCCAGTCACAACCGCGCCGCTTCGCCGCAGGCGTGGAAGAAGGGCGAGGTGCTGTCGATCGATTCCGGCGGCAATTATCACGGCTACATCGGCGACCTCTGCCGGATGGGCATTCTGGGCGAACCGGATGCCGAACTCGAGGATCTGCTGGCCGAGGTTGAGACAGTGCAGCAGGCGGCGTTCTCGAAGGTCAGAGCCGGCACGCTCGGCGGCGACATGATTTCGCATGCCGAGGGCGTGCTGAAGCAATCCAAGGTCGCGGCCTATACGGATTTCTTCGCCCACGGCATGGGGCTGATCACGCACGAAGCGCCATTCCTGATGACCAACCATCCGGTGACCTATGAAGGCACCTATGCGGCGAAACCGCTGGAAAAGAACATGGTGCTGTCGGTCGAGACGACGATGCTTCACCCGACGCGAGGCTTCATCAAGCTGGAGGATACGCTGGCAGTGACTGAGGGGGGCTACGTGATGTTCGGTGATCGGGGCAGGGCGTGGAACAGGGGTGGAACGGCTCAGTTGTAGTAGGCCAGGACTGCGATTTTGAGGCTCGGTATCACGACGAGTTCTGCTGCACGCTTTGTCGTGAAATATGAGCCGGGCAATTTCAGCGCTTCGGAGATCGCTTTGTCTAAGGCGCGGCGATTTTCCATACATTGCACTGAAAGTGAGAAGATGCCTTCGCTGCCAACCCATCCTTCCGGGACGGGCGTTTCCTGCCATTCGGCGTAGCTGTAATAATATGCTTTCCGATCGCCGATCGGGTAGCCTCGTCCCTGACGAGCATTCAGGAAGAATGACAGCCTCCGTTGCTCTATTGCGGAAATTGTCTCGTCCGTCAGGTCGAAAATGACTCCGCCACATGCCTTGCGGAAAAATACTATCGCATCACTTCCCCGCGTATCTGCACGAGTCGTCCGTATCTCTTCCGGCAATGCATTGGTATAGAAAACGCTCTTGTGGTGCTCCATGCAAGCCAGGCTGTCAGTGCTGACGTGATTAGCAATACCGTGATGTATCGACGCAAGAATCGTCACCTTTTGCACCGGCATTCGGCCGGCGACCAGCAATCAAGTCGCGTCGAAATTCGGTTCTTATAAGGCGCGAGGGTCGCGTTTCCTTCGTGCTATTTTCCGCTCACAGGGATCAGCCTGAAATCCGGCAGCTCCCGCAACACCAGTTCCGGTCCAGCGGGCGAGTAGACAACAAATAGCTGCATCGGCCCGTCGCCCGTATTCAGCGTCGAATGGAACCGGCTTTCCGGCACATAGATGGTGCAACCGGGACCGACCTTCGCCACCACCGGATTGCCTTGCTCGTCCTCCACCATCTGCTCGCCATGGCCCGAGATGACAAAGATGATTTCTTCGGCGCCGGGATGGTTGTGGCGTGTGTGGCCCTTGCCTGACGGCAGGTCGACGACACCGCCGGAAAAGCGGCTCGCGCCGTTCACTTCCGGCGCCACCGTCAGCGCCAGTTTTCCCCAGTCGAAGCCGAAGGCGCTGACGTCCTTCGGATAGACAAACACCTTGCTCTTGTCGGTCATTTCCTCATCCCTTCTTTTTCTTCTGATCGTGCAGCGTGACGGCCTTGAAATCGGCGGTCTGCCGGGCAATCGCAGCTTCCGCCGGCAGCCGCTCCATCGAGCTTGCGCCATAGAAGCCATGCAGGCCTTTGCAACGGTCGAGGATGTAGCGGGCGTCGTCCGGCATCGAGATCGGGCCGCCATGGCAGAGCAGGATCACATCCTTGCGCACCGAGCGCGCGGCGTTGGCGATGGCGTCGATCTCGACGACGCAGTCGTCGAGCGACTTGGCCGAGGTGGCGCCGATCGAGCCGCCTGTCGTCACGCCCATATGGGCGACGACGATGTCGGCGCCGGCCTTGGTCATGGCGCGGGCTTCGTCGGGATTGAAGACATAGGGCGTGGTCAACAGATCGAGCTTATGCGCCTCGGCGATCATGTCGACCTCGAGCCCAAAACCCATGCCGGTCTCCTCGAAGCTTTGCCGCATCTGGCCGTCGAACAGGCCGATGGTGGGAAAGTTCTGCACGCCGGAAAAGCCCATCGTCTTCAACTCGGCCAGAAACAGCGGCATGATGACGAAGGGGTCTGTGCCGTTGACGCCGGCCAGCACGGGCGTGTGTCTGACCACCGGCAGCACCTCATAGGCCATTTCCTTGACGATCTCGTTGGCATTGCCATAGGCAAGCAGGCCGGCGGCCGAGCCGCGGCCGGCCATGCGGTAGCGGCCGGAATTGTAGATGATGATCAGGTCGATGCCGCCGGCCTCCTCGGCCTTGGCCGACAGGCCGGTGCCGGCGCCGCCGCCGACGATCGGCACGCCCTTGTCGATCATTCCCCGGAATTTCTTCAGTATGTCCTTGCGCGGTATGGCGGGCATGTTTTGGGACCTCAGTGTCTGGCGATGTCGAGGAAGGCGGCGGTTGCCGTCTTGGCGAATTCGGGGTCGTTGATGTGCAGCGGCAGGCGAGTAACGCGGCGGGTGGCATTCGGCTTGATGGTGCGTTCGATGGCTTCGAACAGGACGGCGTCGGCTTCCGGATCGAAGAAGGCGCCGCCTTCGATGTCGAGTGCGGAGACGCCCTTTTCGGGGATGAGGAAATGCACCGGCCCCTCGCAGAGGGCGAGCCTGGTGCCGATCCATTCGCCGATCGCGCGGCATTCCTGCGCCGTCGTGCGCATTAGCGTGACGTTGGGATTGTGCTCGTAGAACAGCCTTCCTCGATACCCTTCCGGTATGGTCGACGGCGCCCAGAAATTCACCATGTCGAGTGCGCCGACCGAGCCGACATAGGGCAGCTTGCTGCGGGCAATCGCGCCGAAGCGATCCTCCGTTGCCGGCAGCACGCCGCCGAACAGGAGGTCGCAGACCTCGGTCGTGGTGATATCGATGACGCCGGACAGCAGGCCGCTATCGGCCAGTTTTTCCATGCTGCGGCCGCCAGTGCCGGTGGCGTGGAAGACCATGCAGTCATAACTCGAACGCAACTGGTCGGCGATGGCCGTCACGCAAGGCGTGGTGACGCCGAACATGGTCAACCCGATCGACAGCTTGCCATCGGGCGGCGGCGCCGGTCTTGCCGCCATGCCCGCTATTGCCTGGGCGGCATTGTGCAGGACAATGCGGGAAAGACGGTTCAGACCGGCCATGTCGGTCACCGACGGCATCATGATGATGTCGGAGACGTCGACATAAGGCGCGGTGTCGCCGGAAGCGAGCGTCGAGACCATGATTTTCGGCAGCCCAAGCGGCAGCGCGCGCATGCCCGATGTGATGATCGATGTGCCGCCGCCGCCGCCAATACCGATCACGCCGGATATGTCGTCGCGCGACTGGATGAAGCTGGTGAAGGCCGCGCCCATGCCAGCCACCGCCGTGCCGCGGTCATCTATGTCGAGCACGCCGCCGGCTCCACCTGGATGATGTGCCGCGACCTCGCGGGCCGGAATATCGACCGGCACGGTGGTGCCGCGCGTTCCGATGTCGACGCGGGCAATCGAATTGCCGGTGGCGGCAATCGCATCGGCCAGGAAGGCAAGTTCCTCGCCCTTGGTGTCGGCCGTGCCCACCACGTAGATGCGCTTCATCGCGTTTCTCCCGTCATCGGCTGACCGGCGCTGGACCGCCTGCCGCTCTTTTGCTTGGTCCTTCGGCAAGCGAAGGCCATTGCATTTTTTTGAGACGCGCGTATCGTATTGACATGGTTGTCTCACGTCAACAAGCCGCAGTGAACGACGACGCCAAAGAGGCTGCCGAACGCGGTCCCCGTGCCCGCACGAGGCGGCTGATGCTGAAGACGGCAACAAGGCTGATGCAGGCGGGCGTCACGCCCTCGGTCAGCGAAGTTGCGGAGGCGGCGGAAGTGTCGCGCGCCACCGCCTATCGCTATTTCCCAAGCCAAGCAGCTCTGGTGCAGGCGGTGGTCGATGAGGGGCTAGGCCCGATACTCGAGTGGCGATCCGATTCGTCCGATGCGGAACGCCGCGTGGCGGAGTTGATAGACAGCGCGATGCCGCGCATCGAGGCCTTCGAGGCAACGTTCAAGGCGGCGCTGAAGCTGTCGCTCGACCAGTGGGCACGCCAGCAGGCAGGCACGCTGGGTGGCGAGCCGGCCTTTACCCGCGGCCATCGCATGGACTTGCTGGAGGATGCGCTTGCGCCACTGAGGGGCGAGCTGCCGCCGCGCGAATTCGAGCGCCTGGCGCAGGCGCTGTCGCTGATTTTCGGCGTCGAACTGCTGATTGTGCTGAAGGACATCTGGGGCCTGGACAGCGGCAAGACCCTGGCCGTCGCCCAGTGGGCGGCCTCAGCGCTGGTGCGGCAGGCGCGACTCCGGACGCCATCCTGACCAGGGGTGGTGGCGGCGTGAATTGGGCATGGAGGAGGGCTGGACGAAGGCGGATGCAGGATATGAGACTTCTCCCGATGCTGACCGATTGGGGGGTCGTCGAGGGCAATCCGGGGCGGTCGCTGCGGTAGCTCGGAGCGAATCTGGTTCGACCAGATTTGAAGGTCGGCGATTTCAGTAATTTTGGGGATTGGCGTTTTGCGAACGGGATGAAGGTGGAGAACTGCCAAAAATGAAGGAAATACGAACATATAGCGGACGTTTTCAGCTTATTTTGGTGACGGCGAATTTCAAGAAAGCGCTTGACGGGCATCTTAAATTGGTAATACCAGATTAGGAAAGAAAAGGCGGATCGGGAATGACAGCCGCAGTCCATTTCGGCAGGGCGAGGAGGATCATACGGATCGCGCGTGTTCCGTCCGCACGAGGTGGCGCATCGTGACGCAGACGTCGCCTCGCGCCAGTGCCGGCAAGGGGATTGCGCTGCGCCTCGATGGGCTCAGCAAGGCCTATGGATCCGTGCGCGCCATCAACGACCTGAGCTTCGCCGTCGACGAAGGCCGCTTCTTCGTACTCTTCGGGCCGAGCTCGGTTGGCAAGACGACGACGCTGCGCACTATCGCCGGCCTCGTCCAGGCCGACTCCGGCACGCTTGAGATCGGCGGCCGCGACATGACCCATGCGCCCATCGCCGGCCGCGGCATCTCGATGGTCTTCCAGTCTTTCGCGCTTTACCCCCACCTCACGGTCTATGACAATCTCGCCTATCCGCTGCGCGAGGAGAAAGCCGCGAGCGCCGAGATCGACAAGCGGGTGAAAGAGACCGCCGAGATCCTGAAGCTGACACACCGCCTGAAGGCCAAGCCGGCAACCCTGTCCGGCGGGGAGCAGCAGCGCGTCGCGCTCGGCCGCTCCCTGATCCGCCGGCCAAAGATTCTTCTCCTCGATGAGCCGCTCACCAATCTCGACGCCAAGCTTCGGCACGAGACGCGCGCCGAGCTGAAGCGGCTGCACCGCCAGTTCGGCATGACCGTGATCTATGCCACGCCCGACGAGCTCGAGGCTCTCTCGATGGGCGAGACGATCGCCGTCATGCGCGATGGCGGCATCGTCCAGATCGGCACGCCGGACGAGCTTTACGAGCAGCCGATCCATACCTATGTCGCCAGCAAGATCGGCTCGCCGCACATGAATCTGTTCACGGCCTCGGTGCGCGCCGACACCAGGTCTTTCGACACGCCGCTCGGGACTCTGGTTCCGGCGACGGCGCCAGAGACTGCCGATGCCGGCGAGGCCGCGCTGATCGGCATTCGCCCGAGCGACATTCGGCTCGCCGCCAAGGGCGAAGCCGGGGTTGCCTCGAAGGTGCGTCTGGTCGAACCGCTCGGCGACATCACGATCGTCTCGGTCGAGGCCGGCGGCCAGATGTTGCGCATGGTGCTGCCGGAAGCGATCGCCGCCAGCATCAGGACCGGCGATTCGGCATCGATCGCCATCGATAACAGGAAAATCCACGTCTTCCGCGCCGCGAGCGGCCAGGCAATGACCTGACGCGACCGGCGAGAAGCAATACGGTTAACCAAGGGAGGAAACGCGAATGACGGCGATGACCAAAGTGAAAGGCCTAGCGACAGCCGCAAGCTTCGCTGCCACGCTACTGGTGGGAGGCGTGACCTATGCCTCTGCCGAAGAAGTGACGTTGACGATGGCGGTGCCGGATTGGCCCCCGACCCGCATTATGAAGAAGTTCTTCGACGAGCAGTACAAGCCCAAGTCTGGCAATACCGTGAAGCTCGATGTCGACTTCATTCCGTGGCCGGATTTCTACACCCGCGTCAACGCCTCGTTGACCTCGGGCGAAAAGAAGTACAACTTCATCGTGTCGGACTCGCAGTGGCTGGGCGCCTTCGTCGAAGGCGGCTACTTCCGCAAGATCAACGATCTCATCGATGCCGACCCGGAACTCAAGGCGACGATGGAGTCGATGCATCCCGCCGTGCTCAACGCCTATTCGACCTATCCCAACAGCACGCCGAACTACTACGGCTTCCCGCAGTTCCCGGACGTGCTGGTCACCTACGGCCGCAAGGACGTGCTCTGCAACGCCGACGAGCAGGCCGCTTACAAGGCGAAGTACAATGAGAAGCTGCCCTGCACCGGCGAAGAAATCGACGCCATGGACTGGAACACGTTCGAGCATGTTGGCGAATTCTTCCAGCGCAAGAAGGGCGACAAGCTCGCCGGCCAGGTGCTGGATGACGATTTCTACGGCATCGCCTATCAGGCAGGCAAAGGCTACGACTTCTCGACGAGCTCGGTCCACACGTTCGTCTGGGAGCATGGCGGCGGCATCTGGGATGAAACCAAGGCCCCGACCGGACATGCCGAAGGCGTCGTAAACTCCCCGAAGTCCATCGAGGGCATGGAGCATTTCCTCAAATTGCTGAAGTACATGCCGCCGGTGGTCAAGACCGGCACCATGGACATCTTCGTCTCGGACCAGTTGTTCCGTGAAGGCAAGGTGGCCATGAACATCGACTGGATCGGTCTCGCCGAAGCCTCGCTCGATCCCAAGACGTCGAAGGTTTCCGACAAGCTGGTGTTCGGATTGGCGCCAGGCCTCCGCGGCGCCGACGGCAAGGTGAATCGTACGTCACAGATCGGCGGACAGCCTTTCGTTCTCACCACCTGGACGACGCCTGAGCAAATCAAGGAAGCGGTGGGCTTCGTGAAGTGGTGGCTCTCGCCTGATATCCAGCACCAGTTCGCCGCCGCCGGCGGCCAGTCCGCGATCAAGTCGGTCTACAGCGATCCGAAGTATGCGACCTATCGTCCGTGGGACCGCGCCTGGGCGAATTCGCTCGACTGGCAGAAGGACATGTGGCACGTGCCGCAGTTCTTCGAACTGCTCACCCAGCAGCAGGACCAGTACGACCTAGCCATCACTGGCAAGCAGGACGCCAAGACCACCCTGGATAACATCGCCAAGTTCCAGGAGGACCTCCTGAAGAACGATGGCCTTATCCAGTAACCTTCCGACATAGCTGCGGGGAGCGGGCAAAAGCCGCTCCCCGTCATTGCCACGTCAGGCGCTCCATATTTCGGACTCCCATGACCGCTGTTTCAAGCACGCTGCAGACACCACGCCTTACCGCGGTTGCTGCCCACAACTGGAAACTCGCCATCGCTGTCGCTGTCGTCGTGTCGGCCATATCGATGGCGGGCTTGCCGGCGGCTGTCTCCTTCTGGGTGGTGGGTGCCATGGCGGCGTTGGTCGCGGCCGCATTTACCGTCAACGCGTATCGCCGCCACTACTTCGGCGCCTTGCTGGTCGCTCCGGCAATCGCCGTTCTGTTTGTGATGAATATCTTCCCCCTGCTGTGGTCGCTGGGCCTTTCGTTCTTCGCCTACCAGGCAAACCAGCAGACGATCCGCTTCGTCGGACTCGGGAACTACGTCCGGATCCTTACCAACGATCTCGCTGCTCACGCGACTTGGGGCGCGCTGATCAATACCGCCATGTTCGTCGTGTTCACCGTCTCCGCGCAGATGATCGTCGGCTTTCTGCTGGCCATCCTGTTCGCCAAGCAATTTCCGCTGCGCAAGTATTTGTTGATCCTGGTGCTGACACCGATGATGCTTTCGGTTGTTGCCTCTGGCGTGTTCTTCACCTACTACTATGATCCGACATTCGGGATTCTCAGCTACGTCATCAATTCCATCTCCGGCAACCAGTTCATCCTGATGAGCAACAAAGTCGGTGCCGTAGCAGGAATCGTTTTCGCCGACGCATGGATGTGGTCGCCCTTCGTCATGCTCCTTGTGCTGGCGGGCCTCGTCTCGGTGCCGAAATACCTTTACGAGGCCGCTGCCATCGACCGTATTTCGCGCTGGCGGCAATTCTGGATGATCACCTTCCCCTACATCCGCGGCCTTCTGATGTTGGCCCTTCTCTTCCGCACCATCGAGGCATTCAAGCTGGCGGATCTCGTCATCCTCCTCACCAAGGGCGGCAACGACACACTGACGATCTCCTATCACTTGATCCGCATCGCCAACGAGCAGAACAAAACGAGTGAGGGCGCGGCGATCTCCTATCTGATGCTGTTCATGGTGATCGTTCTCACCAACCTCTACCTGTACCTCGCAAACCGCCGTACGAAGGGAGCCTAACCCGTGGCCGAATCGATATTGGGAAAGCTCGGCTTCCGTAGGGCCAGCGGAGTAGACGAGGCCGGCTGGGGGCGGACGCTCGCCGTGGCCGTGGTCGCCTTTATCTATTTTCTACCGGTGCTGTTCATCATATTCACCGCCTTCAAACCGCAGGGCGACGCGCTCTTGGTGCCTCCGACGCTGTCGCCCACGTCGCTGTTCGGCTTGATTCCGGACCATTTTGTGTTCAAGCCCACGCTCGAAAATTTTGGGTCCGTCTTTTCCCGCTCGATGACGCCGGACGGTGCCCCGGAAGCGACAGGATTCGACCGTTATTTCTTCAACTCGATCTTCATCGCCTCGGCGTCGGTGCTGCTGGCGCTGGTCATCGGCACCCTGGCGGCCTTCGGCTTCTCGCGCTATCCGCTGAAAGGCAATGACACCTACCTGTTCATCATCCTGACCACGCGTATGCTGCCGGCGATTGTGGTGATCATTCCGGTGATCCTGATGTTCCGCGTAGTGGGCCTATCGGGCTCGTATCTCGGCATCATCATGCTCTACACTGCTTTCAACCTGGCCTTCACCATCTGGATGATGAAGAGCTTCTTCGATGAATTGTCGCCAGACGTCGAGGATGCCGCCCGCATCGACGGATCGTCCGGAATGCGGGTGTTCTTCAAGATTTGCCTGCCCCAGGTCATTGCCGGGCTCGCCGCCACGTTCGTGTTCGGCCTGATCCTCACCTGGAACGAGTTCCTCTTCGCCCTGTTGCTCTCGGGGCCCGACACCAGGACGGTCCCGGTCGCCATGAACCAAGCCGTGTCGTCGGGTGGACGCGGCACCGACTGGACTTTGCTTGCCGCCATCGAAACCCTGTTCCTCGTCCCAGTCTTCCTGGTCACCTTCTTCTTGCAAAACCATCTATTGCGCGGCGTTACCTTCGGCACAGTGAAGCGCTGAGATGTCAACCATCGAACTCCGCAAAGTCACCAAGCGCTTCGGCTCCTTCACCGCGGTCAAGGACGTTGACCTGTCGGTGGCCGCCGGTGAGGTCGTCTGCCTTCTCGGCCCGTCCGGCTGTGGCAAGACGACGACCTTGCGCGTCATCGCCGGGCTGGAACGCGTCACTGACGGCGAGGTCGTCATCGCCGGCAAGGTGATGAACAACCTGCCGCCCGAAAAGCGCGACATCGCCATGGTGTTCCAGTTCTACGCGCTCTACCCGTCGGCATCGGTCGGCGAGAACATCGCCTTCCCGCTCTATCATGACGGCATTTCCGGGGCTGAGCGGACTGCCCGCGTCAACCGCGTCGCTGCGATCCTCCACTTGGAGCATGTTCTCGACCGGCTGCCGAACCAGATATCCGAGGGCGAAAAGCAGCGCGCCGCCATGGCCCGCGCCATCGTCCGCGACCCCAATTGCTTCCTCTTCGACGAGCCCTTGTCGCGTCTCGATGTCGAACTGCGCCAGACCATGCGTGGCCAGATCAAGGAAGTGCTGCAGGGCCTCTCCAAAGCGACCGTGATCGTGACCCATGACCAGCTCGAAGCGCTCACCATGGCCAACCGCATCGCCATCATGAAGGACGGCCTGATCGAGCAAGTCGGCTCACCGCACGAGGTATTTGCCAAGCCCGCCAATGCTTTCGTGGCGAGCTTCATCGGCACGCCGCAGATGAATCTTCTCGAGGCCGACCTCAAGACCTTCGCCGATGGCACGGCGGACATGACCGTGGCCGGCACTAGTCTGGCGATCCGCACGGACGCGGCGGTCGCGCGCCTGCAGCCCGGCAAGGTGACGATCGGTGTCCGCCCCCGCGCCTTCACCGCGACCGATACGGGGGACCGTGGCACCATCGCCGCCCGGGCCGAGCTCATCGAGCCCATGGGCGCCGAAACCCTTATTCATGCCCGCACGGCGGCAGGCGCCGACATCCGCGTCGTGGTGACGAGAAGCCAGCGAGTCAAGGTCGGCGAGGCGCTGAATCTACGCCCCGATCCCAGGCAAACCCATGTCTTCGATGGCGCCGGAAAGGCGGTGCGGTCATGAGCGACAGTTCTTCCGGCATGAGCCGCGCCGGCGCGTTCTGCCTCGAGGTCTTCATCATTGGCCTCGGCGTCATGGCGCTGGTGCTGATCTTCCAACCCTTTTCCATCGGCCTGTACGCGGTCGGCAGCGGTCTCGTGGTGCTTGCCGGACTCATCAACAACCTGCTGCCGTTGGCCCAGCCGGGCGTCAAGGTGCGCAGTGTGGTGACCGTAGCGCTGGTCGTGGCGCTGGTCTTCTGCATTGTGCTGCTGGTTTCGATCACGGCGGCGCATCTCTACGGCGTCTTCTTCCTCAATCCACCGGACCCCAACACTCTCGCCGGCAAGGCGCAGCTCGCCACGCCGCCTTTCTACAAGCAGGCTTTCGTATGGGAAATCGCCGCCGCGGCGGTGGTTCTCGCGCTGGTCGTCACCGCTCTCAACAAGACAGCGCGATGATCAGCAGCTGACGCTATCCGGCAGGTCGCGCTCGCGCCGGTCCGCGACGGTCGGTGTGCGTCGCCCTCTCAACTCTCACGCCGTCATCCTCCGGCTTGACCGGAGGACCCGACGCCGAGATCAAGGATCGTGTCGACCGCGCCGCCAAAACGCTGCGGATCGAACATCTGCTCGATCGCAAGACCGATCGTCTGTCCGGCGGCGAGATGCAGCGCGTTTCGATCGGCCGCGCTATCGTGCGCAAGCCGCGCGTGTTCCTGATGGACGAGCCGCTGTCGGCGCTCGACGCCAAACTGCGGGAGGCGCTGCGCACGGAACTCAAGAACCTGCAGATACAGCTCGGCGCCACCTTCCTGTTCGTCACCCACGATCAGATCGAGGCGATGTCGATGGGTGACAAGGTCGGTGTCTTGAACCATGGCCGCATTGTCCAGACCGGCACGCCGCACGAAATCTACAACAACCCGCGCGACACCTATGTGGCGAGCTTCGTCGGCTCGCCGCCGATGAACCTCATCGACGGCAAACTGGTGAATGGCCGCGCGGTGATGGCACCGCTGAATTTCGAACTGCCGCTTTCTGGGGGAGCCAAGGCGAGTGCGGCGACCGACGGTCGCCCGCTCGTCTTCGGCATCCGTCCGGAGGATGTCTATCTGGAAAGCGGCGCGCCGGTCGAAGCGCGTGTCCATGATGTCGAGAACCATGGCGTCGAAAAGATTCTGACGCTGCGGGTCGGCGATACGACACTGCGTGCCACGGTGCCGGCCAGGACCGATGTCGCCATCGAGCAGCCGGTGCGCTTTGCCTGGAACCCGGACAAGGTGGTGCTGTTCGACAAGGGCAGTGGCGTCAGCCTGCGCCACGCCGGATAGAGCACTCGATCACTTTGCCATGTAGGTCTCGTAAGGCGCGTCGTTGATCAGCAGGATCACGCACTCCGTGTCGGACAGGCAGGCGTCGTCATGCATTTCGTTGGCCTTCTGGGTCCAGTAGGATCCCGGAGGCAGTTCGACCTTGGTTGCTTCGCCGCCATTCATCTGCCAGTGCGCCCATAGACCCTGGATCACCACGGCGCGATAGTCAGCGGTGTGCGCGTGAACAGGTGCGCGCCAGTTGCCTGGAACTTTCAGCAATGTTCCCGCCGGACCCTTGGCCCTTTCTCCCCATAGTGGTCCTAGGCGCTGCGGCTGGTCCGGTGCTTCGGAAACATAGGGAATCTTGTTGGCCGGCAGGTAGCTGTCCTCAAGGGCGAAGGCGCGAGAGGGAAAGACGCACAGAGTGGCGAGCACTAGAAATGCAGAACGATTGGGCATGGCGGTTCCTCCGCCTGCCAGACTATGGCGGTACGGCCGGCGTGCAATGACATGCCGTCCAAAAGATTTGGCAATTTCTCCAGTCCAGAGAGGGACTGACGGGACGTGCCGAATCCGAATCTCAGGGGTGGGTGCCGCCGTCACCGGTGTTGCGCAGGTGGCTGGGCGCCACGCCCATCACCCGCTTGAAGGCGCGGCTGAAGGAGGCTTCCGAATCGTAACCCAGTTTCGCCGCCGCCACTGACACCCTCAAACCGTCGCGGGTAAGCCATTGCCGCGCCTGGTGCATCCGCACGCGCAGCACGTATTTGGCCGGCGTTTCGCCGACGACGGTGGCAAAGCGCTGGGCGAAGGCGGAGCGCGAAGCGCCCATCATCCTGGCCAGCGCCACGACCGTCCAGTCGCGGTCGGGCTGCAGATGAATGGCGGCGAGCACCTTGCCGACATCGGGATTGCGGACGGCGGCAATCCAGCCGGAGGCATCGCCACAGCCATTCTCCACCCAGGAGCGGATGATGGTGGCGGCGAGCACGTCGGCAAGGCGCGCCAGAATGCCGCCGGAGCCGACCCGGTCCATAGTCACTTCGCCAGCCATGGCATCGAGCAAATGCTGGATGCCCGGCGCGTTGGTCATCAACTTATGCGCCTGCATCAGACTGGGCATCATGTCGAGCAGGGGATGCGAGCCGTCGAGGTTGAAATGCATGCTGCCGCAGAACAACAACGTCTTGCAGCCATCGCAGCCGTTCGAGACGTCGTAGATGTTCTCGCATACCGGTTCGATTGAGTAGCGGCCGATCGGAACGGGCGGCACGTCCGGCGCGCTGGCCAGAATATGCTCGTCGCCGCGCGGGATCAGCAGCGCGTCGCCAACCGACAGCTCGATCCACTCCTTCGACGGCGAGAACAGCCAGCAGCTTTGCTGGCCAATGAAATGGAACCGTGCCGCTTTCTGCGCGGGAAAGGAAACGGCCCAGGGCTCGCCAAGCACGCAGCGGCCATAGTCGACGCCGTCGAGGCGCAAACCGCGCAGCATGTCGGTCAGCGGGTCACCGGATGCGGGCAAAGCAGCTTTGGACGAATTGTAGGTCATTTCGGTGTTTTTAGCATGGAAACGCCAGGGCGTCACTCCCTATGTTGCAGTGCAGCCAAATGCTGCGTCGCAACCAAGACAAGACCGGCCTCATAGCCAAGCCGTGACGGCAAGGCATGGAAACGGGTGGAAGCCCCCGCCGGCCATTGCCTATTTAGCGCCGCAAACAGATCGGAGACTGACCATGGCCGAACCCGCGACTGATGTCATCGACGCCACACTTCTGAACCCCGCAGACACCGGCGAACGAACCGAGCCGGCATGGGGTGCCGTTGTATCACTGGCGCTTGGGGTGTTCGGGCTGGTCACCACCGAATTCCTGCCCGCGAGCCTGTTGACGCCAATGGCGCGCGATCTTGGGGTGAGTGAAGGCGTGGCGGGACAAGCGGTGACGGCAACCGCGATCGTCGCCGCCATCGCCGCACCGACCATGGCGATCATCACCAGGCGCATGGACCGCAGGCTGGTGATGTGGATGCTGACGTCGTTCCTCATCCTGTCCAATCTTGTGGCCACCTTTGCCTCGTCGCTACCCATGCTTCTGCTGGCCCGCGTCGTGCTCGGCGTGGCGCTGGGCGGCTTCTGGGCGATGTCGGCGGCCATGGCGCTGCGGCTGGTGCCGATGCGGCTGATGCCGCGCGCCATGTCGATCATCCTGACGGGCGTTTCGCTTGCCACCGTCACTGCTGCCCCTGTCGGTGCCTATGTCGGCGACATCTGGGGCTGGCGTACGGCGTTCATGATTGCGACCATCGTCGGTGCCCTGGCGCTGCTGGTGCAATTGGCCACCATTCCGAAGCTGCCGCCGGTCGGTGTCGCGAGCTTCCGCACCTTGCTCGAGGTGCTGGAACGGCCGTCGATCCGGGTGGCGCTGCTGGTCGTGTTGCTGGTCGCGTCGGGACACTTTGCCGGCTTCACCTATGTCCGCCCCTTCCTCGAGAAGGTGCCGGTGCTCGACATCGAGACGATCTCGCTGGTTCTGCTCGCCTATGGCATTGGCGGCTTCTTCGGCAACATCGTCGGCGGCATCCTGGCCGAACGCAACCTCAAGGCTGCCGTGGCGCTGGCGCCGCTGCTGATTGCCCTGGCGGCCGCCTCGATGCTGATCTTCGGCGCCTCGCCGACGATCGCCGCGGCTGCCGTTGCCGCCTGGGGCTTTGCCTTCGGCGCGGTGCCGGTCGGGCTGCAGAGCTGGCTGGTACGGGCAGCTCCCGACCAGGCCGAAAGCGCCGGCGGCTTGATGGTGGCGACCTTCCAGGTGGCGATTGCGCTGGGCGCCGTCTTCGGCGACCTGCTGGTCGACCATGCAGGCGTCGCCAGCGCCTTCGCCTATTGCGGCGCGGCAACGTTGCTGGCAGCGATCGTGGTGTTCCTGCGCGGCCCGAAGCAAGCCGAATAGTCTCTTATCTCTGAGCTATCCAGCGGCCCGAGAACCATCACGGTTTTCGGGCCGCTGCCGTTGTGATGGCGGCGACGAAGCGGTTGAGACTGTCCTCGACATAGGCGGCTACATCGACCGTCGGATCGAAGCTCCACCACAAGAGCGAGCCCTGCCAATGCGAGGCCATCAGCAGGCCGACGTCCTGGGGCGGGCTGGATATCTCCGTAAAGCAATCCGCAAGGATTTTGGACAGAGATGCCTTCCAGGCCGCACCCCGCGTCCGCAGCAGGGGATCACGCAGGTCCTCGCGCAGGACAAGCAGGCCGTCGGCATAGGATTCGATGCCGCCATAACCTTGCGACAGCGCCACCAGCAATTCGACCGCGCCGGCCGGGGTCCGGGCAACGGCGCCGCCTAGTGTTCTTGTCTTGTCGTCGAGACCGTCCCAGGCATGCAAAAGGGTACGTTGTTTCAACTGCGCCTTGTTCTTGAAGCGTTGCACCAATGTCGCGCCGGAAAGGCCGCAAGCCTTTGCCAGCCGTTCGAAGGTGAGCGCCTCCGGACCATGTTCATGGATCAGCCGAAGGGCTGCCTCCAACACCTGCTCGTCGGACCGGGTTTTGGGTCGGGTCATCTTGACATTCCAATATAACCGAATGATCATTTATATATAATGCGGGCGGCGCTGACCAGCCCGCTTGTCGATGGTTTTGTTTTGGGAGAGGTCAATGACGTTGCAAGGGAAAGTTGCCCTGGTCGCCGGTGCGACGCGCGGTGCGGGGCGCGGCATAGCGGTCGAACTCGGTGCTGCTGGCGCTACGGTCTATGTCACCGGCCGGAGCACGCGTGCCCAACAATCAGAGTATGCGCGGCCCGAAACAATCGAGGAAACGGCGGAAATGGTCACGGCGAACGGCGGCAGGGGCATCGCCGTGCAGGTCGATCATCTCGTGGCAGACGATGTGCGCCGTCTGGTCGAGCGCATCCGCACCGAACAGGGGCACCTCGATATATTGGTCAACGACATCTGGGGCGGTGAAAAGCTGTTCGAATGGGACAAGCCGGTCTGGGAGCACAATCTGGAGAATGGCTTGCGCATGCTGCGGCTGGCCATCGACACGCATCTGATCACTGCCCATCATGCGCTACCCCTCATGATCAAGCAGCCGGGCGGACTGCTGATTGAAGTCACGGACGGCACGGCCGAATACAATGCCGACCACTACCGCCTGTCGCCCTTCTACGATCTTGCCAAGGTCGGGGTGAACCGCATGGCCTGGGCTCACGCCAAGGACCTTGCGAAACACGGTGCCACCTCGGTCTCGTTGACGCCCGGCTGGCTACGGTCGGAGATGATGCTGGAGGCCTTTGGAGTGCGCGAGGAGAACTGGCGCGATGCCGTCGCCACGGTGCCTCATTTCGTCATTTCGGAGACGCCGCGCTTTGTCGGGCGGGCCGTTGCCGCATTGGCCGCAGACCCTGACCGCTCACGCTGGAACGGGCAGTCGTTGTCCAGCGGTGGGTTGGCGCAGGTCTATGGCTTTACCGATCTCGACGGTTCGAGGCCCGATGCCTGGCGCTATCTGCCGGAGGTCCAGGAAGCCGGCAAACCCGCCGATGCTACGGGTTACCGGTAAGGCAATCTGGAATCGCTCAGACCGCGCGCCCGTCGAAGTCGAAGACCGACAAGGTTGACGGGTCGAGATCGGCGACGCAGTTGATGTTGATGTAGGCGCTGCGTTCACCGCCTTTGCGGACGTCCTCAGCGAATGGGTGGATGCCGCAGGTACGGCAGAAGCGGTGCGCCATGGCGTGGTTGCCGAACGTGTAGCAGCCCAGATCATCGCCCCAGGCCAGGACCGTCAGGCTCTCATGCGGGATGGCACACAAGAGCGCGCCCTTACGCGAGCAGATCGAACAATTACACCGCACGGCGCCGGTCAGCTCCGCCTTGAATTCGAACGCGATCTTGCCGCAATGGCAGCTGCCTTTGTACAGCATCAGTATCTTCCTATCGCTGGCAGGTGCAAAGGCACGCTGGCCGGGCTATCCCTTCCGCAGGCCGAACGGCTGCTTAAACTCTTTATGTTTGCGCAATTCCGGACGGAAAACCGCGACGCACTTTTCCTGGAATTGCTTTAAAGACGTTCTACCTTGGCGGAGTCCGACACCGACATGCAATCCATCCGCGATCGTCTCGAAATCATCCTGTCACGTCTTGCCAATCGTGCGGCCGGCGAGAAGGTCTTCACCAAGCTCTATGCCGAAGTGGCGCGGGCCGCGGCCGACGCCAGCGATGCCCGCAGCCGAGCCGGCGTGACGCTCGGGCCGCTCGACGGCGCCATTGTCTCGATCAAGGATCTGTTCGATGTCGCCGGCGAGGCGACTACGGCCGGCTCGCTGATGCGCAAGACCGCTGCACCCGCGCTGCGTGATGCGGCCATCGTCAGCCGGCTGCGGCAGGCCGGCGCGGTGATCATCGGCAAGACCAACATGACCGAATTCGCCTTCACCGCGATCGGCGACAACATGCACTACGGCACGCCCGGCAATGCCGCCGATGCCAGCCGGATTCCCGGCGGTTCATCCTCAGGCGCCGGCGTTTCCGTCGGGGAGGGGACGAGCGACATTTCGATCGGATCCGATACCGGGGGTTCGATCCGCATTCCCGCATCGTTGAACGGTGTCGTCGGCTTCAAGCCGACGGCGCGGCGCGTGTTGCTTGCCGGTGCCTTTCCGCTGTCGGGCACGCTGGACTCGATTGGGCCGCTTGCCCGAACCGTCGCGCAATGTGCTGCCACCGACGCGGTGATGGCTGGCGAGGTGCCGACAGAGCTGTTGGCCATTCCACTCGCCGGGCTTCGCGTTGGTATTCCGCGCGGCGTTCTTTTCGGCGACACGGAAGACAAAGTCGCGGCGGCTTTCGAGCATTGTCTCGGCAAGATCGAACAAGCCGGCGCGCGCATTGCCGATCTGGCGATCGATGACATGATCACGGAGCTGCGCGCCGCCACCAAGCGCGGCTCGATCGCCGCGATGGAAGGAGCCGAGATCCATGCCGACTGGCTGGCGACGGGCGCAGCGGTGCCGGTCGACCCGCATGTCAGCGGGCCCTTGTCGCGGGCGGCCATGCTGCCGACGCCGGTCTATATCAGGGCCTTGCGGCGTCGCCGCGCGCTCGTCGCCTCAATGGATGAGCGGCTGACATCGGTCGATGTGCTGGCTCTGCCGACCGCGCCGGTGACGGCACCGACCATCGTTTCCATGGCCGAGGATGCCGAGCTGCGCGACCATGTCGAAGGCCTGCTGTTGCGCAACACGCAGGTCGCCAACCAGTTCGACCTCTGCGCGATCTCGCTGCCGATGCCCGGCATGGCGCTGCCGGCCGGACTGATGCTGGTGGCGCGCAACGGCCATGACCACCATCTGCTGCGCATCGCGGCGGAAGTCGAGCGGTTGCTCCGATAGACAGCGAGCCGCTGATTCGCAATCAGCGTGCCGCGCAGCGATTGCGCTCGGCTTTCCTAGAGGCGCGTTCGATGTTGGTAACGACCAGCATCGGCGGATCGCTCGGCTCACCGCGATGCTGGATCGATCCTCGGACGACGAGTTTTCCAGCATAGAGCTTGTCGGAGAGGTCAGGTGCCGATCTTTCCAGCGGCGACAATTCGGTGGTGTTGAGAGAAACGCCTTTAATGATCTTGCCGGTGGCCAGGTCCAGCGCATTACCCGACGGGCAGGGGGCCATCATGCAGGCGACCCCATTGCTGCAGTAGACGTAACTGTTCTCGGCCAGAGCGAGCGACGGCAATGCTGTGATCGAAGACGTGGCGATAGCGAGGAGGGCGAGGCGAAAACTGGACATGCTTCAGCGTCACTGAGAATTGGGGCGAAACCGCGATTGCTATATGTCGAGCGGAAACCGCTGCCTGTAGTCATCCACCACTTCCGGATTGCGCAGATTGACCGGCAGTTTGCCCGCCAGCACCAGCAAGGCTTCTCCCGCGGCACCGACGCCCATGCGCATCATCGATTCCTCGGTAATGCCTGCCATATGCGGGGTGATGATGACATTGTCGAAGCCGAAATAGGGATGATTTGACGGCAGCGGTTGCGTCGAGAAAACGTCGAGTGCTGCACCGCCAATGCGGCGCTCCCGCAAGGCCTCGATCAGCGCGTCGTCATCGACGACCGGTCCGCGCGACACGTTGATCAGCAGCGCATTGGGCTTCATGCAGGCGATGCGTTCGCGGCTGATCAGGCCGCGTGTCTCCGGCGTCAGCGGGCAGCAGAGCACGATGATGTCGCTCTGCTCGACCAGTGCGTCGATCGACAGGAAGCCGACCTTGTCCGGCGCCGGCTGCATGCTGCGCGTCGTCGCCACCACCTTCAGGTCGAAGCCATGCGCGGCGATATGGCCGACGGCCTGGCCGACGGCGCCGAGGCCGACGATGCCGATGGTCTTGCCGGCAAGCTCGATGTTGGAATTGGCGTGCTCGCGCCCGGCGAGCCAGCCTTTGGCGCGCAGGTCGCGGTCGACCCTGCGGAATTGCCGCAGCAGCGCCAGTGCGGTGAGCATGACATGTTCTGCAACTGAGCGCGCATTGACCGCCGGCACGTTGGCCACCAGCACGCCGGCCGCGGCCGCTGCTTCCATAGGAATCATGTCGAGCCCGGCGCCGTGGCGGATCGCTGCCCGCAGCTTCCAAGCCCCTTCGAACAGTGCAGGCGGCAGTGGCGCGCGCACGATGACGATGTCGGCGTCTTTGGCCTCTCTGATCAGGGTGGCAGGATCGAGCGCCGATGCGATGACGAGTTGACCGGCGCCCGCCAGCTTGGCCGAGGCGCGCGGGTGCAGCGGATGGGTCGACAGGATCTTCGGCACGGTCTGGGCCACGGTCAGGCCTTTTCGAGCGCCGGGCTTGGCGGCGCAACCGCCTTGCCGCCCTCGATCAGGCCCTTCCAATAGCTTTCCGCGCCTTGAAGGTGGGCGCTCATCAGTGCCTGGGCCAGATTGCCGTCGCGGCGCAGCAGCGCCTCGTAGATCTGCACGTGCTCGGCATGCGAACGCACGCTGCGCTCGGGATCGTTGAAGTAGATCGGCAGGCGCTGCTCGCCCATCAGATAATAGACGCTGCAGATGTTGTGGAAGACGCTGTTCTTGGTGGCGCGCACGATCTCGAGATGAAACTCGCGGTCTTCCTTGGCGAGGCCTTCGCCGGCGGCGATGCGCTCCTCGGATGCCTTAAGGATTTCACGCAGGCGCTCGAAGTTCTCCTCGGTGGCGCGCGAGCAGGCAAGCTCGGCGGCCTTGATCTCATGGATCTTGCGCAGCTCGACCGTTTCATAGATCTGCAAGGGATCAAGCGGCAGGCCGGCACGCGCGAACAGCGCCAGCGCTTCGACGCTGGCCTGCTTGGTGTCGATATAGATGCCGGACTTGGCCCGGCGCTCGACGATGCGCATGGCTTCCAGGATGGCCAGCGCCTCGCGGATCTGGCCGCGGCTGACGCCGAAATGCTCCGCCAGCTCACGCTCCGACGGCGTGCGGCCGGTCTCGCTGTCCGAGTGGGAGAACAGGTAGGCGGCGAGTTCCGCGAGGAGGTTCTTTTCTTTCATCGTCAACTGCGTTGCGCGTGCGCCTCCAGGAATCGCTCGGAAATGGTGAATCCCAATCCGGGCTTTTCCGGGATCGCTATCATACCGTCCGTTGCTTCGACAGTCTCTTCGATCAGATCGTGGATCATCGGGTTGGCGCCGAGCGAATATTCGACCGTGAAACTCGACGGCGAGGCGGCGCAGACATGCAGCCCAGCGAAGAAACAGGGGGCGCCGGCCCACAGATGCGGCGCAAAACGCAAATTGAAAGCGCTGGCTATGGTGCCGATTTTCATCGCCTCGCTGATGCCGCCGCAGAAGGCGGGATCGGGCTGGAAGATATCGGCGGCCTTCAGCACCGCGAGGTCGCGGAACGCATAGCGCGTCGCCTCGCTTTCGCCGGTGGCGATCGGAACGGCGCCGGAGGCGCGCACTTCGGCCATGCCCGGCTTGTCGTCGGCGATCACGGGCTCCTCGAACCAGGCGAGATCGAGGTCGTTGACGAGATGAATGAAGCGCTTGGCTTCCGCCACCGTATAGGTGCCGTGGGCATCGACCATCAGCTCGACATCGGGGCCGAGTGCCTGGCGCGCGGCGCGCACACGGGCGGCGGAAACATGTGCTGCCCCATCCATGGCGCCGACGCGCATCTTCAGCGCCTTGAAGCCGCCCCGGGTGATGTACGATTTCAACTGTTCGCCGATCGCATCGGCCGACGCCCAGCCGCCGGAGGCATAGGCCTGCATGCGGTCGAGCTTGCGGCCGCCGAGCAGCCGCCAGACTGGCACGCCAAGCGATTTCCCCAAAATATCCCAGAGCGCGATATCGACGGCGCTGATGGCGGCGATGCTCATGCCGCGCCGCGCCAGTTGCGGCATGGCGTGGCCGGCGCGCGCTGCACTGTCGTGGCGCACGCCATTGTAGAGCATCTCCCAGATGATGCCGATATCGGCCGGATCGCTGCCGATCAGCTGTGGGCCGACCTCGTGGTTCAGCATGTGGACAAGCGCGCCGTAGCTGCCGGCGCTGCCGGCGGCGTTCTTGCCTTCGCCCCAGCCAACCAGCCCGTCATCGGTTTCGATGCGCAGAATGGCGGCGTCAAAGGTAGTGACCTGGCCGAAGTCGCTGCGATGTTGCTTCGCGGCTTCGATCGGGACGCGGACCCACCAGGCTTGGACGGTCTTGATGCGCATATTTTTCCCCAGCCCTGCCGCCGGCCAGGGCGGAAGGGCAAACTTCCCAGAAGCAGTCGACTACTTGATCAGCGGCAGCAACGTTTCGGCGGTGATGCGCATCTGGTCGGTGTAGAATTTTTCGGTGAGCACGCTGGAGCCGTGGTCCTGGATGAACTTCAGCTGCTCGGGCGAGATGTCGACCGGATGGCGCTCGACCATTTCGGGGTAGGGCGCTGCCGGCGTGCGGTCGACCGGGGCGACGAATTCGTTGGTCAGCGCGCCGTCGTAGCCGACTTCCTTCAAGGTGGCGACGATCCTGGGCCAGTCGATCTGGCCAAGGCCGGCGGCGAAGCGATTGTTGTCGGCGACATGGAAGTCGAACAGCCGCTTGCCGACCTGACGGATGGCGTCATGGACGTTAAATTCTTCCATGTGGATATGGTAGGCGTCGAGGCAGACGCCGCATTCGGGGCTGACCGCATCGGCCAGCGCCAGCGCCTGGGCGCCGCGATTGAACAGATAGGTCTCGAAGCGGTTGAGCGGCTCGACGGCGATCTTGACACCGACCTTCTTGGCATGGGTGAAGCACTCGCGGGTCGCGTCGACCACCCACTTCCATTCCTCTTCTTCGGTACCGTCCGGCACCACCTTGCCGACTGTCGCGGGGACGAGCGTGATGATCTCGCCATCGAGCTCGCTGACCATGGTCAGCACGTCCTTGACGTATTGAACCGAGCGCTCGCGCTGCCCTTGGTTCTTGGCGGCAAGGTTGCGTTCGCCCAGCATCAAGGTCACCGCGCCCCAGCAGCGGATGCCATGCTCCTTCAAGAGTGCCCGCGTCTCCTTGGTCTTGTACTGCTCGGGCTCGCCGGAAATCTCGATCGACTCATAGCCGAACTTCTTGATGCGCTTGAGCGTCGTCTCCAAAGGTTCCGCGCGCATCCAGTTGTGCGTCGAAAGATGCATGGTCTGTCCTTCCCAAATTCGTCCGTATGGTTTGCCTGCGACATGCGTCGCCGAAAGGCGACGCAAGGGTTCCTCCCCAAGGCATCCCCAGCCTTTTCCAGCAAACTGGTTCGACCAATTGGGCCTGAAGCGAGGTCTACAGCAAATTCCAGGGAACGGCAAGGAGCGTGGTACTGCGACTTTTTGTGCGAATTATTCCGTTGATTATATTGCGATATATGCCGATACTTCGGGCGTTCGAAGGGCTTTGCCGGTGCATTGTCAGGCTTGACCAAATTTCCCTATTTGGTAATACCAGAATGGTAATGCCTGCAAAGCGCCCAGTGCGAAAAGACCAAAATGGCTGGCCCTGCTTCCAATCGGCGCTATGCTTGGTCGAGACACAATGAGGGAGGATGCCGATGCCAACGACAATGAAGGGCCCTGGACTGTTTCTGGCGCAGTTCGCGGGTGATGCAGCGCCATTCAATTCGCTGGCCTCGATCACCAAATGGGCCGCCGGTCTCGGCTATAAGGGCGTGCAGATCCCGACCTGGGACGCGCGCCTGTTCGACCTCAAGAAAGCGGCCTCTTCCAAGACCTATTGCGACGAGGTGAAGGGCATCTGTGCCGACGCCGGCGTCGAGATCACTGAATTGTCGACGCATCTGCAGGGGCAGTTGGTGGCGGTGCACCCGGCCTATGACGCGCAGATGGATGGCTTCGCGCCGGCCTCGGTCCACAACAATCCGAAAGCGCGGCAGAAATGGGCGGTCGAACAGATGAAGTTCGGCGCCAAGGCGTCGCGCAATCTCGGGCTGAATGCTTCGGTCTCGTTCACCGGCTCGCTGGCTTTCCCTTACCTCTATCCCTTCCCGCAGCGGCCGGCCGGACTGATCGAGGAGGCCTTTGGCGAACTCGGCAAACGCTGGAAGCCGATCCTCGATGTCTATGAGGACAATGGCGTCGATGTCGGCTACGAAATTCACCCCTCTGAGGACGTGTTCGACGGCGCCACCTTCGAGATGTTCCTCGAGGCGGTCGGCGGCCACAAACGCTGCAACATCAACTACGACCCCTCACATTTCCTGCTGCAGCAGCTCGATTATCTCGAATTCATCGACATCTATCACGAGCGCATCAAGGCGTTCCACGTCAAGGACGCCGAGTTCAACCCGACCGGCCGGCAAGGCGTCTATTCCGGTTATCAGAGCTGGACCAACCGCGCCGGCCGTTTCCGCTCGCTCGGCGACGGACAGGTGGATTTCGGTGGCATCTTCTCCAAGTTGACGCAGTACAATTATGATTCCTGGGCGGTGCTGGAATGGGAGTGCTGCCTGAAGCATCCCGAAGACGGTGCTGCCGAAGGCGCACCCTTCATCCAGCATCACATCATCCGCGTGACGGAAAGGGCATTCGACGATTTCGCCAGCGGCACCACGGACAAGAAGCTGCTGCGCGCGATGATGGGAATTTAACGGAGAAGAAAATGGTTGGCGCATCGAAGTCGGAAACGGGAGGCGGCCCGATCCGCTACGGCATGGTTGGCGGCGGGCAAGGCGCCTTCATCGGCGCGGTGCATCGTATCGCGGCGCGCTTGGACAATGACTTCGTGCTGGTCGCCGGCGCTTTGTCGGCGAATCCCGAGCGTGCCAAGGCATCGGCCGCCGAGCTCGGGCTCGATCCGGATCGCAGCTACGCCTCCTATGCCGAGATGGCCAAGGCCGAGGCAAAGCGCCCCGACGGCATCGAGGCGGTGGCCATCGTCACGCCCAACAATGTGCATGTGCCGGCGGCCAAGGCGTTCCTCGAGGCCGGCATCCACGTGATCTGCGACAAGCCGCTGGCAACGACGCTGGCCGAGGCGAAAAAACTCGCGGCTGTGGTCGAGAAGACCGGCAAGGTGTTCGTGCTGACCCACAACTATACCGCCTATCCGATGGTGCGGCAGGCGCGCGAAATGGTGGCCAAGGGCGTGCTTGGCGACATCCGCATCGTGCAGTCGGAATACCCGCAGGACTGGCTGACCGAAGATCTCGCCGCCACCGGCCAGAAGCAGGCCTCGTGGCGTGGCGATCCGAAACAGGCGGGCGCCGGCGGTGCGCTGGGCGACATCGGCACGCATGCCTACAATCTCGCCCGCTTCGTCTCGGGGCTGGAGCTCGACTCACTGTCGGCGGATCTCGATGCCTTCGTGCCGGGTCGGCTGCTCGACGACAATGTCAACGTCATGCTGCGTTTCAAGCCCACCGGCAAGACTCATCCGGCCAAGGGCATGATCTGGGCGAGCCAGGTGGCGCCCGGGCACGAGAACGGGCTGAAGCTGCGCATCTATGGCTCGAAGGGTGGGCTGGAATGGGTGCAGGCTGATCCGAACTATCTCTGGTACACGCCGTTCGGCCAGCCCAAGCAATTGATCACCCGCAACGGCGCCGGCGCGCTGCCGGTGGCGGGCCGCGTCAGCCGTGTGCCTTCAGGCCATCCCGAGGGTTATCTCGAAGGTTTTGCCAACATCTACCAGGAAGCCGCGCGGGCGATCCGGGCTGCACGCCGCAAGGGCGGTAAGCCGGCAAAGGATGTGGTCTTCCCGACCATCCAGGACGGCGTCGAGGGCATGGCCTTCATCGAGGCCTGCGTGAAATCGTCGAAGAAGAATGGGGCGTGGACGAAGCTTTAGTCGCGCGCTGCCCCCTCACCCGGATTGCTAGCCGAACTGCGAAGGGCAATTCGGGGCAATCCGACCTCTCCCCGAGGGGAGAGGAGGAGGTGGCGCCGATACTAAGTCTCTTCTCCCCTCGGGGAGAAGGTGGCCGCGAAGCGGCCGGATGAGGGGGAGTTGCGCGAAGCTGGCGGGGGCAGCCAGTACGCGCCATCAATGGGGGAGGGGCGTCGATGAAAATCGGCATGTGTATGTTTTTGTGGACGACGGCCGTGTCGAAGAAGCATGAGAAGCTGCTTCGCGACATCAAGGCGACAGGCTTCGATGGCGTCGAGATACCGGTCTTCGTCGGCACGCCGGACGACTACAAAAAGCTCGGCGACCTGCTCGACCACATCGGGCTGGAGCGGACCGCGGTCTCGGCGATGGGCGATCCTTCGATGAACCTGATCTCGCCGGATGCCGCGACCCGCAAGGCCGGCATCGAGTACATGAAGTGGGCGATCGATTGCGCCGATGCGCTTGGCGCCAGGACGCTCAGCGGACCGCTGCACTCGACGCTCGGCGCCTTCTCCGGCTCCGGGCCGACACCCGCCGAGAAGAACCGTTCCATCGTCTCGCAGCGCACTATCGGCGACCATGCCGGCAAGAGGAACGTCACCATCGGGCTGGAGGCGCTGAACCGCTTCGAATGTTATCTTTTCAACACGATGGCTGATCTGTCGGAGCACATCGATGCCATCGGCCGGCCCCATATCAAGGCGATGTACGACACCTTTCATGCCAATATCGAGGAGGCCGACCCGATCGGCGCCTATACGAAGCATCGCAGGAATGTCGTGCACATCCACATATCGGAGAACGATCGCGGCGTGCCGGGGCGTGGCAACATTCCGTGGAAAGAGACGTTCGCGGCGATCCGCAAGAGCGGCTACGATGACTGGCTGACGATCGAGGCGTTCGGGCGGTCGCTGAAAGATCTGGCGGCGGCGACCAAGGTGTGGCGCGATTTTTCGGAGAGCCCGGAAGCGGTCTATCGGGATGGGTACAAGCATATCAGGAATGGATGGAAGAAGGCGGCTTAGGCGCGCCCTGCGCCTGGTCCATTTTCCATTTGTGTTCGCGGCGATTGCCAAGTGGTTCCCCCACTCCGTCTCGGCTTCGCCGAGCCACCTTGTATCTACACGAGAGAGATTTCGTGGGATTGAAGCGATTGAGCCAAGGTCCGGCCGGCCAGCCGGACCTTGGCTTGGCGAAGTCGCCCGTACCACCTGAGGTTACAACCGCGGGAGAGCTTGGGATCTTCGCCTTCGTCACGCACGACCGAAAAGTCGCTTGGTTCCAACCGTACGTACAAGGCAGGTTACCGTGAACAGGATCATTTGTGGAGT
>NZ_JBFUET010000031.1:0-53111 GCF_056403815.1 Mesorhizobium sp. P2_E9
CAAGCAACTGCATGGTCACCGCTATGCGCGGTTCCGAAGTCTCATCAGGGTCGCCTGCCAGTGCCTGATCGCCGCCGCCGCCCAGAACATCAAAAAGATCGCCCTTTGCCTATGGCCGAACCCCAAACCGGCCCTCGCATGAGGCCCTACGCCTCCTGTCAAAATCTCCTGACACAAACATTCCAAGACACTTCAATCACATAACAAAAAAACCCCGCCGAAAATCGACGGGGTTTGTCAGCAGTCTGACGGGGCTCTTTGGGAGCCCCGTTTTCGTTTAGAGCAATTCGAGGAAAAGTGTGAACGGTTTTCCCGGGAAAAGCGCGTAGCGCTTTCCCTTGGGAATTCCGTCAAAACAAGGACTTGGAACGGCGCGTCGTCCTCAAAATAGTTTGCGGTAGACGACGAACCCGGAGCGTTCGCCGACCTTGTCATAGAGCTTCATCGCGGTTTGATTGGTTTCGTGCGTCAGCCAATACACCCGGCCTGAGCCGGCGGTCTGGGCGCGCTCATAGACGCCTTCGATCAGCGCCCGGCCGATGCCCTTTCCGCGCGATGCCTGCGTGGTGAAAAGGTCCTGCAAATAACAGTTCGGCGCGATCGCCGCCGTGCTGCGGTGGAAGAGATAGTGCACGAGGCCGAGAAGCTGTCCCTTGCTTTCGCCCACCAGCGCATGCATCGGCTCATAGGCATCGAAGAAGCGCGACCATGTCATCGCGGTGATCTCGCTCGCCAGCGCCGTCTCGCCCGAGCGGTCATAAAACGCGTTGTAGCCATCCCACAGCGGCAGCCATCGGTCGAAATCCTGTCGCGTGACCGGGCGGACGATGATGGAGCTGGGCATGGCTGAACCTGTCGTCGTTGCTGTGGGTTGCAGGGGACGAACCAGACCGCAGCCTCCATAGGCCGGCAATGGGCCAGTCTCTGGCAAAGTCTTCAACACCGCGCAGCGTGTTCATTGCGACCCGCATCCTGCGCGCCTTGCTTGACGCTTTGCCGCCGTGTCTCTAGGACGTGCCGCTAAGAGCATGATCCCGAAAAGTGGGTACCGGTTTTCGGAAAAGATCATGCTCAAGGGACAGGCTCTAGCCTTTGCTGTCGAGGCCACCGTGACGATTGAACTTCCCGCCCATATGCACCCCAGCCGCTCGTTCCAGGGGCTGATCCTGACCTTGCACAATTACTGGGCCGCCTATGGTTGCGTCATCCTCCAGCCCTACGACATGGAGGTCGGCGCCGGCACCTTTCACCCGGCAACGACGCTGCGCGCCCTTGGGCCGCGTCGCTGGAACGCCGCCTACGTCCAGCCCTCGCGCCGTCCCAAGGATGGCCGCTATGGCGAGAACCCGAACCGGCTGCAGCACTATTACCAGTACCAGGTGATCCTGAAGCCGAACCCGCCCAACCTGCAGGAGCTCTATCTCGGCTCGCTGGCGGCGATCGGCGTCGATCCGCTGCTGCATGACATCCGTTTTGTCGAGGATGACTGGGAGAGCCCGACGCTGGGTGCCTGGGGGCTTGGCTGGGAATGCTGGTGCGACGGCATGGAAGTCTCGCAGTTCACCTATTTCCAGCAGGTCTGCGGCATCGAATGCGCGCCGGTGGCCGGCGAGTTGACCTACGGGCTAGAGCGGCTGGCCATGTATGTGCAGGGTGTCGACAACATCTACGACCTCAACTTCAATGGCCGTGAAGGCGCCGAAAAGGTCACCTATGGCGACGTCTTCCTGCAGGCCGAGCAGGAATATTCGCGCCACAATTTCGAATATGCCAACACGGCGATGCTGCTGCGCCACTTCGAGGATGCCGAGGCCGAGTGCAAGGCCCTGCTCGATGCCGGCGCGCCGGCTTCGAATGACAATCTGCCGATGCACAAGATGGTCTTCCCGGCCTACGACCAGTGCATCAAGGCCAGCCATGTCTTCAACCTGCTCGATGCGCGCGGCGTCATCTCGGTCACCGAGCGGCAAAGCTACATCCTGCGGGTGCGCAATCTGGCGAAGGCTTGCGGCGAGGCATTTTTAAAGACACAGGCGGGCGGTCTGGCGGCCTGAGTTTCAGGCACCCTTCATCATTTTGAGGGAAGCGTTGATCGGCGACAGGATCGGGGCGTTCTGCCCGGCCATCGTCCGCAGTGCCTGCCGCACACCCGGCATCGAGAAGGCGCCGTGGACCTGCGCGGTGAAGCAGGCGCTGAGCGCGAGGATCTGTAGAAGTCTGGATGCCGTTTTCATGGTCGTTGAGCCAAGTGTTCCCTGCCTGAGCGTGTGTCGCTTCAGCGCTGCGTTCGGTTCATGGAAATCTTTGATCCAAGGACGGGCGGGATCGTCGTGCCCCGACAGAGCGGTCAAAATTTCTGGAAAGGGTGACAGCGGCCAGCCGAGTTGCTATGCCCTCTTTACCTCCCCCTCGATGGGGGAGGTCGCCGCGAAGCGGCGGGTGGGGGTGACAGCGCGACGTTCCATGCCGAAACTCGATCGGTTCAAGCTGCAGTCCGCGCAACGGCTTCGTGCGGCAATGACCGATGAGGAACGCATCCTATGGCGGCATCTGTGGCGCATTCCAGTCGAAGGCACTCATTTCCGCAGACAGGCGTCGGTCGGGATCTACTTCCCTGATTTCATCTCACACCGGCTGAAGCTGATCATCGAGGTGGATGGTGCCCATCACAGCTTCGATGACCAGCAACGCCACGACGAGCGTCGAACAAAATGGTTTGAGAGCCAGGGCTATCGCGTCATCCGCTTCTGGAACCATGAAATCAAAAACGAACTGGATTCCGTGCTCGATACGATTTATGCGGCGGTGGAAGAACGAAAATCCCACCTTGGCCCGCGAGACGCCGAAGGCGCTTGAGACAGAGACGCCGCCACCCCACCCCGGCGCTAACGCGCCGACCCTCCCCATCAAGGGGAGGGTGAGGAGCTAACAATGCCCGACCTGCTTCTAGAACTCCGCTCGGAAGAGATTCCTGCCCGCATGCAGCGCAAAGCGGCGGGTGATCTGAGGAAGATGCTGATCGACGGTCTGGTCGAGGCGGGTTTGACCTATGAGGCGGCGCGCGAGTACTGGACGCCGCGGCGTCTGACGCTCGATATCAGGGGGCTGACCGCACGCTCGAAAGACATAAGCGAGGAGATCAAGGGGCCGTCGACGACGGCGCCTGAACAGGCGGTGCAGGGGTTCCTGCGCAAGGCCGGCCTGTCTTCGGTCGCCGAGGCGCATGTCCATTCCGATCCGAAGAAGGGCGACTTCTATGTCGCCCACATTTCGAAACCGGGCAGGGCGGCCGAAGAGATCGTCGCCGAACTGGTGCCTGGCATCATCCGCAACTTCCCGTGGCCGAAATCGATGCGCTGGGGGCCGGCCTCGGCCAAGCCGGGCTCGCTGCGCTGGGTGCGGCCGCTGCAATCCATCCTGTGTACCTTCGGCCCGGAGACCGAGGAGCCTGTCGTGGTCGATTTCGAGATCGACGGCATCCGCTCCGGCAACATCACCTACGGCCACCGCTTCCTCGCGCCGGGCGAAATCAGCGTGCGTCGCTTCGACGATTATGTGAGCAAGCTGGAAGCGGCGAAGGTCGTGCTCGACGCCGACCGCCGCAAGGAGATCATCCTCGCCGACGCCCGCAATCTTGCTTTCGCCAACGGGCTCGACCTGGTCGAGGACGAAGGCTTGCTGGAGGAAGTGTCAGGCCTAGTCGAATGGCCTGTCGTGCTGATGGGCGAGTTCGAGCAGGCTTTTCTGGCCATTCCGGCCGAAGTGATCCGGCTGACCATCCGCGCCAACCAGAAGTGCTTTGTCACGCGTCCGCAAGGTGAAAGGGAAGCACTCTCCAATCGCTTCATCCTCACCGCTAACATCGAGGCCAAGGACGGCGGCAAGGAAATTGCCCACGGCAACGGCAAGGTGGTGCGCGCACGCCTCTCCGACGCGCTCTATTTCTGGACGACCGACCAGGGCGATCTGCCGGATCTCGCAACGCTTGAAGCATCGGCTGAAAAGTTCGGGCTCGATCTGAAAAAGCCGCTCGACCAGCGCGTGGCCCGGCTCGACCATCTCAATGTGACGTTCCATGCCAAGCTCGGCACACAGGGCGAGCGGGTGGAGCGGATCAAGCGGTTGGCAGAGGAATTGGCGCCGATCGTCGGCGCCGATCCCATGCTCGCGGCTCGAGCCGCGGTTCTCGCCAAGGCCGACCTCACCACCGAAGTCGTCGGCGAGTTCCCAGAATTGCAGGGCACCATGGGCCGCAAATACGCGCTGCTGCAAGGCGAGCATCCATCCGTGGCCGGGGCCATCGAGGAACATTACAAGCCGCAAGGCCCGTCCGATTATGTGCCGAGCGATCCGGTGTCGATCGCTGTCGCGCTCGCCGACAAGCTCGATACGCTGGTCGGCTTCTGGGCGATCGATGAAAAGCCGACAGGGTCGAAGGATCCCTATGCTCTGCGCCGTGCCGCGCTGGGTGTGGTGAGGATCATTCTGGAAAACAAGCTCAAGCTTTCATTGGGCATTGCCATTGCGGCCGCGGTCTCTTCGGCTCTCGCCGCATATGAACAAAAATGCGAAGGGGCTGAGAGCCGTGGCGTCGTCGCGATGCTCGATTCCCGTATTCGCGACTACAAGGGGGCAAGCCAGCTACTGTCCGAGGCTGGCCTGATCTCCAATTTGTTGAAGGGTGGGTTGGACAAGGCGGGGTCAGAAACCTTTGGCAACGCCGATCAGGAACGAGAGTTCTTCGATGGCCAGCGTGTGATGGAATTGGGAGCATCGCTGTCGCCATTCATCGCCGACCTCGTTGCATTCTTCCACGACCGTCTAAAGGTCTACCTCCGCGATCAGGGCGCCCGCCACGATCTCATCGACGCAGTGATCACGCCACAGTCCGACGACCTCCTGCAGATCGTCCGCCGCGTCGAAGCGCTGGGCTCCTTCCTCGATACCGAGGACGGCAAGAACCTGCTCGCCGGCACCAAGCGTGCGGCCAACATCCTGGCTGCCGAGGAGAAGAAGAAAACGGCGATTGCCGAAGCCGTTGAGCCGGCTCTGTTCAAGGAGAACGCCGAGAAATCGCTGTTTGCGGCGGTGAATCAGGCCGAGAAGCAAGCCGGCGAAGCGATTCAAAACGAAGACTTTTCCGCTGCCATGCTGGCGCTTAGCGTTTTGCGCGAACCCGTTGATTCATTCTTTGAGGGTGTTCTCGTGAATGATGAGGACTTGTCCGTACGCGCCAACCGTCTGGCGCTGCTCGCCCGCATCCGTGCGGCCACCGGTCAGGTCGCGGATTTCGCGAAAATAGCGGGTTGAGAGCATGATCCCGAAAAGTGGTCACCGGTTTTCGGACAAGATCATGCTCAGACAAAAAAGGCCGCAGGCCTAAGAAAAATATCTTCCAGCCGGCCGTTCGAGCCGGCTTACAGTCATATGACGATGATCTCTCCGTGGCAAAAGGGACATGTTCCCCAACCCAACGGAGGCTTCCATGAATTCCGATCACGAAATCGAAGTGACTGAAGAAACCTCGGCTCCTGTCGAGGCGATTGAAACCGCTTCCGAAACCGCCCTCGATCATGCCGCCGCTGCCACGGTCGAAGCCGCCGATCACTCTGATGATGAGGACGGCGACGAAGAAGAAGGCGACGACGAAGACGGCGAAGAGTCCGACGAAGCCGCCACGCTCTCGGGCGATGACGACGAAGACGAGGATGAAGATGACGCCGTAAAGGCCGCAGGCGATGACGCTGAAGGCGAAGAAGAATCCAAAGACGGCGAGTCCGAAGAAGACGACGACAAGGAAGAAGCGGCCTGAGATTTCAATCCGGCTCTGTCGAGAAGAGAGGGCGGCGCATCAGCGCCGCCCTTTTTTGTCGATCTTCCCAGATGCCGATTGATCAGTTTTCCAGGATGCTGACGCGCACGCTGTCCTCGTAGACGTCGACCTGGATCAGCGGTTCGCCATTGACGATGGCGCGCTTGGTCGAGGAACTCATCGCGCCGGGACGCTCCAGCATGCGCTGCAGATCGGCGCGCTGGTCGTTGGTCCTGAACCAGGCATCAGCCTCATCGTCGCTGTCGCGGCGATGGAACTTGTGCCAGTTGGCGCGATCCTGCCGCACCATTTGCGCGGCGCTGTCCAGCGCATAGCCGTCGCTCGCCTGATGATCGCGATCGGAAATGCGCGCGACATAGGACCCCAGCATGTCATCGGCTTGCGCTGCACTGACGCCCAGCAGCGACGCCAGCAGAAGCCCGGCGACGGTAACGGTCTTGGATATTCTCATGATCAACCCCCTTTGAACGACGAAATCCGTTTGCCAGAGCCGCCCCTTTGCCTGAATTGCTTGACCAAATTCAGGCGTCAGCGTCGAGCAGCCAGATAGGCCAGGACGAGCTCGCGCGACAATGGTGCACAGGGCGCCGTCAAGCTGTCAACGATCTGGCCAGTCCACCAGTTTGTTGGCCGCTACTTGACCTTGCCGACCCCGGGAACGGGTGCGGTCGGTGCCGGCGCCGGCGCCGTCGGTTTCTTCTGTGCGTCCGGGGTCGGAGCGGCCGAGGCGGTCGCCTTGGCGGGCGCCGCCGCGGTGGTCGCGGCGGGTGCCTTGCCTTGCGTCGGTGTCGAGAAGTCGCCGCCGACGACGCCGCCGCGAATGATCATCGGGCCTGGCATGAAACCGTGCCGGGCCTCGGGCGCGTTGGGGATCGCCGCTACCTTCTCATAGGTGACGTCCGGTTCGCCGAGCGCAACGACGGACACCACATCGCTTGCCTCGACATCGGCTGCCTTCAGCACGAGGATGGAGGGCGTCGCGGTTGGCGGGCCGGGAAAGACGAGCGACGAGGCCTGAGCTCCGCCGCTCAACGCCGCCAGGGTGATCCCCAGCAAGATACGCACAAACACGATGACCACTCCCCTTTGCCCCAAGCCCGGATGGTAGCGGACCGGAATTGATACCGGCTTTCGCGGAAACATAGCATTTTAGGAATTGATAAATCGCCAAGGCCCTCTGTTGCCGAACAGCCGGCTTGCCCAACAGCCGCCATCGTACTACGCAGCCGCCATCTGCGAGGTGATGAGAGTGGCTGAGATACTTGCCGTTGGCGACGCGTTCGAGCGGGCGCTGGCACTGCTCCAGGACGGCGATGTCGTCGCTATCCCGACGGAAACCGTCTACGGGCTTGCTGGCGACGCCACCAATGGCATCGGCGTGGCGCGCATTTTCGAAGCCAAGGGTCGGCCACGCTTCAATCCGCTGATCGCCCATGTCGCCGACATGGACATGGCCGAGCGCATCGCTGTGTTCGATCCGCTGTCGAGAAAACTGGCGCTGGCTTTCTGGCCGGGTCCGCTGACGCTGGTGCTGCCGCAGCGGTCAGGCAACGGCATTCATCCGCTGGTCACGGCCGGGCTCGACACGATCGCCTTACGCATGCCGAGGGGCTTTGGCGGCGACCTCATAGCAAAACTCGGCCGCCCGCTTGCCGCACCCAGCGCCAATTCATCCGGCAAGATCAGCGCGACGACGGCGCAAGCGGTGGCGGCCGATCTCGGCGCCCGCATCAAGCTGGTCGTCGATGGCGGCGCGACACCGGTCGGGCTGGAATCGACCATCGTCAAGGCCGAAGGGGAACGACTGCGCCTGCTCCGGCCCGGCGGCATTGCCGCAGAGGAGATCGAGGCGGCCCTCGGCATGGCGCTGTTGCGCGGCGGCACCGCCGGTGTCGAGGCGCCGGGCATGCTTGCCTCGCACTACGCGCCAGGTGCCGCGATGCGGCTCAATGCCGGCACGGTTGGCAAGGACGAAGCGTTACTCGGCTTCGGCGGCCAACGAGCGGAAGGCTGGCGCAGCGCGGCTGCCTTCCGGAACCTGTCCGCGTCAGGTGACCTGCGCGAAGCGGCAAGCAATCTTTTCGCTTACATGCAGGAACTCGATCGCAGCGGCGCACGCACCATTGCAGTCGAGACGATTCCCTTCGACGGGCTTGGCGAGGCCATCAACGACCGGCTCTCTCGCGCCGCCGCCCCTCGTGACAACACTGAGCCCACACCGTAGTTTTCCCACATGACCGAAATTTCAAAGAGACTTGATCCCGCTCTGATCGATCGCTTCGCGGCCATCGTCGGCGACAAATACGCCATTCGCGACGAACAGGACATCGCGCCCTACCTCATTGAGCGACGCGGGCTCTGGCATGGCGTAACATCGCTGGTGCTGCGGCCGGGCAGTGTCGACGAGGTCAGCCGCATCATGCGGCTGGCGACCGAGACGGGGACGCCGATCGTGCCGCAAAGCGGCAACACCGGTCTGGTCGGCGCCCAGGTGCCGGACAGGTCCGGCCGCGAGATCATCCTGTCGCTGTCGCGGCTGAACCGCATCCGCGAGATCGATGTCCTGTCCAACACAGTGACGGTCGAGGCCGGCGTCATCCTGCAGACGCTGCAGGAGGCGGCCGATGCGGCCGACCGGCTGTTTCCGCTGTCGCTCGCCGCACAGGGCTCCTGCCAGATCGGCGGCAACCTTTCTTCCAATGCCGGCGGCACCGGCGTGCTTGCCTATGGCAACGCCCGCGAACTCTGCCTCGGCGTCGAAGTGGTGTTGCCGACCGGCGAGGTGTTCGACGATCTGCGCAAGCTGAAGAAGGACAACACCGGCTACGATTTGAAGAACCTGTTCGTCGGCGCCGAAGGCACGCTCGGTATCATCACCGCCGCTGTCTTGAAGCTCTTCCCGAGGCCGAAGGGCAGGGAGGTCGCCTTTGCCGGCATGTCGTCGCCCAAGGCGGCGCTGTCGCTCTTTACCTTGGCGATGGACCGGGCCGGCGGCTCGCTCACCGCGTTCGAACTGATCGGTAAAAGGCCTTACGACTTCACGCTGAAGCATGGCCAAGGCATCACGCGGCCGCTGGCCGATAATTGGCCATGGTATGTGCTGATGCAGGTCTCTTCAGGGCGTTCCGAGGAAGACGGCAGGGCGCTGATCGAGGAGATTCTGGGCGAAGCGCTCGAGCAAGGTATCATCGGCGACGCAGTGGTCTCGGCAAGCCTTGCCCAGGGCGATGCCTTCTGGAATTTCCGCGAGACGCTGCCCGAGTGCCAGAAGCCCGAGGGCGCTTCGATCAAGCACGACATCTCGGTGCCGACAGCCGCGATCCCGGAGTTCATCGACAAGGCGGCCGGCGTGGTGGAAGGGGTCTGCCCCGGCGCGCGCGTGGTCTGCTTCGGCCACATGGGCGACGGCAATCTCCACTATAACATCTCGCGGCCCGTCGATGGCGATGACGAGGCGTTCCTCGCCCTCTACCATCCCATGAACAAGGCCGTGCACGATGTCGTGCGGTCCTTCCATGGATCGATCTCGGCCGAGCACGGCATCGGCCAGTTGAAGCGCGACGAACTGATTGCCACCGCGCCGCCGATGGCGATCGATCTGATGCGCCGGGTGAAAGCCGCCTTCGATCCGGCCGGCATCATGAATCCCGGTAAGGTTATCTGATCCTTTCAACATCTAGTGGTCGGTGGCATTCCGATAACCATCCCTGAGATCAGCAAAATTTAACCGACTTTCTTAAGCGCGGCGGTAAGGACCCCACGCTACTGTTTCCCCATAACGAGGCCGGGAAAACTGGCCCGGAGAGAACCGGACACCGGCTCTCAGGAGACAGACAGGAAGGCACTCTATGAACACCGGACTGAAGCCAGTCTGGGCGGGACGCAACATGCGCCTCGACCCATTCCGACTGCCCCAGATGGTCAGCTACGCCACGCGCGACGATTACGGCGACGTGACGTTCACCATCGACCACCGCGGCGCCGTGATCCGTCGCCTGCTCGAGATGAGCGGCGTGCCGGCGATCATCGCACTGCCCGCCAATGCGTTCCGCGGCGTTGCCGCCCGCGCAATGGAGGATCCGGAAGGCAATGTCACGGTGACCCTGGAACTCCTGCACAATGATCCGATGCTGTCGGTGCCGCTGCTGGTGGCCGACGATCTCGAAGACGTCGCCGCCGACTGGCGCGCCTGGGCCGATGCCTACCGCCTGCCGATGCTGCTGATCGAATCGGACGGTGTTGCCCGCACCCTGGAAGAATCGCTTGGCGCCGCCATCAAGACGCTGCCGCCGCAGGATCGCCGCAAGGGTCGCGTTTCGAACACACGCCGCCCGCGCTTCCTCGCCCGCCGCAGGGCCGGCAACCTCGGTCTCAGGCTGGTCATCGATGGCCAGGAGATCATTTCAAGGGAGTGAGAAGCGGTTCGCGTAGCGATTGAAAAGCCAATTGCTTGGCTTTTCGAGCTTCGAACGCCGTGAGCCTGCGAAGGGCCAGGGCGTGGAAAAAGCCGCTACACCAGCGGCTTCAGCGCCACCCACAATGCGCCACCGATCAGGCCGAGGAAGATCAGCCAGCCGACCTGGTTGTTCGACCGGAACAGCCGCAGGCATTGGTCCGGCTCGTTGATATCCAGAACCGCGATCTGCCGGGCCATATGGGCACCGGCGGCAATCAATCCCGCCAGCGCCACCACCGGCGCCTGCGCCGAGGCGAAGGCGATGGCGAAGCAGATCAGCGTGCCGCCATAAAGCCCAGCCAGCCACGCCTTGGTGTTGTCGCCAAACAGGCGCGCCGTCGAGCGCACGCCGACAATGGCGTCGTCTTCCTTGTCCTGATGCGCATAGATCGTGTCGTAGCCGATCACCCACAGGATCGAGCCGATATAGAGCATGATGGCGGGGCCATCGAGATCGCCGAACTCGACCGCCCATCCCATCAGCGCGCCCCAGGAAAAGGCAAGGCCGAGAAACAATTGCGGCCAGTTGGTTATCCGCTTCATGAATGGATAGATGGCAACGATCGCCAGTGAACAGATGCCGAGCAGAATGGCGAAACTGTTGAACTGTATGAGCACCGCCAGGCCGACCAGGGCCTGCAGCACAAGAAACAGCCAGGCCCGCCGGCGCGTAGCCTGGCCTGACGGCAGCGGGCGCGAGCGCGTGCGTTCGACCTGATTGTCGATGTCTTCGTCGACGAGGTCGTTGTAGGTGCAGCCGGCGCCGCGCATGGCGATGGCGCCGACCAGGAACAGCACGAGATACCATGGCGCCGGCAGCAGCGAGAGTAGCGGATCGCCGGGGCGCGGATAGGCGCTCGCGGCGAGTGCGGCCGACCACCAGCATGGCCACAAAAGCAACTGCCAGCCGATCGGCCTGTCCCATCGCGCAAGCTGCGCATAGGGCCAGATCGAGCGCGGCAGCACGCGGTAGACCCAATGGCCGTTCGGCGCATCGGCGACACGGCCCTGGGCGGCTTTCGACTGGATAGGTTCCATGTCCATGGAGTGGCAGCAGCCGCGGAAACCGTCAAGCGGCAAGCGGATGAGCGGCGACCGTCAGCCCGTCAGGAGGTGAAGATGTCGCGCTTGGAAAACCAGTCTTTCGCCGTCTCGACGAATGCCAGTGCCGCGTTCGACACGCGCTGATGCGTGTCATAGGTGAGAATGATCCGCTGCATCGGCAGTGGGTCCGACAATCGCTTGCAGATCAGCGGCAGCCCGTCATAGCTGCGGTCGCCATGCGGGCGGGTGTAGCTGACGGCGACGCCAAAACCGTTCGCCACCATGCTGCGCTGGAGTTCGAATGAACTTGTCGCCCTGTCGGCCAGCGGCGAGAGGCCGCGGCTGCGGAACAGATCGAGCATATGCTGCCAGCTCTGCGGCTGGTCCGTCGTGACCAGCGGATAGGCGGCCAGATCGGCCAGGCTGACCTCGGGGCGATCCGCCAGCGCATGGCCTGCCGGCAACAAAGCATGCGGCCGCAACTCATGCAGCAGGATGCGGGCGAAATGCGATGGCAGACCGAGATCGTAGCTGAGACCGAGATCGATGGCGGCGTCCGCTAGACGCCGCCCGAGCGTCTCGAACGTTTCGTCGCGAACGATGACATCGACACTTGGATGGCGTTCGGAGAAAGCGCGGATGAGACCCGGCGCGAAATAGGGCGCCAGATCCTCGAAACATCCAAGCACCAGTTCGCCGCCGACAGCCGAATTGCCCGAACCCAGGCTCATGAGTTCGTCCGTCTCGGCAAGAACCTGTTTTGCCTTCGTCACGACGACACGGCCGAAAGAGGTCAGCGAGACGCCGCTTCCGCGCTGGCGCACGAAGATTTTTTGGCCGAAATCCTTTTCGATGGCGTCGATCGCCACCGAAATCGATGGCTGCGAAATGTTCAGCGCCTTGGCCGCACCGGTGACGCTGCCGTGGCGGGCGACGGCGACCAGATAACGCAACTGCGTGAGGGTTGGACTCATAGTTAAAACCTATGTGTCAGATGAGAAGTTATTATTTTACTGAATGAATTGATGTTGCGATAGTCGGTTCATTCCAAGAGGAGAACGCCATGGCTTCCCAAACTGCTACCCGTGCAATCAAAACCGACATCATCGACGCGGATACAATCGCCGACTACCAGCGTGACGGGGCGGTTTGCATCCGTGGCGCCTTCAAGGGCTGGGTCGACACGATCGCCGCTGGCATCGAACGCAACATGCAGAACCGCAGCGCCACCGCATCGGACATCGCCAATGGTCGAGGCAGTTTCTTCGACGACTACTGCAATTGGGAGCGCATTCCTGAATTCGTCGAGGTGGTGCGGAAATCGCCGGCCGCGCAAATCGCGGCGGCGGTGATGCAGTCACGCACGGCGCAGTTCTTCCACGATCACGTGCTGGTCAAGGAACCCGGAACGCAGAAGCCGACGCCCTGGCATCAGGACATCCCCTATTATTTCGTCGATGGCCAGCAGACGGTCAGCTTCTGGATCCCCATCGACCCGGTGAAGGAAGCGACGCTGCGCCTGATCGCCGGCTCGCATAAATGGGACAAGATGATCCTGCCGGTGCGGTGGCTCGACGACAGCAATTTCTACGCCGGCGAGGGCGACTATTTGCCGGTGCCCGATCCCGACAAGGATCCGTCGATGAAGGTTCTCGAATGGGAGATGGAGCCGGGTGACGCCATCCTGTTCGACTTCCGCACCGCGCATGGCGCGCGCGGCAACCCGACCGCGGCACGGCGCCGGGCGCTGTCGCTGCGCTGGGTCGGCGACGATGCCCATTATGTCGAGCGGCCGGGCCGCACGTCGCCGCCCTATCACGGCCATGGCATGCAGCCGGGCCAGAAATTGCGCGAGGACTGGTTCCCGGTCGTTTTCCCCGGCTGAAGCGGGCCAGAATATGGGCGCCGGAATTTGGCGCCTATATTCGGCTGGGGAGAACGTTCCCGTGCGCAATTTCGATCAAAACACCCTGATGCCTTGACCCGTGGCCCGGAGAGCAATAGCGGGTGCTCTTCAAGGGTTAGCATCAAGAGGTGGCCATGAACGTTCTTCTTCTCGGCTCCGGCGGCCGCGAACATGCGCTGGCCTGGAAGATCGCCGCTTCGCCGCTGCTGACCAAGCTTTACGCGGCTCCCGGCAATCCGGGCATCGGCAGCGAGGCCGAACTGGTGAAGCTTGATATCACCGATCATGCCGCCGTCGTCGCCTTCTGCCGCGAGAAAAAGATCGATCTCGTCGTGGTTGGTCCGGAAGGGCCGCTCGTCGCCGGCATTGCCGATGATCTGCGTGCCGAAAACATCCGCGTCTTCGGGCCTTCCAAGGCCGCCGCGCGGCTGGAGGGTTCGAAGGGTTTCACCAAGGATCTCTGCGCCCGATACGACATCCCGACCGCCGCCTACGGACGCTTCAGCGATCTGGCCTCGGCAAAAGCCTATGTCGAAAAGACGGGCGCACCGATCGTCATCAAGGCCGACGGGCTCGCCGCCGGCAAAGGCGTCACCGTCGCCATGACGCTGGACGAGGCGCGGGCAGCCCTCGATGCCTGTTTTGAGGGCTCCTTCGGCGCCGCCGGCGCGGAGGTGGTGGTCGAGGAATTCATGACCGGCGAGGAGGCGAGCTTCTTCTGCCTCTGCGACGGCACCACCGCACTGCCCTTCGGCACGGCGCAGGACCACAAGCGCGTCGGCGATGGCGACACCGGCCCCAACACCGGCGGCATGGGCGCCTATTCGCCGGCCCCGGTGATGACGCCGGAAATGATCGAGCGCACCATGCGTGAAATCATCGAGCCGACCATGCGCGGCATGGCGGAGCTCGGCGCGCCTTTCGCCGGCATTCTCTTCGCCGGGCTGATGATCACGGACAAGGGGCCGAAGCTGATCGAATACAACACCCGCTTCGGCGATCCCGAATGCCAGGTGCTGATGATGCGTCTCAAGGATGATCTGCTGGTCCTGCTCAACGCCGCCGTGGACGGCCAGCTGGCGCACACGTCCATACGCTGGCGCGACGAGGCGGCACTCACCGTGGTGATGGCGGCGAGGGGCTATCCCGGCACGCCGGAAAAAGGCTCCGTCATCCGTGGCGTCGAACAGGCGGCGGGCGACGGCGTCCAGGTCTTCCACGCCGGCACCGCCATCAATGGCGGCGCGCTGGTCGCCAATGGCGGCCGCGTCCTCAATGTTACCGCGACTGGTGCCACGGTCGGCGAGGCGCAGGCGCGGGCCTATGCCGCGCTCGACCGGATCGACTGGCCAGATGGATTCTGCCGCCGCGACATCGGCTGGCAGGCTGTGGCGCGCGAGAAGACCGGCGCCTGATTGGATCGAGCGCTACGGGCTCGAGGCCATCATCCATGAAGCCTTCGGAACGCAGACCTTAGACAATTCGCTTCGGATCGACCTTGGCCATTGGAACGGCGCACTCGATCGCGATTCGCGCCGCCAGCGTCGGATCGATAGCATCCTTGCCTGCCTCGATCGCACGCTGAAGTGCAAAACCGATCGCGATCGGCGCCTGCGTTGGCGGCACTTCATAGAGCTTTAGCCCTTCGAGGACTCTTGGCCACAGGAATCTGACATAGTTGAATGGGAGATCGCCGGGGCGGTGTTCCGCGGGAAGCTGTGGCTGCCCGAAACTCTCACCACCTACCGTGCCCGCGACGTGGCGCATGGTTTGATGCACCATGTCCAACGAGACACTGCCGCCAAAGGCTCGTGCCGCCCCCAAGGCCAAACTCAGCAATGCGAATTCGCTTTCAATCAGATAGCGGTTGGGGAGATCACCGAAGAAGTAGTGATGGCCGTCCTTCCCGGTCACTATTGTCAGACTGTTGCCGCCGCTTGGCGGGCTCTGGCCGATCTCGCTCAATGCGGCCACGAGGCATGAGAAACCGCCGGTCGAGGCGAGGATCGCAAGGAGATCTTCCATACGCACGCCGCGATCATTGGCGATCATTTTGCAGATCATGTCGAAGAGCAAACGCCCGACGAGTTGTGGACGCACAAGAGGCTGGTCACCTTCGCTCCTGCGCAGATGATCGAGCACGGCGCGATGCCCAGGATGAGCTTCGCCATTTCCACCACTTGCTGGCGGAGAAGGAGATGTTTGTGGCGACGAAGATGGTTTGCGGCCAAAAAAAGGAAGTTTCATAGAAACACTTTGGCGCAGAGCCGTTAAGACCCTGTAACTTGCAAGACGGCCGCTGATTGCTGTCCTTTTTGCTTCTATGGATGCGATGGCACTGCACGGCGATCGTACAACGCTGATCCTTCTTGGGCTTGCGCGCACCAGCACCAGCAAGGCCACGGCGAGGATCGGCAGAATCGTGCCCAGCCTGGGTATGTCGGCTGGATGCGGCTAGGGAATTCTGCCTCCGCCGATGTCAGCGCTGATCGCGGTCGAGCGTTGTCGAAGCAGTGCTGAGCGGGTCGGCCGCGGCAAACGCGGCGTCGAGTTGCTCCGGAGAACGCTGCTCGGTGCGCTTCCAGGCGACATACTGCACGATGCCGAAGCTCGGCCGCCGTGGCACCGTCTTCACCACGGGCATGCGGAATCCATCGCTGAATTTGGACCAGCGCGAGCCCAGCACCGCGACCATTTCCTCGAATGTCGGCGGCGTTGCCACATCGGCATAGATGAGGGTGGCCTTGCCGGCGAGCGCTGCTTCCCGGGAGAGCGGAACCGGCACGCTAGCAAGATAGTCTGATGGCACGTCGATAAGCCCACCAAACGGCCATTGCTGGCGCAGCGTGGCGGCATCGGTCGGTGCGACGTTGACGTCGATATCGTTGGGCGTGCCGGCAACCCTGTAGGGGCAACGGAAGCGGCCGCAATTGGCTTGCGCCGAGAACTGCCAGAGCGCGTAGCCCTGCCAGTTGCCCATCGGAAAATGCACGTCGATATCTGTCTTGTAGCGGGCATACCAGAGCGGCAGCCGCGACAAGAGCCGGTATTTATAGCGGTTGTCGGCGATGTACTGGGCCGTCTTGCCGTTGGTGTAGAGCACCGGGAAGCGGCCGATGCGCCGATGCACCTGGCGCACGAACTCCTCGGCATCGTCGAGCGACATCCACTGCGATGGATCGATGCCTTCGATGTCGAGCGCCATGAGATCGTCCGGCGCGGGATCGGCAAAATCGAGGAAATTATTGGCCTGCTCGACCGGATTGCCGGGGCGGGCGAGATGATAGGCGCCCCATTTCATGCCGAGAGCCTTGGCGACGACCCGGCGCGTCTGGAACAGTTCGCGCGTCACCGCATGGCGTTTCCACAGCGCCTTGCAGAGCTTCACCTCGGTGTCGTTGCCGAAACAGAAATAGGGCGGCGGCATGCCGTCCGACGCCTTGTTGATGAAACCGGCGATGCGCTTGTCGGTGGCAAGCTGCGCCCAGTCGATGGAATTGTACTCGTAAGCGTCGACCACAAGAGCCCGGTCGGCGCTCTTCCACGGCTCGGAAAAGTCCGAGGCCTTTGCCGCCGATATCAGCGCCATCATCGCCGCAAGAGCGATGGCTGAGCGGTGAAGAGGATGCGCCGGCGTTTTCAAACAGGGAATCCCCGCTGACCAAACACCGATGGTGAGCCGGTATGGTTAAGAAATGCTTCCCGATGCTGAGGCCGTGGGGAAGTTAGCGTCGGTTGAACGGCTGGAGTTCAAACGGATCGGGCGCGGGGTCTTGCTGCAGCGTGCCTTCGGCGGCGCGTTTGCGATGGTGGGCGAGAGAGCATTGCGGCGAGCACAATATGCCGCGATCCGACCAATAGGCGGCACCGTGTTCGAGCTGACCCCCATGATGCCAGAACCCCGTTGCGCGGTAGGGCAAGCCGCATTCGATGCAGCGATAGGCGTCGGGTCTGGCGAGCATGGGCTGGTTCCGGTCGGCTGGCTCTGTCTGTGGACGTTCGACTTGATGCGACGTCCATCGAATTTAATACAGGCCGGCGCGATTGCAAAATCCGCGTGACAAAATTTGACGTTTACGTAAAAAGAAGATGGGAGACCGCCCAAAGGCGGATGGTTTTGCGGCTCCGCGAGCCATAGGGTCGGCAGGCGGAAGCTGAGGAGGAAAGCGGCATGTATCGGGCACCGGTCGAGGATATCGCGTTCACGCTCAAGCATGTGGCTGGCATGAAGCCGGCCCTTGATGCGGGCACGTTCGGCGATCTCGGCGAGGATCTGGTCGATGCCGTCATTGGCGAGGCTGGCCGGTTCGCCACCGAGGAGATGGCGCCGCTCTACAAGATCGGCGATGAACACGGTGCGGTGCTGAAGGACGCTGCCGTCACCACGCCACCGGGCTGGAAGGACCTCTATCGCCGCTGGATCGACGGCGGCTGGAACGCGCTTTCCGGGCCGGAAGAGTATGGCGGCCAGGCGCTGCCGACGATGCTCGGCGTCGCCGCGCTCGAAATGTGGAACTCCGCCGCCATGGCTTTCGGCATCGGCCCGACGCTGACCATGGGCGCGGTCGAAGCGCTGGACAAGCATGCTTCCAAAGACCTCAAGGCGAAGTACCTCGCCAAGCTTGTGTCGGGCGAGTGGATGGGGACGATGAACCTGACCGAACCGCAGGCCGGTTCCGATCTCGCCGCCTTGCGCAGCCGCGCCGAGCCGGCCGGCGACGGCACCTACCGCATCTTCGGCCAGAAGATTTTCATCACCTATGGCGAGCACGATTTTACCGACAACATCATCCATCTGGTGCTGGCGCGGCTGCCCGATGCGCCGGCCGGCACGCGCGGCATCTCGCTGTTCCTGGTGCCGAAATTCCTGGTCGGCGACGACGGCTCGCTTGGCGCGCGCAACGACGTCTTCTGTTCCGGCCTCGAGCACAAGCTCGGCATCCATGCCTCGCCCACCTGCACGATGATCTATGGCGACGGTTTCCAGGGCGCCAAGCCCGGCGCCATCGGCTGGCTGATCGGCGAGGAGAACAAGGGCCTCGCCTGCATGTTCACCATGATGAACAATGCCCGGCTTTGCGTCGGCATGCAGGGGGTCGCCGTCGCGGAAGCCGCCACGCAGAAGGCAATCGCCTATGCCAACGACCGCCGCCAGGGCAAGGCGGCGGGTTACTCCGGTGCGGGCATGGCGCCGATCGTCCATCACCCCGACGTGCAGCGCAATCTCCTGACCATGAAGGCGCTGACGCAGACCGCGCGGGCGATCAGCTATTCCTGTGCCCACGCCATCGACATGGCGCGGGTCTCGGATGGTGATCAGGCTGCGCACTGGCGCGACCGCGCCAATCTGTTGACACCGCTGGCCAAGGCATTTTCGACCGATGTCGGCGTTGACGTCGCTTCGCTCGGCCTTCAGGTGCATGGCGGCATGGGCTTCATCGAGGAGACGGGTGCGGCGGCCTTCTACCGCGACGCGCGCATAGCGCCGATCTACGAGGGCACCAACGGCATCCAGGCGATCGATCTGGTCACCCGCAAACTGCCGCTCGGCGGCGGCGAACATGTGCATGGCTTCATCAGCGAATTGGCCACGGTCGCCAACGCCGTGCGCACCTCCAACCTGCAAGGTTTCGGCCGCACCGCCGATGCGCTCGATGCCGCACTCGACGATCTGACACAGGCGACCCGTTTCCTGCAGAAATTGTCGGCCGACGGTCGGGTGGAGGAGGTGCTGGCGGGTGCGACGCCGTATCTCAGGCTGATCTCGCTTGCCGCCGGCGGTGCCTATCTGGCGCGTGGCGGTCTTGCCGATCAGGGCCGCATCGCCCTTTGCCGCTTCTTCGCCGAAAACCTGCTCGGCGAGGCGCGCGCCTTGAAAGGGCGTGTTGTCGATGGCGCAGAGAGCCTCGCCGCTGCTGGCAAGACGCTGATATCAGCCTGAATTCTCACAGCGCTCACCAGGGAAAAAAGACCGTGACAGACCATATCCTCGTCGAGCGCCAGGGCGCCATCCAGATCATCCGCATGAACCGCCCGGAAAAGAAGAACGCGCTGACGCGCGCCATGTACGCCAAGATGTCGGCGGCCCTTGCCGAAGGCGATGCCGATCCGGCGATCCGCGTCCATGTCTTCCTCGGCGTGCCCGGCGCCTTCTCCTCCGGCAATGACCTTGCCGATTTCATGGTTGTCGCCACCGGCGGCGATGGCGGCACCGAGGTCTGGGATTTCCTGATGGCGCTGGCCAGGGTCGAAAAACCCATCGTCTCCGGCGTCGACGGCATCGCGGTCGGCATCGGCACCACGATCAACCTGCATTGCGACCTGACCTTCGCCACGCCGCGCACCGTGTTCAGGACGCCTTTCGTCGACCTCGGCCTGGTGCCCGAGGCAGGATCGAGTCTTTTGGCGCCGCGCATTTTGGGCCAGCAAGCCGCGTTTGCGTTGCTTGGCCTTGGCGAGGGCTTTTCCGCCGAGCGCGCGAAGGCCGCGGGCCTGATCTACGAAGTGGTCGAGGAGGGCGCGCTTGAAGCCTCGGTCCTGGCGGCCGCCGGCCAGATCGCCTGCAAGCCGCCGCAGGCATTGAAGATCGCACGCGACCTGATGCGTGGCTCACGTGACGACCTCGTCGCCCGCATTGGCGAGGAAAGCGAGCATTTCCGCGAGCGGCTGAAGTCGGATGAGGCTCGTGCGGCGCTCACCGCATTCATGACCAGAAAGAAGAACTGAGACCTTTCAGGGATAAAGCCGCGTCTTGTCCCAACCGCCTTTGGCGTTGCGGGAAAAAACCACCCGGTCATGCAGCCGGAACGGCCGATCATGCCAGAACTCGATCGTCTTCGGCACGATGCGGAAGCCTGACCAGTGCTTTGGCCGAGGGATCTCGCCGATGGCATAGCGCGCTGTGTATTCGGCGACAGCTTTTTCCAGCGCGAAGCGGCTTTCAAGCGGCCGCGACTGCTTCGAGGCCCAGGCGCCGATGCGGCTGCCGCGTGGGCGCGTCGCATAATAGTTGTCGGCATCGGCATCGCTGACGATCTCCACCGGACCGCGAATGCGCACCTGACGGCGCAGCGATTTCCAGTGGAAACACATCGCCGCTTTCATACTGCCAAGAATCTCCTGGCCCTTCGCGCTCTCGAAATTCGTGTAGAAAACAAAGCCGCCCTCATCGAACCCCTTGAGCAGCACCATCCGCACATCCGGCATGCCTTCGGCATCGACGGTCGCCAGTGCCACGCCATTGGCGTCGTTGATTTCGCTCTTGGTGGCGTCGTCCAGCCATGCGGCAAAGAGACGAAACGGCTCGGCCGCTTCGGTAAAGTCACTGCTTGTTAACTCGGTGTCACTCATAGTTTTTCTCAAATTGTCACGAAATCAGGGAGGTTGCCGATTGTCGCGTATCGCGCAAGCTTTTGACAGCAGGCAATGGGGCGTTATCGCTTCGGCCAGCGCGAAAGCGGCGATCGTGTCAATCGCCCTGCCGCTTGTTGGCTGTGGCGCGGGTGGCTTCAGCCTGGAAAAAGCCGAAGTCGACCGCTCGATCCTGACCAGCAGCACGCAGACTTCGGCCAAGCCAACTGATTCGGATCGCGACTCAGACCAGACGACGATCGGCAATGCGGTGTCCTCCGCCGACATCGAGCAACTCGGCGGCCAGGCCGTGCCGTGGGCGAATACCGGCACCGGCTCACGCGGCTCCATCACCGAACTGGCGGAATTGAAGGACAGGGGCCAGACCTGCCGCCGCTTCAAGGCCTCGCGCGAAAGCTTTGATGGTGTTGCCATGTTCGAAGGCGAACTGTGCCTCGCCAGTGCCGGCGGCTGGCGCATGCAGGGCTTCAAGGCGCTCTGACTTTCTGCCTTTGATATGACGCTCCGCTACTGGAATTTCTTCCTATGCGAGCGCATATAGGGGGCAAGTATGGACTCAACTCATTTCCAGGGCAGGAAGCATGCGCGACCCGTATGAGGTCCTGGGCGTTGCAAAGAACGCATCGGCCAAGGACATAAAATCGGCGTATCGGAAACTCGCCAAGAAACATCATCCGGACCAGAATCCGGATGATCCCAAGGCGAAGGACCGTTTTGCCCAGGCCAACCAGGCCTATGAGATCGTCGGCGACGAGAAGAACCGCGCCGCCTTCGATCGCGGCGAGATCGACGCCGACGGCAAGCCACGCTTCCAGGGATTTGAGGGCGCTGCCGGTGGCGGCGATCCCTTCGGTGGGTTTCGCCGCCAGCAAGGACCCGGTGGTTCGCGATTCGAATTCCGGTCTGGGCGCCCTGGCGGTGATCCGTTCGACGGCAACAGCGATATTTTCAGCCAGATTTTCGGCGACGCCTTTTCTGGCGCGCGCGGCGCCGGTGCCGGCGATCGCCGCCAGCCGGCGACGGCGGCCGATGTCAACGTCACGCTCGACGTCACCATCGAGGAAGCCGCGACCGCCGAAAAGGTGACGGCGATGTTCCCCGATGGCCGCAAGGTGGCGGTCAAACTGCCGGCCTTTGTCGAGGATGGCCAGACCATCCGGTTGAAGGGGCAGGGCGAGCAAGGCCCGGGCCAGCCTGGCGACGCGCTGGTCAAGATCCATATCCGCCGGCATCCGCGCTACCGCATCGAAGGCCGCGACCTGCATGCCGATCTGCCGGTTTCGCTGGCCGATGCCGTGCTGGGCGCCAAGGTGCCGGTCGAGACGCCAACCGGCAGGCTCGCGGTCAATGTTCCCGCCTGGTCGAGCTCGGACAAGGTCCTGCGACTCAAGGGCAGGGGCTTGCCGGAGAAAGCCGGCGGCCATGGCGATCTCTATGCCCATGTGCGCATCATGCTGCCGGAGGGCGGGGATTCTGCACTCGAAGCCCTGCTGCGCGGCCAAAAAGGCTGATCCAGCGCTTTTGTCCCCCGAACTGTCCGGTTTGAACGCTTGAAGGGGCTGTGTGCCTGTGCGATAGGCACTCCACAAAGCAGAAACCTTGCGGAGAGCGCTCACATGGCGGGTGGACAGGGCCTGATGGCCGGCAAGCGCGGCCTGATTCTTGGCGTCGCGAACAACAGGTCGATTGCCTATGGCATCGCCAAGGCCTGTGTGGATCATGGTGCCGAGATCGCGCTGACCTATCAGGGCGAGGCGTTCAAGAAGCGCGTCGAGCCGCTGGCGGCGGAACTGGGCGCCTTTGTCGCCGGCCATTGCGACGTCACCGATCCGGGGAGCCTCGACGAGGTTTTCGCCAATGTCGCCAGGCATTGGGGTGGCAAGCTCGACTTCCTCGTCCATGCCATCGCTTTTTCCGACAAGGACGAACTGACCGGCCGCTATGTCGAGACGACGCGCGACAACTTCCTGCGCACCATGGACATTTCGGTCTATTCCTTCACCACCATCGCCAAGCGCGCCGAGGCGCTGATGACCGATGGCGGTTCGCTTCTGACGCTGACCTATTACGGCGCCGAGAAGGTGATGCCGCACTACAACGTCATGGGCGTCGCCAAGGCCGCGCTCGAGGCCAGCGTGCGTTATCTCGCCGTCGATCTCGGCGCCAAGAAGATCCGCGTCAACGCCATCTCCGCCGGCCCGATCAAGACGCTTGCCGCATCCGGCATCGGCGACTTCCGCTACATCCTGAAATGGAACGAATACAATTCGCCGCTGAAGCGGACGGTCACGCAGGAAGAGGTCGGCGATTCCGGCGTCTATTTCCTGTCCGACCTGTCGCGTGGCGTCACCGGCGAAGTGCATCATGTCGATTCCGGCTATCACGTGGTCGGCATGAAGGCGGTCGACGCGCCTGATATCTCGACGGTCAAGGACTAGCTCCCTCCGCCTATCCTCCGCCCAGGCCCTGGCCCGATCTCCGGAAGACCTGATGTACCCGCTGGTTTATATCGTGCGCCACGGCCAGACCGCGTGGAACGCCGAGTTCCGGCTTCAGGGCCAGGCCGATACCGATCTCAATGTCCTTGGCCGCGAACAGGCGACCGGGAACGGGCATCGGCTGGCCGAACTTGTCGGCAATCCCGGGGAATTCGATTTCGTCGCCAGCCCGATGCGGCGAACGCGCGAAACGATGGAACGCATCCGCGCAGCGATGATGCTCGATCCGCTCGCCTATCGGACCGATGCACGCCTCATCGAAGTCAATTTCGGTGACTGGCAGAGTTTTACCTTTGCCGAACTCGAGACGCAGTCACCCGGAGCGAGCCGGTCCCGCGCACTGGACAAATGGAATTTTCAGCCGCCCGGCGACGGGTCGGAAAGCTACCAGATGCTGCTCGAACGGGTAAAACCCTGCTTCGACGAGATGGACCGCAGGACGGTCTGCGTGACGCACGGTGGCGTCATGCGCACCCTGTTCCGGTTCGTGCTCGACATGGCCGAAGACGAGGCCGCGAACCTGGAGATACCGCAGGATCGCGTGCTCAAACTCCAAGGCAAGAGCCTGGAGTGGCTTTAGGCCGTCTACAATGGCCAGACACGGCAGTTTGCGGCCACAATCGCGTAAGAGGCGACTGGGCCGGCTCGGCGGAATGTCGAACCGACGGCACACATCCAAATTGGGTCGGAAGCTTTAGTTCGTGTCGCCGTCCGGCAACTGCATGTCAGTGATGACGTTCTCGCCATTGGTCACGTCATAGGCGATGACGATGTCCATGCCCGGCTTCAGCGCGTCGAGATCGGTCTCTGCGTTCAGCTTGTAGGATTTGCCGTCGTCCAGCGTCAGGGTCAGCGCGTCCTTGTCGACCTTCTTGATCAGGCCTTCGGTCTGGCCGGCGAAAGCAGCGGTGGAAAGCAGCAGCGTGGCGGCAACAGCGCCAATCAGGGTACGCATAATCGTCCTCTTTGGTCATTGCGCCGGCTTGGGTGGCGGCGGATCCTCAACGGCGGATGGAAGAAAGCAGAAACCAGCCGAATGTGTCAAAACTTAAACGGCGGGGATGACAGTTTGACCACTGCAAAAAACGCCAATAGAAGGCAGGCTTCAACCGGCTCCGCTGCCGGGCAGGGCACTTTTCCATGTCTCACAACACGTTCGGCCATCTTTTCCGTGTCACCACCTGGGGCGAAAGCCATGGTGCAGCACTGGGCTGCGTGGTCGACGGCTGCCCCCCGGGCATCCGCTTCACGCGTGACGAAATCCAGGCCGAGCTCGACAAGCGCCGGCCGGGCCAGTCGCGCTTCGTCACCCAGCGCCGCGAGCCGGACGAGGTGAAGGTGCTGTCGGGCTTCGTGCTCGACGAGGACGGCGAGACGATGATCACCACCGGCACGCCGGTCTCGATGCTGATCGAAAATGTCGACCAGCGTTCGAAGGACTATGGCGAGATCGCTCGCCAGTACCGGCCGGGCCATGCCGACTACACCTATGACGTCAAATACGGCATACGCGACTATCGCGGCGGTGGCCGCTCCTCGGCCCGCGAAACAGCGGCGCGGGTGGCGGCAGGCGCGCTCGCCCGCAAGGTGGTGCCGGGCATGGTGGTGCGCGGCGCGCTGGTCTCGATGGGTGAAAAGTCGATCGATCGCGCCAACTGGAACTGGAATTTCATCGGTGACGCCGAGAACCCGTTCTTCACCCCCGATCCCGCTTCCGTTCCCGTCTTCACGCAGTATCTCGACGGCATCCGCAAGGCCGGTTCCTCTGTCGGCGCGGTGATCGAGATCGTCGCTGACGGCGTTCCGCCGGGGCTTGGCGCGCCGATCTACGCCAAGCTCGATCAGGACATCGCCTCCGGGCTGATGTCGATCAACGCCGTCAAGGGCGTCGAGATTGGCAACGGCTTCGAGGCTGCGCGTATCACCGGCGAACGGAATGCCGACGAGATGCGCATGGGCAATGACGGCAAGCCGGTGTTCCTGTCCAACAATGCCGGCGGCATCCTCGGTGGCATCTCGACCGGCCAGGCGATCATTGCCCGCTTCGCCGTCAAGCCGACCTCGTCGATCCTGACGGCGCGCAAGTCGATAGACAAGGACGGCAACGACGTTGAGGTGATGACCAAGGGCCGGCACGATCCCTGCGTCGGCATCCGCGCCGTGCCGATCGGCGAAGCGATGGTTGCCTGTGCCATCGCCGATCATTATCTGCGGCATAGGGGACAGACAGGGCAGGGAGTAGGCAGTAGGCAGTAGGCATTGTGCTACGCAGCCCACTGAAACAGCCAAATTTTTCCTTTCCCCTACTGCCCTACTGCCGTACTCCCTTATTCCCTGCTAGCGAAGCGAGCATTCCATGCCTTACGACCAGAAGAAGATCGTCGAAGCTATCCGCGCCTTCGAACGCGGCGAGATCGTCGTCGTCATGGACGATGACGGGCGCGAGAATGAAGGCGACCTGATCGTCGCCGCCGTCCACTGCACGCCGGAGAAGATGGCCTTCATCGTGCGTAACACCTCGGGCATCGTCTGCACGCCGATGCCACGCGAGGAAGCCAAGCGGCTCAACCTGCAGCCGATGGTCGCCGACAATGATTCCGCCCACACCACCGCCTTCACCGTCAGCGTCGATTTCAAGCATGGCACGACGACAGGCATTTCGGCCGACGACCGCACGCTGACCGTGCGCAACCTCGCCAATGGCAATGTCGGCGCTTCCGATTTCGTCCGCCCGGGCCACATCTTTCCGCTGATCGCGCGCGAAGGCGGCGTGCTGATGCGTTCGGGCCATACCGAAGCCGCGGTCGATTTGTGCAAGCTCGCCGGTCTGCCGCCGATCGGCGTCATTTCCGAACTGGTCAATGATGACGGCACCGTCAAGCGCGGCCCGCAGGTGCAGGCTTTCGCCGAGGAGCATGGCCTCAAGCAGGTGTCGGTCGCCGACCTCATCGCCTACCGCCAGCGCAAGGAAACGCTGGTCGAGCGCGTCGCCTGCTCCGATATCGACACGCTTGGCGGCAAGGCGCAGGTCTTCACCTACACGCTTCCCTGGGACACGATGCATCACGTCGCTATCGTCTTCGGCGATATCCGCGACGGCGAGGACGTGCCGGTGCGCCTGCATTCCGAGGATGTGGTGACCGACGTCTTCGGCACCAGCCACCGGCTGGACGCCATCATGAAAGCGATGGGCGAGCGCAAGCGCGGCGTCATCGTCTATCTCAGAGAGGGTTCGGTCGGCGTCGCCCACCAGGAGCGGAAGCGTCCGCTAAGCGGCGACCGCGAGGATCATGAAGAGGCCCGCCGTCGCGAGAACGAATGGCGCGAGATCGGCCTCGGCGCGCAGATCCTGAAGGATCTCGGCATTTCCTCGATCAACCTGATCGCCTCGCGCGAGCGCCATTATGTCGGCCTCGAAGGCTTTGGCATCCACATCGCCAAGACCGAGATTATCTAGGCCATGTTGATATTCAGGTGAGGTCGGCCTGACCTGAATCTCGACATATCCTGGCGGTCACTCGGCCGGAACAGCGGCGGCGTCGCATCCCTCCAGCTCGCATTTATGGGTGGCAAGGCTGCGCTGGCCAAGCAGCACGGTGATCAGCGCGATGGTGCCTGCCGCCACTGAAACCCAGAACCCGCTCTGGGCGCCGAACGCATCCACCACCGCGCCGGCGACGAACGCGCCCAGCGCCATGCCGATGCCGATCCCTGTCGTCACCCAGGTGATGCCCTCGGTCAGCATTGCTTCCGGCACATGCCGCTCGATCAGGCCGAAAGCGGTGATGAAGGTCGGCGAGATCGCCACGCCGCTCAGGAACACGGTCAGGGCCAGCAGCGGCACTGAGCCAGCCGTGAGCGGCAGCAATGTGCTGAGCGCCAGGGTGGCGACTGCAATGGCGAGTTGCCGCTGTAGCGGCGCTTTCAGGTTGAGCGCGCCGACCACAATGCCGAGCGCGAACGATCCCACTGCATAGACGCCGATGACGAGGCTGGCGGCACTGGGCTGGCCGAGCTCCTTGGTGAGCGCTATCGTGCTGACCTCCGTCGTCGCGAAGGTCGCGCCAACGAAAATTATGGCGAAGGTGATGATCTGCACGGGCCGCAGACGTATTGCCGAGCCGGCGGAGCCATCACCAACCGGCCGCACTTGTGGTTCGGTTGAACGCTGCAGGATGAACGCGGCCCAGCCAATGGCAAGAAACAGCGTGCTTGCGAGAACGCCGGCTTCCGGAAACAGCGCAGCGCTAAGTCCCACCGAAAGCGATGCGCCGACAATATAGACCAGCTCGTCCGCGACCGACTCGAACGCGAATGCAGTGTTCATTTGCGGACGTCCGCGAAAAAGCTCGGTCCAGCGCGCGCGAACCATTGCCGGCATGCTGGGCATGGCGGCGGCCGCCAGTGCCGACACGAACAGCGTCCATACCGGCCAGTCCTGATTGGCCGCAACAATCAGCACCGCAAAGGCGATAAATGTGATGAGGGTGGTGGGGACCGCAACCCGCGTCTGGCCAAGTCGGTCCACCAGCCTCGACGTTTGCGGCGAGACGAATGCGTTGCCGAGAGCGAATGTCGCCGAGACCGCACCCGCCAACCAGTATTCGCCGCGCGTCTGCGACAGCATGGCGACGATGCCGATCGGCGCCATGGCGATCGGCAGGCGCGCGATGAAGCCGGCGGCCGCAAAGCCCTTGGCTCCCGGAGCACGAAAGATTTCAGCATAGGGGTTTTGCATGGCGGTTCCTCGACAAAAGGCGATCTGACAATTACATACGGAGCGTATGAGGATTAGATAGACCATACGCGACGTATGTCAATTGGCATACGGAACGTATGTGGATAAGGCCAGGCAGAATGCACAGACCCCGCAAGGAGATGATTGCCGAGACGCGCGCCAAGCTGATCGCCGCGGCGCGCCAGGCCTTCGGCACGACAGGCTATGCCGAAGCGTCGATGGATGATTTCACTGCCTCGGCCGGACTGACGCGCGGCGCGCTCTATCATCACTTCGGCGACAAGAAGGGACTGCTGGAGGCGGTTATCGCCGAAATCGACGGCGAGATGGCGGCTCGGGTGAATGAGGTCGCCTCGAAAGCGCCGACTCGCTGGCAACACTTCGTCGACGAATGCACGACCTATATCGAGATGGCGCTGGAGCCGGAAATCCAGCGCATCATGTTCCGCGATGGTCCAGCCGTGCTGGGCGATCCGGCGCAATGGTCCAATGCCAATGCCTGCGTCGGTTCAATGACCGATCATCTGACCGCGCTGCAGGGGGAAGGGGTGGTCGTCCCGAGCGTCGACCCCGAGACCGCCGCACGGCTGATCAATGGCGCCAGCAGCCAGGCGGCGCAGCGGATCGCCAATTCGAACGATCCCGAAGCGACATCGAAGATGGTGGTGGCGGCCTTCAAGCAGCTGCTTGAAGGCCTCCTCAGAAAACCAGGTTCATAACAGACCCAAATCCCCGTTGGGCGCCTCGCTGACCACCGCCCCCGATTGACCAATCTATGGGGTGAGCGCATCCTTCGCAGCCATCTCTGAGGGGAGATTCGGAGCCATGTGGGATTTCGAGATCGGCCGGTCGGTGTCCATCATGATCAGGACCTGGCCCTTCATTGTCTTTCGCATGATCGTCTATTTCGGCATCACTCTGGCCTACATCGTGGCGACCGGCACGGGCGCCTCCGTCGGTTATGGCGTCGGCCATATCTCCACCGATCCCGACGGGCCAATGTCCTTCGCCCTGTGGGGTGGCGTGGTCGGTTTCGGCATCGTTTCGATCGCCGTCTATTGGATCCGCGAATACATCCTCTACGTCGTCAAGGCTGGCCATATCGCCGTCATGGTCCATCTGATCGATGGCCGGGATGTTCCCGATGGCCAGAACCAGATCGCCTATGCAAAGCAGGTCGTCACAGAGCGTTTTGCCGAGGCCAATATCCTTTTCGTCGTCGACCAGCTGGTCAAGGGCGCCATCCGCGCCATCACCGGCCTGCTCGGCGGCATCGCCGCTTTCCTGCCGATCCCGGGCCTGAGCGGCCTGGTCTCCTTCATCAACACGGTGATCCGCCTGTCGCTGACCTATGTCGACGAGATCATCCTCGGCTACAACATCCGCATCAATTCGTCCTCGCCCTTCGAGACGGCCCGACAAGGCGTCGTGCTCTACGCCCAGAACGGCAAGACCATGGTCAAGAACGCCGTCTGGCTGGCGGTCATCATGTGGGGCGTGTCTTTCGTCATCTTCCTGCTGATGCTGGCCCCGGCCGCCGCCATTTTGTTCATGATGCCAGGGCAGCTCGCCGGCTGGGCCTTCGTGCTCGCCATCGTCTTCGCCTGGGCCTTCAAGGCGGCCTTCATCGAGCCATTCGCCATCGCTTGCCTGATGCAGGTCTATTTCAAGACCATCGCCGGCCAGGTGCCCGATCCGGCCTGGGATGCCCGGCTGGCCGAAGCGTCGTCGAAGTTCAGGGAGTTGAAGGACAAGGCGCTGGCCTCCTTTGGCGGGTCGCGCTGGGGTACTGCAGGCGCGACACGCTGATCGGCGGGATGCGCGGGCGCGATAACAGCGATGTTGAGGTCCGCCACGGCTGACTTGAGCCGCGCCTCGCCTTGCCCGCAAAAAGTTTCGCTCGTGATCAATTCGGGCAGCGGCAGCCGTCGGCCCCAGCCATGCGTTTCAAGGTCCGGTTTCGGCGCGAATTCCGAGACACGGCCGACGCAGAGATAGGCGATCGGTGTCACGTGCTCGGGAATGGCCAACAGGCTCTTCAGCGCTTGCGGCTCGATGATGCTGACCCAACCAACGCCGACGCCTTCGGCGCGCGCCGCCAGCCAGAAATTCTGCACCGCGCAGACCGTGCTGTAGAGATCCATCTCCGGATTGTGCCAGCGTCCCAATGGCGACCCCTGCGAACGTTGGCGGTCGCAGGTGATGCAGATGTTGAGCGCGCTTTCGCAGATGCCTTCCAGTTTGAGCTTGCGGTAGAGCGCCTGTTTGTCTTCTTCGATTTCAGGCAGTTCCTGTTCTCGCGCGGCCAGGAACAGGTCGCGCACCTCCGCCCGTCGCGCGGCATCGCGGATGACAATGAAATTCCACGGCTGCATGAAACCGACAGACGGCGCGTGATGGGCGGCAAGCAGCAGCCGCGCCAGCACCTCATCATCGAGTGCCGTGGGGAGGAAATGGCTGCGCACGTCGCGCCGCGTGAACATGGCGCGGTAGACCGCGTCGCGCGCTATCTGGTCAAATCCGTCGTTCATAGAATCCGGCATCGCTTGTCCCCTTGCGATCGCAGTCCATGTCCTCCGCCTGACCATGCGGATGACGATGCCTGCCAGGCCGGTCTTCTGGCTCGGGATCAACCCGCGTCCGGTGCCTTCCCGTCATCGACAGTGGCATTTACCGGCGCGGTCCCCCTCACAGCGTTGGGCACGCCACGGAGTTCAACCGTGTTCCCGATTCTCCCGCTTGCGGCGGGCACCAGGCAGTGGCGGGACCTTACGCCGAAGCGCCTGCGGCGCCAATCCCCGCAGCGACGCCGATGGACGCAGGCGTGATTTTCCCCAGCGATCGAGCCGCAATGCATGGCCATCGCGGCGCCGGGGCACTAGATAGGGAGCATGACAACCCGTCTCTACACCCACCCGATCTTTCTTGAGCACATCACACCGCCCGGTCACCCCGAACGGCCGGACCGCTTGCGCGCCATCGAGCGCGTCCTCGACGACGAAGCCTTTGCCGCGCTTGATCGCGTCAAGGCGCCGGAGGGCGACGAGGCCACCATCCTCTACGCGCATCCCGCCGATTTCGTCGCGCGCATCCGCGCCGCCATTCCCGAAGAGGGCCTTGCCCGCGTCGATGCCGACACCACCGCCAGCCCGAAGAGCTGGCAGGCGGTGATCACCGCCATCGGTGCCGCCAACGCTGCTGTCGATGATGTTTTTTCAGGCCGCGCCGACAATGTCTTCGTCGCCGCGAGGCCGCCTGGTCACCATGCCGAAAAAACGACGGCGATGGGCTTCTGCTTCTTCAACACGGCGGCGATCGCGGCGCGCTATGCGCAGAAGAAGCATGGCGTCGAGCGTGTCGCGGTCGTCGACTGGGACGTGCACCATGGCAACGGCACGCAGGATATTTTCTGGGACGATCCGTCGGTGCTCTATTGCTCGACGCACCAGATGCCGCTCTATCCCGGCACCGGCGCGACGAGCGAGACCGGCGCCGGCAACATCGTCAACGCGCCTTTGGCGCCGCAGACCGGCAGCGAGGTGTTTCGCGATGCCTTCCTGTCGCGCGTCCTGCCGGCGCTCGACAATTTCGCGCCCGATCTGATCATCATTTCGGCGGGCTTCGACGCACACCACCGCGACCCGCTGGCCGAGATCAATCTGACCGAAGACGATTTCGACTGGGCGACCGGCCAGCTGATGCAGCGCGCGGCCCGCCACAGCGGCAACCGGCTCGTCAGCCTGCTTGAGGGCGGCTACGATCTGCAAGGATTGGCATTTTCGGTCGCCGCCCATGTCGGGCGACTGATGAAAGGATGAATAATGGCTGCTGAGACCAATGAAGACGTCAAGGCGATGAGCTTCGAGCAGGCACTCGACGCGTTGGAGAAGATCGTCGATGATCTGGAGCGTGGCGACGTGCCGCTCGACCAGTCGATCAAGATCTATGAGCGCGGCGAGGCGCTGAAGGCGCATTGCGACCGGCTGCTGAAGGCCGCTGAGGACAAGGTCGAGAAGATCAGGCTGTCGCGCGACGGCAAGCCGGTTGGCACGGAGCCGCTCGACGCGGATTGATGCACAGTCGCGAACGGCGGTCTTGCCTCGCCGGTTTTTGGACACGATCATGGTTGGGGATTAAACTCATCCCGATTGAAACGGCTCCAGGACGAGAGGAGATACGGAAGCGATGTGCAGAAACATCAAGACCCTGTTCAATTTTGATCCGCCGGCAACCAATGACGAAGTCCGCGACGCAGCCCTTCAGTTCGTCCGCAAGCTGAGCGGAACGACACGGCCGTCGAAGCAGAACCAGCACGCGTTCGACCACGCCGTCGAAGCCATTGCGGCATCAGCGCGCGAGTTGCTCGATTCGCTCGAAACCCACCAGCATCCGCGCAATCGTGAAGAGGTGGCGGCGAAACTACGGGCAAAGTCAGCCATCCGCTTTGCCTGATGCCGCCAAAGCGGCCCTTGGCCGCTGACAAGGAGAGTTCATGAGCTTCTTCCCAGGGAAAGACCCTGAAGCCGGCGACGCCTTTGCCAGCGACCAGATCGAATTGATGGTGATACCAAACGCCAAGGACATTGGTGGTTTTCCGGTCCGTCGCGCTCTGCCGACCGCCAAAAGGCGGCTGGTCGGGCCTTTCATCTTTTTCGATCGCATGGGCCCGGCGATCCTGCGCGCCGGCCAGGCGCTCGATGTCCGTCCCCATCCGCATATCGGCCTGTCGACAGTGACCTATCTGTTCGACGGCAAGATCCGGCATCGCGATTCGCTGGGCACGGAAATGGTGATCCAGCCCGGCGACGTGAATTTGATGACCGCCGGCCGCGGCATCGTCCACTCCGAGCGCACGCCCGAGGAACTGCGCGGTGCGCCAATGTCGATCTCCGGCCTGCAGACATGGCTGGCCTTGCCTGATGGCAAGGAAGAGGTCGCGCCGGTGTTCGAGAACACGGCTGCCTTGCGGCTGCCCGAGATCGACGCCGAAGGTGTCCGCGGTCGCGTGGTCATCGGTGACTTCCAGGGGCTGCGCTCGCCAGTGCGGGCCGATACCGAGACGCTCTATGCTGATCTCAGGTTGACGCCGGGCGCCAGCGTGAAAATCCCGGCCGATGCGGAAGAGCGCGCCATCTATACGCTGGAAGGCGAGGTCTCGATTTCGGGCGATGTTTTCCCGGCGGAGCGGCTGCTGGTGTTCCGGCCCGGTGACGAGATCGTCGTATCGTCGGATACCGGCGCGCATTTCATGCTGTTCGGCGGTGCCTCGCTCGGCTCGCAGCGCTACATCTGGTGGAATTTCGTTTCCTCGTCGAAGGAACGCATCGAACAGGCCAAGCAGGAATGGAAGACGGGCCGCTTCGATATCGTTCCTGGAGATGAGGAAGAGTTCATCCCGCTGCCGGAAAACTAATGAATATCGCCCAAAAGGCGCCCGGTTTCGGGACCACGATAGGCACGAAAACAAGGACTTGAAAGCGCGGGCATAAGCTGTTTCGACGCGCTGTGCTTTTGGCAGCGGGCCCGCGTCACTGGCACGCATTTACTTTCGCAGGCCGGCGGCCTATCCCGCCGTTGAACAGAAAGCCTGAGCACCCGTGAACGCAACGCCGCATACGCCGCTTCTCGACAAGGTCCGCATTCCGGCGGATTTGCGCGCGCTTGACGAGAACGAATTGCCGCAACTGGCGTCCGAACTGCGCCTTGAACTGGTCGATGCGGTGTCCCGCACCGGCGGCCATCTTGGCGCCGGCCTCGGCGTGGTCGAACTGACGGTGGCGCTGCACTATGTCTTCAACACGCCGGATGACCGGCTGATCTGGGATGTCGGCCATCAGGCCTATCCGCACAAGATTCTCACCGGTCGCCGCGACCGCATCCGCACACTGCGCCAGGAAGGCGGCCTGTCCGGCTTCACCCGCCGCACCGAGAGCGAATATGATCCGTTTGGCGCGGCGCACTCCTCGACATCGATATCGGCCGGCCTCGGCATGGCCGCCGCCCGCGATCTCGCGGGTGGCCGCAACAATGTCATCGCCGTCATCGGTGACGGCGCCATGTCGGCGGGCATGGCCTATGAGGCGATGAACAATGCCGGCGCGCTCGATGCCCGGCTCATCGTCATCCTCAACGACAACGATATGTCGATCGCCCCACCGACCGGCGCCATGAGCGCCTATCTGGCGCGTCTCGCCTCGGGCAAGGCCTATGCCGGCCTGCGCGACTTCGGCAAGAAACTGACATCCTATCTCGGCAAGCGCGCCGACCGCGCCATCACACGGGCGGTCGAGCATGCACGCGGCTATGTCACCGGCGGCACCTTGTTCGAGGAGCTCGGCTTCTACCACATCGGCCCGATCGACGGTCACAATCTCGAACATCTGATCCCGGTGCTCAAAAACGTCCGCGACAATGGCGAAGGCCCGGTGCTGATCCATGTCGTCACCCAGAAGGGCAAGGGCTACGCGCCGGCGGAAGAAGCCGCCGACAAATATCACGGCGTCAACAAGTTCGACGTCATCACCGGGGCGCAGGCCAAGGCGCCGGCCAACGCACCGGCCTACACCAAGGTGTTCGCCGAAAGCCTGATCCAGGAGGCCCGCGAGGACGACCGCATCGTCGCCGTCACCGCCGCCATGCCGAGCGGCACGGGGCTCGACCTGTTTGGCGAAGTGTTCCCGTCAAGGACCTTCGATGTCGGCATCGCCGAACAGCACGCTGTGACCTTCGCCGCCGGTCTCGCGACCGAAGGCTACAAGCCGTTCGCGGCGATCTATTCGACCTTCCTGCAGCGCGCCTACGACCAGGTCGTCCACGACGTCGCGATCCAGAAACTGCCGGTGCGTTTCCCGATCGACCGTGCCGGCTTCGTCGGCGCCGATGGCGCTACCCATTGCGGCGCCTTCGACACCACCTTCCTGGCGAGCCTGCCGGGCTTTGTCGTGATGGCTGCGGCCGATGAGGCGGAACTGCGCCACATGGTGCGCACCGCGGCAAGCTATGATGACGGCCCGATCGCCTTCCGCTATCCCCGCGGCAACGGCGTCGGCGTCGACATGCCGGAGCGCGGTTCGGTCCTTGAAATCGGCAAGGGCCGCATCGTCAGGGAAGGTAGCAAGGTGGCGCTATTGTCCTTCGGCACGCGGCTGCAGGATTGCCTGATCGCTGCTGAAGAACTCGGCGCGGCCGGGCTTTCCACCACAGTTGCCGATGCCCGCTTCGCTAAGCCGCTCGACGAAGATCTGATCCGGCGGCTGGCCCGCTCGCACGAGGTTCTGGTGACGGTGGAGGAGGGCGCCATCGGCGGCTTCGCCAGCCACGTGCTGCAGTTCCTTGCCCATGAAGGACTGCTGGAAAGCGGCCTGAAGGTGCGCCCGCTGGTGCTGCCCGATGTGTTCGCCGACCACGCCAAGCCGGAAAAGATGTACGCCGATGCCGGCCTCGACGCCGCCGGCATCGTGCGCACCGTTTTCACGGCGCTCGGTCATACGGCCCGCGCTCAACGCGCGTGACTCAAAATCTCAAGCGCTTGAATCAGTTTGCCGGCTTGATTTCTTAACGCATTGTTTACGCTGCCGTTTGGCGCTTTGCTTACCGTGTCTCTTGGCCGTTTTTTCAACGGCGCCCTGCTAGATGGTGATCAGGCAGGGAGACAATACAATGAGAACGCTTCTGTGTGGCGTGGCGCTTTCAGCCACCATCGCAGCATCCGCCGCCGAAACGCCTTACGACCGCAGTCTCGAAAAAGCAGCGGTGGGCATCGTCGCCAGCAAGATGGGCGATATCAGGGGCGGCTTTTCCTACAAGCAGGTGCCGCAGCTCGTCGTCCTGCCCGATCCCGTGCCTGCGTCCGCGGTTGCGGCTGAGCCTCCACGGGAGCAAGCTTCAGGGGATGGGCACGACGGTCTGTCTCCTGCCGTCGAGCGCCAGGTGTCGCGCAACATTTTCTAAAACCACATATCGCGGACGCAGCGGCCATCGCGCGGCAGGTCGTCGTATGAGTCGAGGCCATCGAAATGGTCGATCGGCAGATCGGCGATGGCCTCCGGCGGCGCCAGCCGTACATTGACGGCGATGCGTGTTCGACCGGAGGCGCCGGCGCGCAAGCCGCGCCAGGCCAGCACGCAAGCACAGGTCGGGCAGAACAGGATTTCGAGCGACGGCGTGTCCTTCCCGGCACGCGTATAGCTGCCCGTCGGGCCCGCAACACGGATGCGTTCGTCGACATAATCATAGGCCCAGAGCGTGCCATAGCGCCGGCAAAGCGTGCAGTTGCAGGCTGTGATCGGCCCAGGATCGCCCTCCAGGGTCCAGTGGGTTGCACCACAGTGACAGGTTCCCGTCAGCATTCCTTCTCTCCCAGGTTTCGACGAGCGAGGGCTCTGCTGACGACCATTTTGCCGGACTTGATAAGGTGCGCGCAAGCCGCCAAGCGGCTCGATGCGTTCGCCGCTCTTCCCTTGTTGCGCCCAATGTCCTTGCCTTCGCTGCCGGCTTTCGCCATGAAGGCCGATGAACTCGCCTCTGCCAGCCAGCACACGCCAGCGGCTCGACGACCTGCTCGTCCAGCGCGGCCTGTTTGCCAGCCGCTCGCGTGCCCGTGACGCGGTCGAGCGCGGCGCGGTGACGGTCGACGGCGTCATGGCCCGCAAGCCCGGTCAGAACGTTTCGCCGCAATGCCTTGTTGCCATCGATGATCCGGCGCAGGGCTATGTTTCGCGCGCGGCGCTGAAGCTGATCGGCGGGCTCGACCATTTTAGTCTCGACCCAGCCGGCTGCGAAGCGCTCGACATCGGGGCCTCGACCGGTGGGTTCACCCAGGTGCTGCTCGAACGCGGTGCCTCCCATGTCATGGCAATCGATGTCGGACACGGCCAGATGCATCCCGATGTCGGCAAGGACCCACGCGTGACGGTCATCGAGGGCTTGAACGCCCGCGATCTCACTGCTGCAGATCTTGCCGGCCGTGCTCCGGATTTCATCGTTTCCGACGTCAGCTTCATCTCGCTGAAACTGGCGTTGCCGCCGGCGCTCGCCCTTGCGAAACCCGGTGCCGCCGCGATCTTTCTGGTCAAACCGCAATTCGAGGCCGGTCGCGAGGCGATCGGCAAGGGCGGTCTGCTGAAAGACCCCTTCGATGCCGCCCGTGTCGCCGGCCTGCTGCAGGATTGGCTTGATGCCGTACCCGGCTGGCGCTCGCTCGGCCTGCATCTGTCGCCGATCGAAGGTGGCGACGGCAATCGCGAATTCCTGCTCGGTGGGATCAAGGATCGATGAGCACGCGCTTCACCATCAAAAAGCTGGGCGCCCAGGGCGACGGCATCGCCGAGACGGAAAGCGGCGATCTGTTCATTCCCTTTACGCTTCCTGGCGAGACCGTCACCGCCGCGCGCGAAAGGGATCGCGCCGCGTTGATGGCGGTGCTGGCGGCCTCGCCGCTGCGCATCGAACCCGCCTGCCGCCATTTTACCGAATGCGGCGGTTGCGCCCTGCAACATTTCGAGGCCGAAGCCTATCGCCAGTGGAAACGCGACAAGGTGGTGCACGCCCTGAAGGGCTTCGATTGCGACATCGATGCGCTGGTCGCCTGCGCGCCGCACACGCGCCGCCGTGTCGTGCTCGCCGCCCGGCGCAGCGACACGGGGATGCTGCTCGGCTTCAACCGCCATCTGTCGCCGGAAATCATCTCCATATCCGAATGCCCGATCTCGCTGCCCGAGATCGTCGCAGCACTCGACCGGTTGAGAGCGCTCGCAGACTTGATATGCGCCACCACCAAATCGTTCCGGATGGCGGTCACGGTGACGGGTTCCGGCCTCGACGTCGCGGTGCATGACTCCGGCAAGCTCGGCGAACACCAGCGCCGCATCGCCTCCAATTTTGTCCTTGCGCAAGGCTTTGCCAGACTGTCCATCGATGACGAGATCGTCATCGAGCCAAGGAAGCCCGTGGTCATGTTCGGCAGCGTCGCGGTCGCCGTGCCGCCGGGTGCCTTCCTGCAGGCGACCGAGGCCGCCGAACAGACCATGGCCGAGATCGTTGGCGGCCATCTGAGGCGCGCCAAGAAAGTCGCCGATCTTTTCGCCGGCTGCGGCAGCTTTGCCTTGCGGTTGGCCGTGAAGTCGGAAGTCCATGCGGTGGAAGGCGATGCGGCGGCCCTCTCGGCGCTCGACCGGGGGGCGCGTTTCGCGACCGGCCTGAAGCGGGTGACGGGCGAACGCCGCGACCTGTTCCGCCGGCCGCTGACCTTCAAGGAGTTGAACGCCTTTGACGGACTTGTCTTCGATCCGCCGCGCGCGGGCGCCGAGGACCAGTCGAAGCAGATCGCCCGCTCGGATGTTCCCTTGGTTGCAGCGGTGTCCTGCAACCCGGTGACGCTGGCGCGCGACCTGCGCATCCTCATCGATGGCGGCTACACCTTGAAAAGTGTCACGCCGATCGATCAGTTCCTGTGGTCGCCCCATGTCGAGGCGGTCGCCTTGCTGGAAAAGCCGCGAAAGCGGCGATAGCGTCGTTCGCATTTTTGCTTCGGTTCACGCGCAACCGAAAATCATCACATTTTCTTGAGGTTGTCGCGACGGACGAGCTTCCTGAAGTCGCGCCGCAAAGCCGCCCCTTTGCGCCGGTCTATTTCGGAATCACTGGAGGAGGGAACCATCCTGCTCCATGACCGTTTGTTTCACATGGTGGCCAGAAATGCGGACGCTCCAGAAATTCCTCGGGTTCTTCCTCCTCTTCATTTTCATGGCCGCTTCGGCGACGGGGGTCCTTGCGCAGGGCGAAAAACGCCTCGCTTTCGTGATCGGCAATGCCGCCTATCCTTCGGGCGCGCTCGCGACTCCGGCCAATGATGCCGGCCTGATCGCACAGACTTTGCAAGCGGCGGGGTTCGATGTGGTCGGCGCGCGCGATGTCGACCAGGAATCGCTGCGTGGCACGTTGCGCGATTTCCTCGGCAAGGTTTCTGCCGCCGGTCCCGACGCGGTCGTCTTCGTCTATCTCGCCGGCCATGGTGTGCAGTTCGAAGGCGAGAACTACTTCTTGCCGGTCGATGCCCAGATCGCCAATCCAACCGACGTCCCGCTTCAGGGGATGCGGCTCTCCGATGTCTCCAAGTCGCTAGCCGGACTGCCGACGAAGGTCAACATCGTCGTGCTCGATGCGGCGCGGCCGAATGCATTCCCGCAGACGAACCAGCCGCTGGCCGGAGGTCTCGCGCTGGTCGATCCCGATCCGAACATGCTTATTGCATTCAATGCCGCTCCGGGAACCGTCGCGCCGGAGGGCAAGGGTCCATACGGCGCCTATGCCCAGGCGCTGGCCGAGATGATGCGCGAAGGCGGCCTGCCGCTTGACGATGTTTTCGATCGCACGCGCCTGCGCGTCAACGAGGTGACCCAGGGCGCGGAAGTTCCGTGGAGCGCCTCAAAGATCACGGCGCCCTTCGTCTTCTTCGACCGCGCTCCGGATGCGCCCGCGCCCAAGGTCTCGGAGGCTGAGTCCCAGGCCAACCGGACCAGAGAGATCCGCGACTTCGACGCCCACGACGCCTATGTCGCGGCCCTCGACCGTGACACGCTACGCGGCTACGAGGATTTCATCGGCGCCTACCCACACGATCCAATGGCCAAGCGTGTGCGTGCCATCATCGCTGCGCGGCGCGAAGCGGTCACTTGGCGCGAAACCTGGCTCCAGGATACACCGGAAGCCTACTGGTCGTACCTCGATCGCTATCCGCACGGCCCGCATGCTTGGGATGCCCGCCGCCGGCTCGAGCATTTCGATGCAGCGCTGGAGCCGCCGGAGGATTTCACCGTCTACGCTTATGATGTGCCGCCGCCGCCGGAGGAGGAAATCATCTATGTCGACCGGCCGGTGCTCTATTTCGACGATCCCGATTTCGACTTCGAGCCGCCGCCACCGGTCGCGGTGATCTTCCTGCCGCCGCCGCCGCCGGATTTCATCGTGTTGGCGCCCCCGCGACCGGCAGTCGATGTCTTCGTTCTGCCAGTACCGGTCTTCGTGCCGGTGCCGGTGTGGGTTAACCCGCCGCGCAACATCGTGCCGCCGCGCGACAACATCGTCTTCAACAACATCCACAACACCATCATCAACAACACGGCGATCAACAACGAGACCAACAGTCAGGCTGGGCAGTCCAATGGCAACGCGCCGGGCGCTCTCACCACCGGCCAAAAGCTCGGCGCCGCCGCAGGCCTGGGCGCGGCCGCGCTCGCGGCCAAGGTCGCGCTGCCGCCCCTGCTGCAGAAAAGGGCCGCGCTGGCCAAGCACAACCCGGGCGGCCTGCCGGCGAAGCTTGGCCAGGGTGCGGCGCAGGGCCAGCAGCCAGGTGGCACTACGCCGATGTCGAAGACGCTCTCGACGGATCACGCTCTGCCGGGAGCGAACGGCAAGACGCTGCCGCTCGTCAACGGCAAACCGCCAGTGCTCAACGGACAGAATTTGGCCAATAACAGGTCAAGGAAGCTGCTTGGCCAGCAAGGCACCTTGGGCGGCAACCAGCAGTCTACCGGAAATGCCGGCGCTGCCGTTACCGGACAGGGCAATGGCCAGCAGAACGGAGCCGGCAATGGGCTGGGCAAGAACGGCAAGTTCCGCAAGCTGCCGACCGTTAACGGTGCACCGGCCGGCCAGGGCCAGAGCGCACAGGAAAAATTCAGGAAGAACAATCCAGCCGTCCTCTCCGATCAGGGTGGCGGCAAGCCGAAGAAGCTGACGCGCAAGGATCTGTCCGTCGGCCAGGCCGTTGTCGAACCGAGCGATCAGGCTTCGGGCAACGGGAACAAGAAGTTTCGCAAGCTGCCGACCGTCAACGGTGCACCGGCCGGCCAGGGCCAGAGCGCACAGGAAAAATTCAGGAAGAACAATCCAGCTGTCTTCTCCGACCAAGGTGGCGGCAAGCCGAAGAAGCTGACGCGCAGGGATCTGTCCGCCGGCCAGGCCGTTGTCGCACCGGGCGCCGGAAACAAGAAGTTTCGCGAGCTGCAGACCGGCGGTGGAGGTTCCGCTGGTGCGGAAGTCAACGTCCAGCGGAACTTCAAGGTCAACAAGCCGCAGAAGCCGGAATTCCAGGCACAACCGCAAGTGCGGCAGCCACCACCGGCACAGCAAAAGCCACAGCCGCAACCCGGCAGGAAGCCATCTTGCGGGCACCCCAACGAGCCTGCCTGCAAATGATAATGCAAGTCGCCCAGAGGCGACACGCATGAAAACTAAGGCTTAACGCGCGCCGACCGGAGTTGTGTGAGGCAATGTCGAGGGCGGAAGAGAGGGGTGTGGAATCCTCCGTCTCGACTGTCGGAACTCGCCAAACGCCGCAGTTGCCTGGACCGCTCCGGTCCTGAACAGGCTCAGTCTACGAGCTTGGCAACATTGACGAGGCTCTTCGGCGTGCCACCCCGCTTGTTGATCGAAACCCAGATATTCGGGTTCTGCTGCGACTGGCGTTTCACGAAGTAGTAGCCGGTCGCGTTCCACGGCCTGATTTCGTTGACCAGATTGTCGAGCACCAGATCGCCTTTGTCGGTTTTCACCGTCAGGATGGTGTGGCCTTCATTGTCGAGGTCGTGCACCACGGTCATCAGCAGCGCCTGCCGGGGGAATCCAGCCTCCTGAAGAAGTTTACGCTTGTAGAGCGCGTAAATCTTGCAGTCGCCCTTGCCGTCAACCGGGTAATCCCAGTGGTCCGCCATCGTGCCCCAGTGATCGAAATTGCTGACGGGTTTGATGGCACTGTTCGCCTTCTGATTTATCCGCTTGAGGGTGCGCAGATTCTGCGCGGTCAGCTTGACATTGGTGGCCGGCAGAGCGGGCACCTTGCACTCTTTTGGTCGGCGATGGCAGAAATCGACCCAACCGTAGGGGACGCTGGTGGAGCCGCCCACGGCGGCAGAGAGTGACCCATCCTTAGATGGTTGCATCGATATTCGCTTGTACAAGGTCGACTGTGCCGCCGCCGAGCTGACTTGCAGTGATGTCGCACCAATCAGCGAAACGAAGCCAAGCAGGATAGACGAAATCAGGACGGAGGAACGCCGCATTGCCGAAACCACCACCGCAACGAAGGAAACTGGTGCTGCGTTCGTGCGCAAAAGGCAGCCCAGGCAGTCAGACACTTAACAATTTCCTGACGTGGATTGTGTTCGCTTCAAGGTCCCCACCAGGATTCAGGCTGGAAAACGCCGGCCTCAGCCCGTCGCTGAGAGAATACGCGCCACAAAGGCAGGCACTATCTGTGTCGCTGGACCTTCCATCTGTTCGTCGAAACGGGAGGCCCAGCCGGCACATTTCAAGTTGAGTTCGATCGTCAAGGCGCCGGCAGCGCGCGCCTCCTCGACGAAGCCCGCCGCCGGGTAAACGCTGCCGCTCGTTCCGATTGCCAGGAACAGGTCGCAACGCGTCAGCGCCTCGCCGATCTCTTCCATGCGGTAGGGCATCTCCCCGAACCAGACCACGTCGGGCCGCAACTTGCCCTTAGCGCCGCAGGTCGGGCATCCGGATTGAACCACGGTGTCACCGGCCCAGGCGCTGCTTCTGCCACAGTCCTGGCAAAGCGCGCGGCCGAGTTCGCCATGCATATGGATCAGGTTTCGCGAGCCGGCGCGCTCATGCAGATCGTCGATGTTCTGTGTGACGAGGAGGACGTCGCCCTGGACTTCGCGCTCAACCCTGGCCAGTGCTGCGTGGGCAGCGTTCGGTTCGACGCCGCCCATCTGCCGCCGGCGCATATTGTAGAAATCCTGCACCTTGGCGGGGTCGCGGGCAAAACCTTCGGGCGTCGCAACATCTTCGAGGTTGAATTTCGCCCACACACCATCGGGGTCGCGAAACGTTGCGACCCCCGATTCCGCGGAAATGCCGGCGCCTGTCAGAATGACGATCTTGGATCTGGACATGATCGCTTGCCCCCGGAAACATCTCTTAGGAGGCGACGTTACCGGAACGGTCCCAAGGCCTCAAACCCGGGTGCCGCCGACCGTCATCTGGTTCATCCTGAGATGCGGCTGGCCGACGCCGACCGGCACGCCTTGTCCGGCCTTGCCGCACATGCCGATGCCATTGTCGAGCTTCATGTCGTTGCCGACCATCGAGACGCGGTGCATGGCATCCGGCCCGTTGCCGATCAGCATCGCGCCCTTGATCGGCTGCGTCACCTTGCCGTTCTCGATCATGTAGGCCTCGGTGCAGCCGAACACGAATTTGCCCGACGTGATGTCGACCTGACCGCCGCCGAAGGAGACGGCGTAGATGCCGTTCTTGACCGAAGCGATGATCTCGTCCGGCTCCATGTCGCCTGACGTCATGTAGGTGTTGGTCATGCGCGGCATCGGCTGGTGGGCGTAGCCTTCACGCCGGCCGTTGCCGGTGGCTTTCATGCCCATCAGCCGGGCGTTCTGCCGATCCTGCATGTAGCCGACCAGTTTGCCGTCCTCAATCAGCACGTTGCGGGCCGAAGGCGTGCCTTCATCATCGACGGTGAGCGAGCCGCGCCGTTCCGGGATGGTGCCGTCGTCGACGACGGTGACGCCCTTGGCGGCGACCTGCTGCCCCAGCAGGCCGGCGAAGGCCGAGGTCTTCTTGCGGTTGAAGTCGCCTTCCAGCCCGTGCCCGACGGCCTCGTGCAGCATGACACCCGGCCAGCCGCTGGACAGCACGATATCGAAGGTGCCGGCCGGGGCGGGGATCGCCTCGAGATTGACCAGCGCCTGCCTGAGCGCCTCCTTGGCCGCGTGCTTCCAGCTGTCCTCGATCAGGAAGTCGCCAAAAGCCTTGCGTCCGCCCATACCGTAGGAGCCGCTTTCCTGGCGGTCGCCATCGCCGACCACGACCGAGACGTTGATGCGGACCAGCGGCCTGATATCGCGCACCATCTGGCCGTCGGCGCGGACGATCTCGACATGCTGCCAGGACGCGGCAAGCGAGGCTGTCACCTGGCGCACGCGCGGATCCTCGGCGCGCAGCCAGGCGTCGATTTCCTGCAGCAGCTTTGCCTTGGCCTCGAAAGAGGGCGAGGGGATCGGATTCTCCTCGCCGTAGAGATGGCGGTTGGTGCGGGCGGGTGCTGCGGCAAGCGTGCCGGAATGGCCACCCTTGACGGTCGAGACGGCGGCGGCCGCGCGCAGCAGCGAGGCCTCGGACAGGTCGCTCGAATGGGCGTAGCCGCTGGCTTCACCGGCGACCGCGCGCAGGCCAAAGCCCTGGTCGGTGCTGAAATTGGCGGTCTTCAGCCGGCCATTGTCGAACATCAGCGCTTCGCTCTCGCTGTATTCGAGAAACAGTTCGCCGTCGTCGGCGCCGTTGATGGTGTCGGCGACGATCTGCTTGATGCGATCGTCGGAAATGTCGAATTGGCCGATCAGGCTGTTCATGGCGCATCCGTTCGTGGGAAGAGAGCTGGTTTCCCACGATGTAGGCGCGAAGCCGCGCCGAGACAATCGCCCCCGACGCGCTGTGCGGGCAAATGCGATCGCCGACAGGCCGCCAGCGTCACTTTTGGTTGATGAAATCCTTGATGTTGGTGGTCATCGAATCCCAGTTCGAGAACTGTTCCTCGAGATTGGCCTTGGTGATGCCGCCGATGAAGCTGACATCCATCTTGAAGTTGGAACCGTCACCGGAGAAGGCCTTCACCCAGCGATACTTCTTGTTCCACTCGTTGGCCTGCTCGGCCGTGAAGGCGTCGGTGTAGCCCGAGGAAAACTGGATGGATTTGCACTTCTCGTGGTTTTCGCAGCCATAGAAGTAGATCAAGTACTTCATGCCTTCGAGCCGGCCGGAGACCATGGGGTCGCCACCATCGTCCTTGTCCAGCTTGGCCGAGCCGTAACCCTTGGCAATGTCGAGAATTGCAGCCGGATCAGGCGTTGTGATGACTTCGCTATCTTCAGCCCAAGCAACGGAAACCGCGCCGGTCGAAATCAGACCGGCGGATAGAAGCAATGAAAACGAGCGCATGATGATCCCCACCGCCAAAAACCCGCATCCCCTGGGAATTCTGCGTCAGGGCAGGGTTTTTCGCAAGCGTCCTGCTGTCAGGGCAGGGCGGCGAAGCCGTCGGCAAAACCCTTGAGGTCGACAGGGATGCCGATGCCTTCTTCAGGCGTCTGAAAGACGATGAACGTCGCCGACGTGCCGGTCTTTAGCGTGTCGAGCAGCGGCTTTTCGAGAATGACTTCCGCGTAGCAGCCGTCCTGGAAGCAGCGCACGAAATAGGCGCGGCCGATGTCCTTGCCGTCGACATTGAGGCCGAGGCCGTTCGGCAAAAGCACGCCGAGCGGCGCCAGCACGCGCAGGATCTCGGCCTTGTTGTCGGCGGTGCGCAGCACGACGACCGACAGCCCCATCTCCGGACGATCCTCGGCGACGACATTCTGCATCATCACGCATTGTTCAGAGGTTGCACCGGCCGGCGTGTCGCAGATGATCGACCATGCGCCATGCGTCGAGCGCACCGTGCCGCTCGGCTGGGCGGCATTGGCCTGACCGGTGACGAACAGACCGGCCGCGGACAAGATAGCGAGAAACACGGCCTTCGCCAGTGCTCTCGAAAGCTCCTGTCGCGTATGCCTCAGTCCCGAAAGCCAAGAGTTCATGACGGCTCCATTGCGAATCACGGCACTTTAAGCCGCGCCAATGCCAAGTAAAGGACGAGACCGCGGCCGAACTGTCCCGAAACAGGCAATACAGCGCTTTTCCCTGCCAAATTCGCCTGAATTACGACGCTTCGCACACCCCGCCAGCATGAGGCCGGCAACCCGCCGAACATACGCGATTCGTCGCCGTGGCCGCTGCCCCGGAAGGGCCATGCCAGCTTGCGCGCAAAAATGCCGCACAGTTTCCTCCGCTCCTTTCTTGCGGAGGGAAAAAGAGTATGGTTTGAACCACCTTGAGACTGTCGGGATTCCCGTCCCGGCATTGTTCGTTATTCTCGTTGGCACGGCCGCGAGGAACTGGGAGACGAAGAGGGCGATGAGAAATTTCCTAGCAGACGCCAGGTTTCTAGCCAGTGCCAAGTTTCTGGGTGCTTGTGCTGCCACCGCGTTTTTCGCCGGCACATCCGCCCATGCCGATCAGCCCGTGGCGTGGGAAACGACCTTCCAGGCGCCAGCGACCGACATGATGCGGCAGATCGAGTGGTTCGGAAACTACACGATGTGGTTCATCGTCCCGATCACCCTGTTGGTGCTGTTCCTTCTTGCCTATTGCATCTTCAGATTCCGGGCGAGCGCCAATCCGGTTCCCTCCAAGACCAGCCACAACACGTTTATCGAGGTGATTTGGACGGTCGGACCCGTCATCGTGCTGCTGCTGATCGCCATTCCTTCGTTCCAGCTCCTGACCGCGCAGTACACGCCGCCGGAAGAAGCCAAGCTGACCGTCAAGGCGACCGGCAACCAGTGGAACTGGGACTACGAATACCAGACCGACAACACGCTTACCTTCAACTCCGCCATCCTCCAGGATGGTGACCGCGCTGCCGCCGGCAAGGAGGACCGCAAGGTCTATCCGCGCCTGCTCGCCGTCGACAACGAGTTGGTGGTGCCGGTCAACACGATGACCCGCGTGCTTGTCACTGCGACCGACGTGATCCACTCCTTCGCCATGCCGTCTTTCGGCATCAAGATCGACGCCGTTCCGGGGCGCACTAACGAAACCTGGTTCAAGGCGGAGAAGGAAGGTATTTTTTACGGCCAGTGCTCGCAGCTGTGCGGCAAGGACCATGCCTTCATGCCGATTGCCATCCGTGTCGTCTCCGATGCGCAGTTCAAGACCTGGCTGGCGGCAGCCAAGACCAATCTGCCCGGCGCCAACAAGACGTTGATGGCCGAGGTCGACGGCCAGAACAAGGTAGCGGCCGCCGGCAATTGATGCCGCGGGTTAGCAAGATTTAGGGAACGGAGCGGAACATGGCAGACGCTGCAGCTCACGACGGGCACGACCACAAACCTTATCACGGTTGGGTGCGCTGGGTTTATTCGACCAACCACAAGGATATCGGTACGCTCTACCTGATCTTCGCGATCATGGCGGGCATCATCGGCGGCGCACTGTCGGTTGCCATCCGCATGGAGCTGCAGGAGCCTGGCATCCAGATCTTCAGCGGTCTGGCGCAGATGGTCTATGGCATGAACGGTGACGCCGCTGTCGACGGCGGCAAGAGCATGTACAATGCCTTTGCCACCGCGCATGCGCTGATCATGATCTTCTTCATGGTCATGCCGGCGCTGATCGGCGGCTTCGCCAACTGGATGGTGCCGATCATGATCGGTGCTCCCGACATGGCGTTCCCGCGCATGAACAACATCTCCTTCTGGCTGCTGCCGCCGGCCTTCATCCTGCTGCTCACCTCGATGTTCATGCCGAGCGCGCCTGGCGCCTACGGCGTCGGCGGTGGCTGGACGCTTTATCCGCCACTCTCGACCTCAGGTCAGCCCGGACCGGCCATGGACCTGGCGATCCTGTCGATCCACATTGCCGGTGCCTCGTCGATCCTCGGCGCCATCAACTTCATCACCACCATCTTCAACATGCGCGCTCCGGGCATGACGCTGCACAAGATGCCACTGTTTGCCTGGTCGGTGCTGGTCACCGCCTTCCTGCTGCTGTTGTCGTTGCCGGTTCTGGCCGGCGGCATCACCATGCTGCTCACCGACCGCAATTTCGGCACCACCTTCTTTGCTCCCGATGGTGGCGGCGACCCGATCCTGTTCCAGCACCTGTTCTGGTTCTTCGGTCACCCGGAAGTCTACATCCTGATCCTGCCGGGCTTCGGCATTATCAGCCACGTCATCTCGACCTTCTCGAAGAAGCCGGTGTTCGGTTATCTCGGCATGGCCTACGCCATGGTCGCGATCGGCGCCGTCGGTTTCATCGTGTGGGCGCACCACATGTACACGACCGGCCTGTCGCTCGACACGCAACGCTACTTCGTCTTCGCCACCATGGTCATCGCGGTGCCGACCGGCGTGAAGATCTTCTCCTGGATCGCGACGATGTGGGGCGGGTCGATCTCGTTCAAGACGCCGATGCTGTGGGCGCTGGGCTTCATCTTCCTGTTCACCATCGGCGGCGTCACCGGCGTCCAGCTGGCCAATGCCGGTCTCGACCGCTCGCTGCATGACACCTATTTCGTCATCGCCCACTTCCACTACGTGCTGTCGCTGGGCGCGGTGTTCGCCATCTTCGCCGGCTGGTACTACTGGTTCCCGAAGATGACCGGCTACATGTACTCGCCGGTCATCGCCAACACCCATTTCTGGGTCACCTTCGTCGGCGTCAACCTGATCTTCTTCCCGCAGCATTTCCTCGGCCTCGCCGGCATGCCGCGCCGCACCATCGACTATCCGGACGCGTTTGCCGGATGGAACTATGTGTCGTCGATCGGCTCCTATATCTCGGCCGTCGGCGTGGCGATCTTCCTCTACTGCGTGTTCGAAGCTTTCCAGAAGAAGCGGGTCGCCGGTGCCAACCCATGGGGTGAGGGCGCCACCACGCTCGAATGGCAGCTGCCTTCGCCGCCGCCTTTCCACCAGTGGGAGCAACTGCCCAAGATCAAGTAAGGCGGCTCCCCGCTCGAATACGAAACCGCCGGCCCGCCGGCGGTTTTGGCCAACGGAATGATGGACTTGAGTACGCATGGCCCTAGTCGACGAAACCAGCATTGACGAAGCGGGCTTCCGCATGTCGGAAGCGACGGCGGGCGATTTCTTCGCCCTGCTGAAGCCGCGCGTCATGTCGCTGGTGGTGTTCACTGCCTTTGTCGGGCTTGTTGCCGCACCGGTGACCATCAACCCGCTGCTGGCGGTGATCGCCATCCTGGCCATTGCCATCGGCGCCGGCGCCTCGGGCGCGCTCAACATGTGGTACGACGCCGACATCGACGCGGTGATGACCAGGACGGCCAGCCGTCCGGTGCCATCCGGCCGCATCCAGCCGCACGAGGCGCTGACCTTCGGCCTGGTGCTCTCGGTGCTGTCGGTGATGACGCTCGGCGTGCTGGTCAACTGGCTGTCAGCGACACTGCTGGCCTTCACCATCTTCTTCTATGCCGTGGTCTACACGATGTGGCTGAAGCGCTGGACGCCGCAGAACATCGTCATTGGCGGTGCGGCCGGCGCCATTCCGCCGGTCATCGGCTGGGCCGCGGTGACCGGCTCGGTCAGCCTCGAAAGCATCATCCTGTTCCTGATCATCTTCCTGTGGACGCCACCGCATTTCTGGGCACTCGCGCTGTTCAAGTCCGAGGATTATGGGCGCGCCGGCATCCCGATGATGCCCAATGTCGCCGGCGAGGCGTCGACCCGCCGTCAGATCTTCGCCTATGCGCTGGTGCTGGCCCCGGTCGGCGTGCTGCCGTGGCTGCTCGGCTACACCACGCCGATCTATGGCGTGGCCTCCGTGCTGCTGGGCGTTGGCTTTGTCTGGTATGCGTGGAAAGTGCTCGGCATGGCCGACGACGACCGCGCCATGAAGCCGGCCAAGGCGCTGTTTGCCTATTCGCTGCTTTATCTCTTCGCCATCTTCGCTGCCTACCTGGCCGACAGCGTTGTCGAACGCGCACTTGCCATGGGTGGGGCATGACCATGGCCGAGGAAAAACTCGAGACGGTCACTTTGACCGATCGCCAGAAGAAGGCCCAACGCAGCCGATCCATCGCCATAGGCGTGGCGCTGGCGGCGCTGGTCGTCATTTTCTACATCGCGACGATCGTCAAGTTCGGCCACAATCTGGGCACGATGTGATGAGCGTCGAGATGTCCAAAAAGCCGGCCGGAAGGAACAGCAACGTCATCGTCGCGGCGGTCTGCCTTGCCTTCTTCACCGGCATGATCGGCATGGCCTATGCCGCCGTGCCGCTCTACAAGATGTTCTGCCAGGCCACCGGCTATGGCGGCAAGACGCAACGTGCCGAGAAGCAGTATGCCGGCCGCGTGCTCGATCGAGAGATCACGGTGCGCTTCGATGCCAATATTGCCGGCGTGCCGTGGGAATTTCAGCCGGTCCAGCGCTCGATGACCATGAAGATCGGCGAGACCGTGCAGGCGCACTACCGGGCGACCAACAAGTTCGATCGCCCCGTCACCGGCCGCGCCACCTTCAACGTGCAGCCCGAACTGGCTGGCCCGTATTTCAACAAGGTCGAGTGTTTCTGCTTCACCGATACGTCGCTGAAGCCCGGCGAGACGCTGGACATGCCGGTCCTGTTCTATGTGGATCCCGATATCGTCAATGTGCCGGAACTGAAGGACGTGAAGACGATCACCCTGTCCTACACGATGTTCCCGGTCGAGAAGACCAAGCCGATCGCCTCCTCGGAGCCGGTCCAGGGCAGCAGCAAGACAATTTCCAATACCGAAGCAAATCTCGGGGGTTGATATGGCAGACGCGCACGCAAAACCACAGCATGACTATCATCTCGTCGACCCGAGCCCGTGGCCTTTCCTGGGCTCGATAGGGGCGCTCGTCATGGCCTTTGGCGGTGTCGCCTTGATGGAGTACCTGAAGGGCGGCACCTTCCCGATCTTCGGCTTCAACATCGCCAATCCGTGGCTGTTCTTCATCGGCATCGTGATCGTGCTCTACACCATGTTTGCCTGGTGGTCGGATACGATCAAGGAAGCGCATGAGGGCCATCACACGCGCGTCGTGTCGCTGCATCTGCGCTACGGCATGATCATGTTCATCGCCTCCGAGGTGATGTTCTTCGTCGCCTGGTTCTGGGCCTATTTCGATGCCAGCCTTTTTGCCGGCGAGGCGCAGAACTACGCGCGCGCCACATTTACCGGTGGTGTCTGGCCGCCTAAGGGCATGGAAGTTCTCGATCCCTTCCATTTGCCGCTCTACAACACCATCATCCTGCTGCTGTCGGGCACCACGGTCACCTGGGCGCACCATTCGCTTATTCATGGTGATCGCAAGGGCCTGATCAACGGCCTCGTGCTGACCGTCGGCCTCGGCATGCTCTTCACCATGGTGCAGGCCTATGAGTACATGCACGCTCCGTTCGGCTTCAAGGATTCCATCTACGGCGCCACCTTCTTCATGGCGACCGGCTTTCACGGTTTCCATGTCATTATCGGCACCATCTTCCTGCTGGTCTGCCTGGTCAGGGCGATGAAGGGCGATTTCACCCCCAAGCAGCATTTCGGCTTCGAGGCTGCCGCCTGGTACTGGCACTTCGTCGACGTGGTCTGGCTGTTCCTGTTCTCAGCGATCTATGTCTGGGGATCTGCCGGCGCGGTGATCGAAGGTCACTGATCCAGTCTTTGGGATATTGATTTCAAGGAGGCGGCCGCGGCGACGGGGCCGCCTTCTTCTTTTCGGCCCAATGATCGTCGATCGATTGCTGATGCGGCTGACAACTCCCTGGGCGATTTGCGCATTCATCCTGCTGGCGTTCCCGGCCCATGCGGCTAAGACGGTCGATCTGGTGCGTGTCCACAAGGCGGAACGGCTGCTGGAACTGATCGGCGACGGCAAGGTCCTGCGCAGCCACAGCATCGCGCTCGGCGGGGATGCCGTCGGCCACAAACACCAGGAGGTGACCAGCGCACGCCCGAGGGTCGCTATGTCCTCGACTGGCGCAACCCCGACAGCATCGCGCACAGATCGATCCACATCTCCTATCCCAATGCCGACGATCTGGCTGCCGCGACGGCACGCAATGTCGACGCCGGCGGCATGATCATGATCCACGGCCAGCCGAACGCTTTCGGCTGCTTCAATTGGTCGACTGGACCGACGGCTGCATTGCCGCTACGGACTCCTACATGGACGAAATCTGGGCAATGGTGGCCGACGGCACACCGATCGAGATCGAGCAATAAGCAATGAGCGACGACAAGGCGATCTGGCCTCCGATCGAACCGATTTCGGCCGGCCTGCATGGCCGTTGCCCGCGCTGCGGCGAAGGGCGGCTGTTTTCCGGTTTCCTCACCGTCGGCAAACGCTGCCTCAATTGCGGCCTCGACTACTCCTTCGCCGATGCCGGCGACGGACCGGCGGTCTTCGTCATCCTGATCATCGGCTTCATCATCGTCGGCCTGGCGCTCTGGGTGGAAGTGACGCTGAGCCCGCCGCTCTGGCTGCATCTGCTGATATGGATCCCGCTGGCCCTGGTGCTGTGCCTGACGGCGCTGCGGTTGATCAAGGGCGTGCTGCTCACCCTGCAATATGCCAACAAGGCGGCCGAAGGCCGGCTGGACCGCGGCGAATGAGCGAGGCATCCATCAAAAGTGGCGGCCGTTCGCGGCCACGATCGGCGTTGCTGCTCGGTCTTGGCCTGGTGCTGCTTTCGATCCTGCTGGCGCTCGGCACGTGGCAGGTCCAGCGCCTGCACTGGAAGGAAGGTCTCCTGCAGACCATCGACCAGCGCACCCACTCGGCGCCACGCCCACTGGCCGAGGTCGAGAAGGAGTTCGCCTCGACGGGGGACGTCGACTACACACCGGTCACGGTCTCCGGCACGTTCCTGCATTCAGGCGAACGGCATTTCTACGCGACCTGGGAGGGTGATGCCGGCTTCAACGTCTATACGCCGCTTGCCCTCGACGATGGCCGCTTCGTGCTGATCAATCGTGGTTTCATCCCCTATGATCTGAAAGATCCCGCCAAGCGCGCCAAGGGGCAGGTGACAGGCAAGGTGACCATCACCGGGCTCGCCCGCAACCCGCTGCCGGCCAAGCCGTCGATGATGCTTCCAGACAATGATGTGGCGAAGAACATCTTCTACTGGAAGGACCGCGACGACATGGCGGCGAGCGCCGGCCTGCCTGCCGGGTTCACGCTGGTGCCGATCTTCATCGATGCCGACAAGACGCCGAATCCCGGTGGTCTGCCGATCGGCGGCGTCACCATCATCGACCTGCCGAACAGCCATCTGCAATATGCCGTCACCTGGTATGGGCTTGCCGCAGCACTCGCCGCCGTGCTCATCCTGCGGCTTCGCGGTCCCGCGAAAGAGGAATGAACGCGCGCGCCTTTCTACCGACACCCTTGACGGCAGGGGAATCGGGTGAGTTAATTATCGTGTGATGAGGGTTGCCAGAAAGTCATCGTCCCATGCGGCGACCTTTCGTTTCAGCCGCAAGGAATCCTTTCCGGGGGCTTTTCGTATCAGGTTGAGAGCGATGTGCTTTATGGTTGTGAAGTTTGCGGGAGCATGATCGGTACGCAGGCGGCATTCATCGTCTCGGAAGACCATGTCCAGCACCCAATGGAGGCTGTTCTCGACGGCCCAATGGTCGC
>NZ_JBFUET010000032.1:0-33321 GCF_056403815.1 Mesorhizobium sp. P2_E9
GCGGCCATCAGGCAGATGATCAAAGCCGCCGGCGCCAGGCTTTGGTACCTGCCGCCCTACTCTCCGGACCTCAATCCGATCGAGCAGGCCTTCGCCAAGATCAAACACTGGATGCGCCAGGCTCAGAAACGCACCGTCGAGGAAACTTGGCGCCATATCGGCCAACTCGTCGAAACCATCGAGGCAGCCGAATGCAAAAACTACTTCGAAAACGCAGGCTACGCTTCTATCAAAACGTGAAACGCTCTAAAGCGCCCGACTATTCGCCCGAAACGCCGCGGCTTATCGGGGAGATGAACGGCGTGCTCCACGTTCCGCCGACGAAGAAAGACGACTGGTTGGGTCCCTGCTGGCCGGTCTTCTGTGTCGCCGCCTGGTCCGGCTGGATGACGCCGCCGGACAGCGCCAACCCACGCCCCGCATAGGAGGCGATGCCGGAAAGCCAGATCTTGTATTTCGCCGAATTGGCCTCGGCCTTGTCCAGCCGCGCCACGCCTCTCGAAATGGTCGCCTTCACTTCGGCGCCGTCGATCGGCAGCGTGCCGTCCGAGACATCGTCGAGTGCGAAGAAGCCGCCCTGTTCGCTATGTTTGAGAAAGGCCGGCAGGTTGAACTTGCTCAGCGCGCCGGGGCCGAAGGTCGCCGAGACCGAGCCATCGGCATTTTCAAAGATCGAATCCCAGGTCCTGCCCGGCCCCTTGAGGATGACCGAAACGGTGCCCGTGCCGACCGGCACCAGCCGGGTCATGCCGGCTGCCGTACCGAACGCGCCGCCATCGACATCGGACGCAAGCAGCCGGATCTCGACCTGGGTGCCCTCGGGCTTGCGGTCGAAACGAAGGCTGGTCTGGATGTTGCCGCCAAAGGCGGAGGCGTCGGAAATATCGAAGACGGAAAGACCATCCTTGACCTGGGCGGTGGCGGCGACATCGGCAAGCTGGATGGCGCCGGCCGTGGCATGCGCCGCCGACAGCCTGAGATCGAGATTGACTCGGTCGGCGAAACTAGCCTCGACGTCACCAGGTCCAGCCCCGCTCGCCGGCCCCAGCGGCGTGAAGGCGGACAGGAATGACCTGAGATCGAGCGTGTCGAAAGCGAGCGTGCCCGAGATCACCGGCTGGGCGTCGCCAAGCGACAGGTCCAGCGCGCCCATGCCCGGATTGTTGTCCAGCGCCAGCGCGGTGTTCTCGAACTTGATGCGTCCGGCCGACGCCGTGACCTTGCTCGAAATGCTGACGGAGCCGATCGCCGCGCTCGGTGCGATGCCGGCCTGCGACCACTCCAGCACGCGGCGCAGCGACGGTGCCGCGAACTTCACCTGGCCGTCGAAATAGGCGTTCTCGGACATGCTGGCCGTGCCGTCGAAGGAAAAGGTGGCGGGCGCTGCCTTGAAAGACAAAGTGAGCGGCGCCATGCCGCCGGCAAACAGCACCAGCGGTTTCGGCGAGGCCGCGTCGACTGTCACACTTTCGCCGCGCCAGATCCCGGTTGCCGATAGCGTCGCATTGCTGTTCATCGCCGCCCAGGTTGCCTGGCCGCTGAGGCTGCTCAGGATCTCCTCGTCCTTGCCGTTGACCGGAGCCACCATGCGGCCGTCCCTGAACTCCACCGTGCCGAACGTGTCGGCCGGCAGCTTATCGAGATCGGGCTTGGCGGGATCAGCACTGACCACGCCGCGCGCCGTGTCGATGGAGCGCGCGATGCGGCCACCGGTCGGTGCCGTGGGCAGGAACAGGCCATCCGCCGTGCGCTGGACCCGGATCGTCGGCCGCACCAGCCGCGCCGTGGAAAACGCCACATCGCCCTGCAGGGCCGCCATGGCCGAGAGGTCGATCTCGACCCGTTCGGCTTCGACGACCGGCGGCGCGTCGGTGTCCGTCCACTTCGACAGCGTCACATCGGTCAGGATTGCGCGGAATTTCGGCCAGACCTCGATGCGCGGCGAACCGTCAATGGCGACCCGGAAGCCGCTCCAGGCGCTCATTTCCCAGGCGATGCGGTCGCGCACGATGCGCGTCGAGGCGATCAGCGGCAGCGTGGCGACCACCAGAGCGATGACGATCACGGCAGCGCCGATCGCCCATACTCCGCGGCGGATCAAGGATGATGGCATCTCGCCCTATACGCTTCCGTTCCGATTAATCGCCCGACGTATGTAAACCCGGTCGTCACCACGACCCCAGTCGTCACTACGACTTAGGACTGAGGCATTTCAAGTCTTTATGGCCCGGCGATGGCATTTGCGCACACCTGGCCGCTTGCGCCCAACAAAATCTTGCTCTGCTGCGCTGCGATATGCATAAGCGATGACGACCGTGGGAGGATCGATCATGGCTGCCGAAGTACCGCTCTGGACCCCGACGCAAGACCAGATTGATGCGGTGCCGTTGACCGCTTTCATGAAGGCGGCGGAGACGAAAGCCGCCACATCCTTCTCCTCCTATGTCGACCTTCACCGCTGGTCGGTCGAAGATCGCGAGGGTTTTTGGAGCCTGGTGTGGGACTTCTGCGATGTCGTCGGCAACAAGGGCGAGACCATTCTCGCCGACGGCGACAAAATGCCCGGCGCTTCGTTCTTCCCCGACGCCACGCTCAACTTCGCCGAGAACCTGTTGAAGAAGACCGGCGCAGGCGAGGCCATCGTCTTTCGCGGCGAAGACAAGGTCGAGCGGCGGCTGTCCTGGAACCAGCTGCATGGCCTGGTCTCGCGCCTGCAGCAGCTTTTCCTGTCGCTCAAGGTGAAGAAGGGCGACCGCATTGCCGCCATGATGCCCAACATGCCCGAGAGCGTTGCCGCCATGCTGGCCGCGGCCTCGATCGGCGCGGTGTGGTCATCCTGTTCCCCAGATTTCGGTGAGCAGGGCGTGCTCGACCGGTTCGGCCAGATCGAGCCCGTCATCTTCATCGCGCCCGACGGCTACTGGTACAATGGCAAGGCGATCGAGGTCGCCGACAAGGTTGCGGCGGTCGCCGCCAAGCTCGGCAGTGTCCGCAAGGTCCTGCTCGTCGACTATCTCGGCACCTCGGCCGACGTGGCCGCAACCATCGACAAGGCCGTGGCGCTGGAAGAGGCGCTGTCGCCTTTTGCCGTCAAGCCCGTGACGTTCGAGCGGCTGCCGTTCTCGCATCCGCTCTACATCCTGTTTTCGTCCGGAACCACCGGCATTCCCAAATGCATCGTCCATTCGGCCGGTGGCACGCTGATCCAGCATGTCAAGGAACACCGGCTGCATGCCGGGCTGATCGACGGCGATCGCATCTTTTATTTCACCACCTGTGGCTGGATGATGTGGAACTGGCTGGTCTCAGGCCTCGCCTCCGGGGCGACGCTGCTGCTCTATGACGGTTCGCCCTTCTATCCAGACGGCAATGTACTGTTTGGTTTTGCCGATGCCGAGAAGATGACCTTTTTCGGTACCTCGGCCAAATTCATCGATTCCGTGCGCAAGGCCGGCCTCAAGCCGATCCGCACGCACGATCTGTCCACGGTGCGCGCCATCTCCTCCACGGGGTCGCCGCTGTCGCCGGAGGATTTCCGCTTTGTCTATGACGGCATCAAGAAGGACGTGCACCTCGCCTCGGTTTCCGGCGGCACCGACATCGTCTCCTGTTTCGTGCTCGGCGTGCCGACCCAGCCGGTGTGGACCGGCGAGATCCAGGGACCCGGCCTCGGCCTTGCCGTCGATGTCTGGGATGATGACGGCAAGCCAATCCGGGAGCAGAAGGGCGAACTGGTTTGCACAAAAGCCTTCCCGTCGATGCCGATCGGCTTCTGGAACGACCCTGACGGCAAGAAATACCAGGCGGCCTATTTCGAGCGTTTCGACAATGTCTGGTGCCATGGCGATTTCGCCGAATGGACCGTCCATGGCGGCATGATAATCCACGGCCGCTCCGACGCCACGCTCAATCCGGGCGGCGTGAGGATCGGCACGGCGGAGATCTACAATCAGGTCGAACAGATGCCGGAAATCCTGGAAGCGCTATGCATCGGCCAGGATTTCGACAATGACGTGCGCGTCGTGCTGTTCGTGCGGGTGGCCGCCGGCGTGAGCTTCGACGAGGATCTGGAAAAGCGCATCCGCGCCAAGATCCGCAGCGGCGCGAGCCCGCGTCACGTGCCGGCCAAAATCGTCGCCGTCACAGATATTCCGCGCACCAAGTCGGGCAAGATCACCGAGCTTGCCGTGCGCGACGTCGTGCATGGCCGCGCCATCAAGAACAAGGAAGCGCTCGCCAATCCCGAGGCGCTGGAGCTTTTTAGGAACCTGCCGCAACTTGCCGAGTGACGGGCGGACGCCATGGTTAACGAAATCTGTCGGTAGAATTTACCTAGATTTCATGAGTGGTACACATTCGTAAACTTTTCGACAGCCCGGTAAGGACTTGTTAAGGCCCGGCGTCGATAGTCGCATGTAACTTGAGGGAGAAATCCCGTTCCTCAGCCCCCGGAGGATCTGAATTCGCTCAAGCCCCCGTTGTGACAGCAATCCCATCTCTTAAGGCGTCCTTTGGGCGCCTTTTCTTTTAGCGGAATGGGGTAGCGGAAGGCTGGCGGGGAGGTCGTGACCTATTCCGCGAGCACCCGGGTCGAGGGGAAAGCGACCTCCACCAGCGTGCCTTCACCGGGCGTCGAATTGATGGTGAAGCGGGCGCGGTTTGCTTCCACCATCGCTTTGGTCAGTGGCAGGCCAAGGCCAGTGCCGTCGCCGCGTCCGCGCTTCAGCGCATTGATCTGCTTGAATGGCTTCAGCGCCTGCTCGATCTCGGCCTGGCTCATGCCGATGCCGGTGTCGCGCACGCGCATGACGACATCACCCGAAGTCTCGTAGGCCGTCGAGACGATCACCTGGCCGCCGGCCTGGGTGTAGCGGATGGCGTTCGACAGGATGTTGAGCGCGATCTGGCGCACGGAGCGCAGGTCGGCCACCACCTCTGGCAGCCGCGAGGCGAAGCTGGAGCGGATGATGACGCGTTCGCGGTTGGCCTGCGGCTGCATCATCGCCACGGTCTCGGCCAGCGTGTCGTTGAGCGACACCGCCTCATAGGCCATCTCCTGCTGGCCGGCCTCGATCTTCGAGATGTCCAAGAGGTCGTTGACCAGGTCGAGCACATGGTTGCCCGAGCGGTTGATGTCGCGCAGATAGTCGCGGTAGCGGTCATTGGCGACCGGCCCGAACTTCTCGTCGACCATCAATTCGGAAAAGCCGATGATGGCGTTGAGCGGCGTGCGGATCTCGTGGCTGATGCGGGCGAGGAAATCGGTCTTCTGCGAGGAAGCCCGCTCGGCCACCGCGCGTGCCTGCGTCAAATCCTCTTCGGCCCGCTTCCACTGCGTGATGTCGCGCACGACGGCACAGAAGCCGCTGTCATTGGGCAGCCGGCCGATGGTCATGAACAGCGGTATGAAGCGCCCCTGCGCTTCGCGCCCAATCACCTCGCGGCCGTCATTCATAACGCTCGCCACGCCGGGCTCGGACAGGCCGGTGAGATAGTCGCGCGCCGCGCGTTGGCTTTCGATGGCAAACAGCGAGGCGAATGGCTTGCCGGTCACCTCGTCGCTGTCGAAACCGAACAGCGCTTCGGCAGGGCGGCTGATCGAGCGGATGGTGCCGTCGCTGCCGATCAGCACGACGCCGTCGGTGGCAGTGTCGATGATGGTGCGCATCTCGGCGATGCGTGCCTTGAGCTCGGAAATGTCGGGCTGTGTCGGCTCCTCGCCGACCGCGTGCAGGGCCGCAGGCGTGTCATCCTCGCCGGAACGGCGCACGACCAGCATCAGCGCCTTGCCGTCGCGCCAGGGAACGGAGCGCAGGATGGCGTCGATCGGGAATTCCTGGCCATCGCGCGTCTTCAGCCGCAGCGATCGGTCGCTGCCGTCGGAGGTGCCGTCATCGGCATAGGGATCGGCAAACAGCGCGCCCAGGCCACCGGAATCCTCGAGATCCTCCAGCGTGTCGTAGCCGGTCAGGTCGAGGAATTCCTCGTTCGCATAGTGCAGCTGGTCGCCCGAATGGATGAGCAGCGGCACTGGCAGCTTGCCGAGCAGTGAGGTATCGGGGGCCTTGCTTTCATAGCCAATGGAAAAGGCGGAGGGCACGACCCCTTCGGTCTTGAGCGGCGGTACCTGCAGGCGTGGACGCTGGATCTCGGCTGCATCTTGTGCACCGACAGTCTCGGTGGCTGGCGTAGTGGCTTGGCCTTCGGAGATTGTCGATGGTCCGGCATGCTCTACGGTCTCATCATCGACCGCGGCATCTTCAGCGCTGTCGGTCCAATCCTCATTGTCCTCGGCATCGCGAAAATCGGCCGACGTCATGCTGTCGTCGTCGGCTGCGACATGTCCGGCTGCCGCTACGGCCGGTTTATCCTCAATCGCGGCGGGCTCGGCACTTTCCGGCTCCGCGGCGACCGGTTCAGCGGCTGTCGGCTCGTCATTGTCCGCGATGGGGCTCGGCTCGTCGCTGTGGTCGGCGTAGCTGAGCAGCGAGCCTGTCGCACCGGACGGCGTGTCGGCATGCTCCTCGTGAACCACGTCGTCCGGATGGGCGCCATCAAGCCGTGCGAGATCCGCCTCGTGCTCTCTATCGACTTCGGTCTCGGATGGTTCGGCCAGCACCGCATCGTTGTGTGGCGCCGTCGCGGGGATTTCGCCGGCCTCTGACGACTCATGATCTGGGGCAGCGTCAGGCGTCGAGGCAGCCTCGCCCGCGGACTCGATCGGAGTTTCCGTCTTGCCGGCCAGGGTCTCCGCTGCCGTTTCCGCCGCGGGCTCGGCCGGTGTCTCGACTGCCGGTTGCGTCGGGCTTTCGATGCCGGGCTTGTCGGCTTCTGGCGGCTCGGCCGGCGCACTGTCCTTCTTCAGCCGCTCGCCAATCTCGCGGAAGGCGCTGCGTTCCAGTGTCGACAGCCCCTTGTCGTTGGCCGGCTGCCGGTGTTCGGCCAGGCGGATGACCTTGTCGGCAAAGCGCCGCTCTTGTTTCGGCACGATGGTCAGCGCCGGCACCTCGCCCTTGAATGGATCTGACGCGTTTGGTTCCTCGGCCTTCGGCGCTTCAGCGGGAGCTTCGACGGCTTCCGGTACGGACGCCGCCACTGGCGCCTCGCCATTGGGCACCAGGGCCATGCCGATCGCTTCCGGATCGACGATCGCGTCACTGGGGCGGGCAACGCCGAAGCCACGAAAACCTTCGAAGGCGCGGCTGCGGCCATAGACAGGCAAAGCCGCGAGGTCGACGGGGATCTTCAGGTCGGTGCCGACGACAGGCCACAGCACGGAGCGGCCGGACCAGGTGTCGCGCCGCTCCAGGAGGCCAGCGATCTCGCCGGACGCATCAAGGCCGAAGGCAGCCGCGACATCCCTGAAGCGCCGGCCAATCACGTCGGCGGCCGGCTTGCCGACGATATCGGCGAATTCCGGCGACAGCGCGCTGAACTTGCCCTCGCCGTCGGTGCGCCAGACGAAGCGCAGCGGCGCCGCCGAGCGGTCAATCGTCCGGGCGGCCGGGGTTGCGATCGATGCAGCCGGGGAGGTGGCGTCGTCCGGCTTCGCGCTGTCCACCAAAGCCTCGGTGCCGATCGCTTCGGCCACGTTTTCCGGTTTCGGTGTGGCAGGCGCCGGTCGCGCGTCATCTTCGCCGGCATTGAAGTACCAATGGTCGTGCTGTGGCGGCGTGCCGCCCGTCGCCGGCTGATCGTTGTCGGCGGCAACTGATGTCGGCCCGGTCGGCTCCGCAATCTCTTGCGTTGCCTGTTCCGGCATATCTTTGGCCATGGGCTCGGAGGGGGCAGGCTGCTCAATTTCGGCAGTGGCTGGCTCGACAGTGACTGGCTCGGCAGTGGCGGGAGGAGGCTCGATCGCCTCTGTCTGCGAAACATCCGCCGTCGGCTGATTGTCCTGGTGAGGTTCAGATTCTGCCGCGGCATTTTTTGCCGCTGTTGTTGCGCCGCCGATCTCGTTGATGGGGCTTTCCGTTGCTGCGGGGGGCTCGTCCGCCGAGGTCTCTGCAGCAGACGCGTTGTCCTCGAGCTGATCCTCGTCGATCACCACCAGCAGATGCCGCTCGGGTGTCAGCCGCGCGAGGCCGGCCGGGTAGGAGGTGTTGCCGCCCGGAACGAGGCGCTTGACGATGCGCTCGTCCTCGGCAGCCACGTCGGCCACCAGGGCGGCCAGTGTCGCGGGCTGGATGCCGAGCGCTGAAAATCCCTCCGAGGCGGCCTCGACATTGCCCCCGGCATCGATGAAGGCGATGAAATGGCCGTCTTCGTTAAAGCCGCTGATCGCCCGGCTGGCAATCTCGGCCGCACTGCGCGAGCCTGTCTGTGCCGCCGGCACCGCCAGCATGATCGCCTTTTCGCCGTCGGGCAGGGTCACGGCACTGGCCTGGAAGCCGATGGTCCGGCTGGTCATGCCGGTCGCCAACCTGACGGTGATGCCACGATCGCTGCCGATCTCGGGAAAACCGCTGGTCGCCATGATCTGGCGGCGAGCGATCAGCGGCAACTGTGCGGAGGCGCCGATGATGGCTTCGATGTCGGGGTAGCCGAACACGGCGGCGCCCGGCCCATTGGCCCAGATCACCTGCTCCAGGTCCACCGACAGGATGGCGAGCGCGTCGCCGGCGGCAAAGCGCTGGCGGACCGCGTCGAGCACGGCGACGTCGAGGAAGGAATATTCGGACGGCATGCGCTTGGCGAACCCTCACGGAGCGGCGAAATTTGCAGTTAACGCTTTGTTAATAAAAGCCGGAGGCGCGAAGGTCCACAAGCCAGAACGTGCAAAGGCTGGTTTCTGGGCTTTTGGTTAACGGCCCGAAAGAAATTTATGGTGCAGTGCAACAAAGATATTGCAATGCACAAAAATTGCCTTTATATTGCCATCATAACTGAACGAGACGGCTTTCTGTCAAAGCCGCTGCCGCTGAAAAGGATGGAAAAATGTCCAGGACCAAGACCGCCGACACGATCGAAAACGTTGAATTTCCGAGCTTCGACGCTTCCAAGGCCACCGACCAGATGCGCGCTTTCGCCGAAAAGGGCGTTGAGCAGTCGAAAGAGGCCTATGCCAAGCTGAAGACCGGCGCCGAGGAGACCCAGAAGGCTCTGGAGTCGACCTACGAGACCGCCAAGACTGTTTCCAGCGACCTGTCGCTCAAGACCATCGCCGCGCTCCGCGCCAATGCCGAAGCCGGCTTCTCGCATCTCGAAGCCCTGATCGGCGCCAAGTCGCTGTCGGAAGTCGTCGAGCTGCAGACTTCCTTCCTGCGCAAGCGCATCGAGTCGACCGTCGAGCAGGCTAAGGACTTTCAGGCTGTTGCCTCCAAGGCGGCCGAAGACGTCTCCAAGCCGATCAAGACCGCCTTCGAGAAGGCAGTGAAGGACATCAAGGCTGCCTAACATTTGCGCATGATCTGAAGATGCAACAAAAGGTCGCATTTTCTTAAAAACGATCAGGCGTATGATGGTAGCCATCAAGGAATACCCGGCGAGTGGAACCTCCTCCCTCTGCTCCCCGGGGTGACCAGCCAGCACCTCCTCCCGCTGGCTCGTAACAGGAAAAGGCCGGCACCTCCTCCCGCCGGCCTTTTTCTTTGCCCGGCGAAACCAGCGCCGTTGCGGCGAGATGTGGGGAAGTGGTCTTTGCTTTGCAAAAGCCTTGAATTAGAATCCATAAGCCCGTAAGGACGCATCGCCGAACGACAGAGCGGATCGCGGAGACTTTCCACCTCGACCCGCTCAGGCAATGTGCCGTTGTAGCTCAGATGGTTAGAGCGCCGGATTGTGGATCCGGAGGTCGCTGGTTCGATCCCAGCCAACGGTACCATCGGCTTTTTCAATAAAATCAAGGGTGTGGCTGAAACCGGGTTGCGGTAAAACCCGGTTGTCATGTCGCGTCATGTTGCAACTGGCTACCATTGATTTCAAAGGGGTTCCTGCGACTATCGGCAGGTCCGTGCGACATGGATGCGACATATAGGGGGACCGATGAACGACGAAAAAGACCGCCTGCCGCCGTACCCCGAAAAGGATACGCGGTCCGGTGCGTACCACGTCGCGCGAACGGCGATCGATGCGGGAGGCCGCCACGCTCATTCCTGGCGCTGGCTATGCAATCGGGCAGATTGTTGAGAGGTTTGTCGCCGCTCCTCTCCAGAAGAGGCGGGACCAGTGGTTCACCAGGGTAGGCGAAGGCCTGCGCGATCTCCAAGACCGCCTGCAAGACTTTGATCCTTCGAAGCTGGACGAAAATGACGACTTTGTCTCTGCAGTAGCCGAAGCCACGGCCGCAGCCGTAAGGACCGCGAAAGAGGAAAAGATCGAAGCTGCGCAACGGTGTTCTCAACATTGCCGCAGGACTTCAGATCGATGAGATTCTTCGAGGCGCCTTCTTTGGATACATTGAACGGTTTTCACCAGCTCACGTTCGCGTTTTGAAATTGCTGTCCGATCCGTCCTCCACGCCTGAAATGAAGGAGAGAGCGAGCCAGATGATGGCTGGGGCGCAAATGAATGTCCTTCGAGCGGCATTACCCGAATCGGTCATTTCGCCAGCGGCATTGACCCGCGTGATGTCTGATCTAAACCGTGAAGGTTTGGCCGACACCGGAGGCATGATGACAATGGGCACCTCAGGCGTTTTCTTGGCGAAGAGAACAACCGGGGTGGGCGACGCGTTCCTGCAGTTCATCGCGAGCCCAATTTAGGGCCAGCGCAATTGAAAAAGCCCGCCACCTGAGAGGGCAGCGGGCGCTAGTTCGGGAGGACGGGACTCCCCTTTGCCCGTGAATAACGGTACGCCCCGCTTAGCTCGATAATAAGCTCGCGCAGGTTGAAGCTCTGCATATTCAAGCTGCGTGACTTTTCTGCCACAAGATAAGGAAAGCCCGCCACCGAAGCAGCGGGCCTGACTTTAGCAGCGTGATAAAGGGCCTTGCCCGCCCGTGATGGTGCACCAGTGGTCTGCTTATTTTGCCGGGGATTTGTAGGAAGAAGCGATTTTGCCGGCCTTCTCTTGAGCCGCCTTGAACTCCGCGCCGGTGTACGCTCGCACGGTTTTGACATTCGATACTGCTCCCGATGCGCCGACGACGAGAAGTGCGGGGATGGAATGCCGAATGCTGTTGGCAGCGGAGTCGGCATGAAGATACCCGCTCCTTCGTCCGCAACACGCGCCCTCCCAAGCTCCGGCAATACTACTTCACCGGGCCACGTGTGATGGTCGTGAGTTCTGCGATCACGTCAAACGCCTTGATGCTCAACGTCGGGTCACCTTTCATCTCCGTAATAATTGGCCCGTCCAAAAAGGCTTGCACCGCGGCGGCGTCGTCGAATAGGTAGATCCCGCCAGCTTCGCTTTGGGCCTCGTTTATGATCCAGACCTTCCAGCGCAGGCCAGGTATGTCCGCGATGGGTTGAGCATAGGGCAGGTTTTCTCTCTCATACTCGGCCCTCGGCCCGTTGAGCTTGTAGTTGATTTGCAGGATTTTGGCCGACATAAGAGTGCTACTTCGCGGCTGCGAGAAGATAGCCGCCCTCCCAATGCCAAATTTGCTTGTCATCGACCGTCACGTTCAGAATAGCTTGAAAGCCGGCCAACGTCCCGCTTCCTGCGGAGAACGCGCAATGTCCTGTTGGCGGTTTCGCGGTGTCATAGACGATGCAATAACCAATCGCAGAGTCGCCTGGCCCAACGGCGAGAACGACGGAGCTGCTCGTAAATAGCGGGCTACTGAGAACAGGGCCATAATAAAGAACCTTTGTGCCAGCCGGTATTTCCTTCAGACTCGATTCGGTAATTGTACAGAAGCTCGGTGTTTCACCGTTGTAATCACTGCATTCCTTGGAAAATTTTAGAGGCGATAGCTTGGGCGCGTCGGTCGCCATCGCGGGCCAGCCGAACGACACCGTAGCCAAGAGAGTCACTGCGAGAATTTTTCTCAAAGCAAACATTTTCTTGCTCCTAAGTCTGACCATCCGAGTTCAATCACCATGACGGCGGAAGGCGGGCAGGCGCTAGGGCAGTTTCGGAAGCGTTCCGCTTCAGATTGTGAACTGGCCTTAGACCTTCGCAAGGACTAACTTGCGGCAAAGGAGCGCCCGGCCATGACGCGTCGGCCTTACGGACTGATCTGTCCGATCTCGCTTGCCTGCGAGATCCTTGAACCGCGCTGGACGATCCAAATCCTGACCGAACTCTGGAACGGCTCGACCCGCTTCAACGACATTCGCAAGGGGTTGGGCAACATCTCGTCCGCCATCCTGTCGAGGCGGCTCAAGGAGATGGAAGCGTTGGGCCTGGTCGAGCGCGTCGAGGACAAGGCGGCGGGCACCGTCGACTATTTCCGCACCGAGAAGGCGATCAAGCTCGAACCGGCGATGAACGCGCTGGCGGAATGGGCGCTATGCAACATCGAGGCGGAGATCGCGCTCAGCGGTGCGGATGCTTCGACCATCATGTGGGTCGTGCGGCGAATGATCGACCTCGCTGAACTGCCGCGGCGGCGCGCCGTCATCCGCTTCCATTTCCGCGACGATCCCCCACTGAAGTGTCCCAACTGCTGGTTTGTGGTCGAGCCAGGCGCGGACTTCCCCGAGCTATGCTGGCTCGACCCCGGCCGGGATGTTGACCTTTACGTCGAGACCGGCGTTGTTTCACTGGGGGCCATCATCGAGGGCCACTCCAGCATCGAGCGCGAGAAAGAAAGGGGCCGCCTTTTTCTGAGCGGCGACCCCGCCCTCGCCCGCAGCATGGACCGCTGGCTGCGAGCCTCGGTCTATGCAGGGCTCCAGGTAATTGTCCAGCTTTCTTGAAAGCCATATTGGGGTTGCAGCCTTGTTCAAGCCGCCCAGGACGAAAGGGCCATATGGGCTTGTCTCAAAAAGCTATAGCGCAAACAATAAGATAGCGGTGCCCAGTTTCATCCTGTCCGGCGCGCCAGTTCCATAATTAAAATCAATAGCTTACAGACGGGTATCTGCTTTCAGCGTGGAAGCACTGCGGAAGCACTTTGACAGCGTATGCTTTTTCGGCGTTGGTGGCTTTCGGAAGTTGCGGCGGCTATCCGTGCCGACGCTACTTCGGTCGTTTGATTGACATCGGCCCGGAGCTTTACTGGCCTCTCGACGACCGGCAAGCCGCTCCATCAAGGGACTGCTAGCCTCTGAGGGTCTCGCTCATTCTGGCCTCGCGCCACGTCAGCCGATACGTTCGCGTGACGGCAGTTACCAGCCGTAGCTGAAGGTGGCGCCGCCACCGCCATTGCCGTTCTGCACGACATTGGCGTCGGTATTCCTTCCGAACTGGAAAATTCCGTAGGCGTTGTCATCGCCGTTCTGCTGCAGGGTGGCGGAATGGCCGTTGCCTTCCTGATGGATGATGCCCAGATTGCCGCGGCCGTTCTGGCCGACGCCGGCTGCGTTGCCATGTCCGGACTGGCGGATGCTGGCGCCGTGCAAGCCGCGATACAGCGAATAGAAGCGCAGTCCAGTCGACAAGGCACCGGCGTCGCGGGCGTTGTCAGGGGCATAGGTCGCAGAAACCCAGCCGCCCGCGTAAGCCGGTCCGGCTCGCAACTTGCGTCGACGCGATGCGGCCGACCATCGTCAAATCGGACGATCAGCGAATGTCGGTATCGGTGGCTGCGTGTCCCCGCAACCACGCATTTGCAATCCTGCGCAGTCGGCGTTGTTTTGATTTCGACAACGTGACGAGTCGGGCTGAGCCCTCATTCGGAGTCCTCTCCACTGCGTTCGCCACCAAATACGAGAACATACGAAGGATATGGCTGGGTGAACCACCCGCTAACTGTTTGATTTTGTTGAAAAGGCGACGTCCCTCCGGGCCTACCAAATCAAGGTCGGCGCGCGATATGGCGAGTTGATCAATCCAACCGTTCTCTCCAATGCATGGTCCCGACTGCGAACATCCGCAACGGCAGTTCGCATGGCGCGCAATTCGGATCCATCAATTTCTTGCCGGGTGAAGCTCGTTCGGAGCAATGGAATGAAGCAGTATTTTGGTCGCTGGCGCGCTTCGAAAGGCATGTCGGGGAAGTCGCCGAGAATGTGCTACATATTGTGACACCTATTGTGATACAAATCGAGCGATGAAGCAGAAAAATATCAATAAAAACAATATCTTGCACTAGGGCTCGATCCCAGCCAACGGTACCATCGTCTTTCTCGCTAAGGACATTGAATTTATTATAGAATTTTGTCGTGACGATAGTCTGGCTTGCGGCCAATTCGTATCGTGCGTCGCGCCCTCGACACCACTGACCGCATAAAGGCGCGCACCGCCCGTGATCTTCATGAGGCTGCCGACAATGCGTTATGGGCTTCCCTTATACTGGGCGAAAATCCACAAGCCGCGCGTGTTCGCTACAAGCAAGCTATCAAACGGGTCGAAGCGCTAGGGTTCGTCTATCGGCCGCTCGCAGATTTGTTCGTCGCCGAGCAGCTGGATACCATCATTCAGCGGGTCGAGGCCACGATTGGAACGCCTGCCAACTCTCCCGTGATCGACGCGGTTACTGGTGCTGTTTCTCATCCTGACGATAAGATATCGGAAGCGCTGAAGCTCTATTTTGACGAGATCGTCCGCGACGAACTCCGCACCAAAAGCGCTGAGCAAAAGAAACGATGGAAGGCAAAACGCCAGACGAGCGTCGATGTCTTCATCACCCTGGTCAGTGACAAGCCAATGGGTGAGATCACGCGGGACGACGCGCGTGTGGTGCATAAATATTGGTTCGATAGAATTGCACCCGAGAAGGGGAGGCCAGACCGTTCGGCGTCGACTGGAAACCGAAACATGGGGAACCTGCGAACCCTTTATGGCGACTACTATCGTCATCTCGGTTCACCCGAACGGAAGAATCCGTTCGCCGATCTCTCATTCGGCGACAAGTCGAAACGCAGTCGTCCACCATTCCCGACCGACTGGATTCGCGACAGGATCTTCGCGCCTGGCGCGCTTGCGGCGCTCAACGACGAGGCGCGCGGTATTGTGCTAGCCTTCGCGGAAACCGGGGCTCGCCCGAGTGAGCTTGCGAACTTGCACGACGGCGTCATACATCTCGATCACGAGGTGCCTCACATCTCGGTGGAGCCGCGCGAAGATCCTGACGACCCACGGGAGATCAAGACGGCCTCATCCGTCCGTAAGATACCGCTTGTTGGCGTGGCGCTTGAGGTGTTCAAGAGGCACCCTAATGGCTTTCCGAGGTACAAGGATCGCGAGGCGTCGCTATCAGCTCTGCTCAACAAGCATTTCGAGAACCACAAATTGTTCCCGACCGACAAACATACGGTCTATTCGCTGCGCCATTCGTTTGAAGACCGCATGAAGAACGCCAGGCTGGATGAGAAACTCCGGCGTATGCTGATGGGCCACACCATCGATCGTCCGAAATACGGCGAAGGCGGCGACATAAAAATGTGGCAGGAAGAACTCATGAAGATCGTCCTGCCGTTTGATCCCTCAATCGTTTAACGCGCTGATGGGCTGCGGCGAGGCGTCGCTCCTTTCTTGAACGCTGCCTGGGTAAGGCGGACATTCTAACTTTGCTCTATTTTTTACGATTCTGGTGCGTGGGGCGCATCGCCACGTAATGGGCGGCGGCGCTGGGTCGGCGGGGCCTTTAGGCTTTTCCAAACCACCTGATAATGGTCGAGCGTCATCTTGTGGCTTCCCGTCCGAACCCAGAAGCTTTGTAGCCCCTGAAGGCGGCATAGGCAGGAAGGCGTGTAACAATTGGGCCCTAGGCAGTTGGTATGACGGCGCTCAGGTAGAAGATCGTAAGACAAGTTTCTAGGCTAGCTGGCAACATTTGCTCGCTTGCCCAAAGCAACTTGCAAATCCTGTTTTTCACCAGGAAATTTTGATCGGGCACCCAAGCCATTCGTCACATCTTCATACAGCGCTATTGGACGCGGGTGTCCCACGAGATAACCCTGAATCTCGGGACATCCTTCAGTCATCAAGAAGACACGTTCGTCTTCTGTTTCAACGCCCTCTGCGATGACAGGCAAGGTCAGCGCATTTCCCAGGCTGAGAATCGTTCGTACGATGGCGGCCGACTGGGCATTCGAGTTGACGCCGGAAACGAAACTGCGATCAATCTTGATCTTGTCGAATGGAAACGCCTGTAGCGAGGAAAGGGAAGCATATCCGGTTCCAAAATCATCCATGGAGATCCTGACGCCCAATGCCTTCAATCGCCGTAAAACCGACAACGCGGTTGCCCGATCACGGATGAGAACCCCTTCGGTGATTTCCAGTTCCAGGCGTCCCGGCGTAAGGCCGGTCTCGTAGAGGATCGAATGAACGAGCCCCACCAGGTCCCCGAAACGGAATTGCACAGGGGAAAGATTGACCGCGATTTGCAGGGGCGCGGCCCAGGAGGCGGCCTCCTTGCATGCCTGCCGGAGCGTCCATTCACCTATTTCAACGATCGTGCCATCCTGTTCGGCAAGGGGGATAAACGCCGTCGGCGGGATGAGCCCAAGTCTTGGATGGTGCCACCGGGCGAGTGCCTCAAAACCAAAGATTTCGCCGTCTATCCTAGCTTGCGGCTGATAGTGGAGCACAAGTTCGCCATGTGCGATTGCCGAACGCAAATCTCGCTGCAAGGCGTAACGTTCTCTTAGCCGCCTGTCCATTTCAGGATCAAAGAACTGCAGCATTCGACGACCGTCCGCCTTGGCTCGGTAGAGCGCGGCGTCGGCATTTGCCATCAAAGCCGCGGCACTCTCTCCGTCGCTCGGATAGATCGCTGCGCCGATGCTCAGCCCGATGGAAATGTGCTGGCCCCGGATTTCGAATTCGCCTGCCACCGATTCGAACATACGGTCGGCGACGCCCTGGGCTCCAGCGGGCTGTTCACCCATGGCCAGGACAAGTGTGAATTCGTCACCGCCCATGCGGGCGACAAAGGCTTCGGGCGCCGCAGTTTCAAGGCGCCGGGAGATGGCGCACAGAAGATCGTCGCCGGCCGCGTGCCCAAAAACGTCGTTGGCCTCTTTAAAATGGTCAAGGTCGATGCTGAGAACGGCAAAGTTGCCGTGCAATGCTTTCGCCTGCTCAAGCGCCTTGGCCAGGTGCGCTGCAAGAGCGGTGCGGTTCGCAAGACCGGTAAGCGGGTCGTGATGGGCAAGATGCTCGATTTTCTCGTGCCGTGCCATAAGTTCGGTGCGCGCTACGTGCATGTTCTCACGCGCCTCGTCCAGTCCGTGGGCGGCCTCTTTCACTTCATCTTGAAGGAGGTTGAAGCTTGCAGCCATCTCTCCGAGTTCGTCCCGAGAGTTTACCCTCACCGGTAAGATGTTCACCGAAGCGTGCGCCGCTACGAGGTCTCCTCGCCCCAGAGCAGCCATGGCGAGAGAGAAGTCCCTTAACGTTCCTGATGTCAAACGCTTCGCTGCATTGGTCACCTCGCTTGCCGAATGGGTAATCATTCCCGGCAAAACCAGGCCGACGCTGATGGTCAGTAGCGCGACGACAACAAAAATGTCCTCCAGCGCTGCGATCAGTGGGGCTTGCACGTGGGAAACGCTGCCGATTGCCAAGAAATAACCGGCACCGTCAAGCACGAGCACAAAAAGCATGGCTCCAGTAAGCTTCAGGTGAAGCGTGCGCGCCAGCAAGGGTAGACCCAGTGCGTGCCGATCCTCCATGGCGCGCCACGCGTAAAGCGCAGCGCCCGAATATGCCAACGCCAGACCGAACAATACTGTAGGAAGGCCAAACTGCTGGAATCCCAGTACGGCGGTCAATAGCCATATTGCCGCCGCCCCTAAGCCAAGGACGATCGTTCCCCTGGGAGCACGGAACGGTCGGTTGGCATCGGCATGGTCTCGGCGCAAGAGCCAGACTGCGATGTTGGGCATGCAGATGCTAATCAGATAGGTAAAATTGGCCGCAGCAATCATCCAGAGCGGGTATCCGCAGAGCATGAAACCGATGGCGGCGCCAGCGGTGAGCAGGGTTGCCGCCCATGGGCAATCCGTTGCGGTGCGGCTGGCCAGGAACCTCGGCAGCAGGCCGTCCTCGCTCAGTTGCGCAAGGGTCCGCGCGGCGCCCGCCAAGGGCTGCAACGTTCCATGAAACATGTTCAACATGATGAACCAGATGGCGGCGGCTTTGCCAAAACTGCCCAATAGGGGAGCAAACGTGGGGCCGAGGACCACCGCGAGGTCCGTGCCGAGTGGCCCTGGCCCAAGCACACCCAACCAAACAACCGGCAGGACGAAGAAATAGATGCCGGCCATTCCGGCGCTGGCCAACATCGCGCGAGGAATATTGCGGTTAGGGTCGATGGTTTCGCCAACATGGCAAGCTGCGGCCTCAAACGCCGGCGCGGCGAATCCGATCAGATATAGTCCTGCCATTACCGACGTGATGTTGCCGAACAGCCCGGCAAACGGACTTGTCAGCGTAAAGTCAGTCGCCTGCCGCCAGTCAACCGCGCCGCTAATGATCGGGATAAAAGATGACAGAAACGCAAGCATCGCGGAGACTGTGGCGATCGGCATCGCCAGTCGTACCACCCACTTGATTCCACACAGGTTGACCGCCGTAAAAAACCCGATGAGCGCGCAGGCGACCGCCTCCACGGGGAGGTCCGGCAGGTACCATTGCTGGATTGCGGACGCTGAAAGAACCGCGGTCAGCCCGCACGTTGGGACCCAACCCCACCAGTAGCATGTGCCTGTCAAGGCCGAGAGGACGGGACTGTAGGGCCGGAAAGCTTCCGCGCACGCTGCAGAGATACCGCCAACGCGGTTTGGCCACATGAGCACCAATTCGGTCCACGCCGGCGCCGCAGCCCAACTAAGAAGCAGACCAACAACGAGCAACGGGACCGCTGCGCTTCCTTGACCGGGAATATTCCCTTGGCCGACAAAAAGGGCGGCGATCAGAAAGAGGCTTTGATTGCTGCCTCCCATCGCGAGCGCCGTCGTACCCGTCCATCCCAAGGTTCTTGGGTGCGGTCGACAAGGAGTGACGTCGCGCATTCTGATGGGTCCATTCCAATGCGGTAGGCTTTCGAAGCGCGACCGGGATTGGGTAATCGCAGGCGACGCAATCGGATATCGCCTGTCTAATCCAGACAGGTACGGTGAGCTTGAAGTATTAAGATTCCGTACGTCCCCCTAGATGGCTACGGCTCGGGTTTGCCGCCGGCATCAACCGGCAACCGTATGCTCGTCTTGTTCCGGGAGAATTGTAAAAGCCCGTCATCGGGCTGGTAAGCAAGTAAGCACACCGCGATTTTGTTAAAAACGTACAATCGAATGACCTTGAACCAGCGAATTCGACGAAACTATTGAAGGGTATCTGGTTGCGTGAGGGCTGCCATTGTGGACAAGAACGGACAATTCTCCGCTTCTGATTTCGATATCGTGCGGGTTTTTGAGACTTCAGATATGAGCGCCAGATGGCTGGCGGCGGCAGCAGCGCCATGCTTCGCCGCGCATTTCCGCGACATCCAGATGAAAGGTGCACACCTAGCGCGATTGTATTCGCCGTCCCATATCACGAACATGGATATGTCGATTTCCTTGGCGGGTTCCCGACGACGCTCGTGACACAGCCGCTTGGTGAGGCATTTCCAGGCCGGGACGACAGACGAGACGTCTTGAAAGTTGCTGTGCGTGCCAAGCGTCAGGCGTTGGCACGCAGGGCAGTTTAGGCGAAGGCACTACCGACTTTTGGACGGCTGCGTGCCGTTCAGGGGTGAGCTGTGGCCAGCGCGCTGGTCGGACGGCAAGGCAACCGTCGCCTGGTGGTTGCAGCCGACCGCGCGGCACTGGAGGCGGGCTTGCGCGTCGGCATGCCGGCAACGAAGGCGCAGGCCATCGTTCACGGGCTGGCAGTTATGGAAGCGGAGCCCGATGCAGACGCGGAGGCATTGGAGCGGCTGGCGCTATGGGCATTGCGGCGGTACGCGCCGATCGTAGCTGTGGATACTCCAGCCGGATTGGTCATGGATACTACCGGCGCCGATCACCTTCATGGCGGTGAACGCTTGATGCTGGCCGCCTACCAGCTTCTCATCCAGAGACTTCAAGGCTCTCAAAATCTCATCGACGGGAAGTACGGTTCCATCGTCAAGCCTGCGCAAGGTTGGCTGGTTTTCCACCGCATGGGCGTCGGATGCCCAGGAGGAGAGCAGCGCCCGCCTCGCCACGTGTTAAGCGAGGATGCCGTAAGACCTTGTCGGGATGGTCAAGCAAACAAAAAACGGCTTCAAGTCGGGACCGGCGCCCGGCGGTTTTCATCTCGGTCAGATGCTCGTTGCTCATCTCCGTCCTCCGCAATCTAGGCCTCCCGGCCGAGACCGGGAGGCGGACCGCAGTTTCAAGGGGTGAAGAAGATCTACGATCAGGCAGCCTTGCGCGGACGTTGCGTATCCTGCGCAATCTGCTTGCTGACCGCCGGCGCATCGCTCGTGCCGATGCTGATGCGACGCGGCTTCAGCTCTTCGGGAATCTCACGGACGATGTCGATGGTCAGCAGTCCATTATCGAGGTTAGCCGCCGTGATTTTCATGTGGTCGGCGAGCTTGAACGTCTGCCGGAAGCTCCTGAAAGCAAGGCCCTGGTGCAGCATCTGCCGGCCGGCGGGCTCGTCGCCCTTCTGGCCGACGACGACAAGCTCGGGGCCGTTCTGGGTCAGTTCGACTTCATCCTGGCTGAATCCGGCAATCGCCATGGCGATGCGGTACTCGTTCTCGCCGACCTTCTCGATGTTGTAGGGCGGCCAGTCGGGACGGGCGCCGCTGTCGAGCATGTCGAAAAGGCGGTCGAAACCAACGGTGGTGCGATAAAGGGAGTCGAAGGTTCTCATAGCCACATTCTCCTTGAAGCAACATGGGTATAAGGGACGCCGCCCCATGCGGCGCCGCCTGCTGTCGAGCCCTTAGGCCTCGACGGCACGCGACTTAGGCGTCGTCTAAAATGGGTTCAAGAGCCATTCGCAAAAAAAATATGTGGGAAAACGGGCGATCGTTTCGCGCGGAAATGTCTTCTTGAAAGTCGGGCCAGTTCTGCAAGCCATGGCACGGCCCCGTCCCAGCTTTTGCCATCGCATTAGCTGTGTCTGGTGACCGCCGGCGTTGGGGCGAAAGGGAAAAACTGCGAGATCGGGTCACAAGCGACCCCGATCCGTGCCAGTCAATATCGTCGAGCAAGCCGTCTCTCGAAAAAACCGAAGCCAACAGTAATCAGCGCGGCCAGCAGGAAATATCCCACTGCCGCGGCGAACAGAGGCTCGTAGACCCGAAAGGTCTGCGCATGAACGAGGTTGGCCGCCCCCATAAGTTCGAAGACGGTGATCGTCGAGGCAAGCGCTGTTCCTTTCAAAAGCAGGATATTCTGACCGCCGATCGCCGGCATTGCCAACCTGAATGCCTGCGGGAGAAGGACTGAAATCATGATCCGAGTTTGCGACAGGCCGAGCGACTGGCCAGCCTCACTTTGTCCTTCTGGTATGGCCTGGATCGCCCCTCTCCATATCTCGCCGCAGTAGGCCGCGGTGTTCAGGGAAAGGGTAAAAAACGCATAGAAGTCAGCGCAAAATGGGCCAGAGCGGGCTGTAGCGTATCGAAGGGACGCCGGCGAGAATCTGGCCGACGCCAAAGTAGCAGAAATAGAGCTGGACCAGGAGCGGAGTGCCCCGGAATGCAAGGATGAACGCAACCGCCGGATATCGCAGCCATCTTCTGTTGGACAACCGGGCCAGGGCAACCGGGATGGCAAGCACATTGCCGACCACCGCGCAGCCAACGAACAAGATTATGGTGACCTGGACGCCGGCCAGGAGCTGATTGGCAAGATAGGCTCCAAACTCCGTCACGCTAGCTCCGCCTTCCGCCACGCACGGTGGCTGTTTCGAGGGCATGAAAAAGCAGCGCTGATATGCCCGACATCACAAGGAAAACGAAGGCGATCGCGCAATAGAACATAACGTAATCGCCCGTCGCGCCGGCAGCCATCTTGCCGGCGAGAACCAGCTCGGTAAAACCGATCAGGCTGACCAGTGGGCTCTCCTTCAAAACGACCAGCCACAGATTGCCAAGCCCCGGCAAGGCCAGGGGCACCATTTGCGGCAAAGTCACCAGGAAGAACGTCTTGCGCCGGGTCAAACCCAGTGAATACGCTGCCTCTATCTGGCCTTTCGGGATGGCCACGATCGCGCCACGCAAGACCTCGGTGCTGTAGCCGCCCTGAACGATCCCAAGCGATAGAGTCGCGGCGACAAATCCATTGAGTTGGAATTCGGAACTTAGCCCAACCAAACTCACAGCCCAGCGCGCCGGTCGTTCGTCGAGACTCCAGATCGCGATGGGCCTGAGACGCTGCTGCAAGATCGTAGGGCCTTGGAGGCTCGACCTTGATAACGCCCAGTCGGAGCGCGGCAAAGAACCGGTTCAATTGCGGAGCAAGCTTTTGCGGTGTGTCCGTATAGTGGGCGTAGTTGGGCCGGGAAATCGTGACGGACTTCGAAGAGAACCGACCGATGTCCCAGTTGCCGACTGGGCCTGAAGCCTGGCCAAAACTAACGAGATGGCCTCGTACCCCGAGCGCTGCCGGCGACCCGCCGAAGGTGTCGTTTCCGACAGCATCATAGGCGACATCCGCTCCGGCGCCGCCAGCCAGTCGCATGACCGCCTCGGCGAAATTCTCACGCGAATAGACGATGACTAGCAGATGACGCTCGATCCGGTTCGCGCCGACTGACCTCCGGCATCGTAGGGAGTGTGCGAGGCGGGCATTTCGAGCCCGCCTTGTCTCATTTTGCTGGCAAGGCGATCGGCACCGCCGCGCCGCGCGGCACGACCAGCACGCCGAGCGGGCGCGCGCGGCCGCGGATGTCGAGCTCGCGCGCCTCCGCGCCGGGTAGGTCCATGCCCGAAAGCCGCACCGCCGCTTCGGAGACGACGATCTCCGCCTCGAATTCCTTCGCCGCAGCCTCCAGCCGGCTGCCGACGTTGATAGTGTCGCCGATCGCGGTCACGTTCATGACCGCGCCGTAGCCCATCGAGCCGACGATCGCCTGGCCGACATGGATGCCGATCGCGACCTTGATGGTGGCGCGCAGTTCCTCGGCAAGGTCGTCGCTGAGGGCGCGAACCCCTTCGACGATGGCGCTGGCGGCAGAAAGTGCGTTACGGCATGCCTCGCCGGGCGTCGTCTCCAGCCCGAACAGCGCCATGGCGCCATCGCCGACGAACTTGTCGACGCGGCCGCCTGAGCTTTCGACGGCTCGGCCGATCACGCCGAAATAGCGGTTGAGCAGGAAGACCACGTCGAACGGCAGGCGCTGGTCGGCCATCGCCGTGAAGCCGCGCATGTCGCAGAACATCACGGCCACGACCTTCTCGTGGCCTGGATCGCCGGCGGCTGCGGCGAGCGGGCTCTCCGCCGTGACCGGTGGCGACAGCATCGGCGCGACGCGAAGATCGCGGCGCGGCCTGAGTTGGCAGGCGAGCCGCACATCGCCGTCCGCCGCGATGCGGCGCAAGGTCGCCGCTTCGATCGGAGCGGGCTCCGGCTGCTCGGCCAGGCCGTCCAGCACGCGGATGCGGCAGGTCGAGCAGCGTCCGCGCCCGCCGCACACTGCATAATGCGCGATGCCGCCCAGCCGGCTGGCGTCGAGCACGCTGTAGCCGCGGGGAATACGCACCTTGCGCCCGCCGGCATAGCGCACCTCGATCAGGTTGCGCCGCTCGATGCGGTCGCGAACGATACGCGCCGCCAGCACCAGGACGATCAGTCCCGCAAAGCCGGCATAGATGCTGCTGTCCATGCGCTCCTTGGTCGCCAACGCCCGGGCGAAAAGGGCTGGCTCGATGGGCTGCGACTGAGGCGGTCCCATCCCCGAGACCTCCTTTCCGGCGCTAGCGAAACCGAGCAGCGCCAGGACCGGAACCAGCACCGCCAGGACCAGCAGAGCCGAGGCGACGCGCGGATACCACCGACGATAGCGCAGCCAGAAGTAGAGGCCGAGGCAGCCATGTCCCCAGATGACGACCACCGCGATCGCCTGCCGCACCCCGACCTGCGGTGTCAGGATCCATAGCGAGCGCACCACAAACTCGTAAGTGTCGTTGGCCTCATAGAGGGCGTGCATGGCACGCGTGCCGACCACGTGCTCGGCAATCAGAAGCGGGATGGCGAGGCCGAGCAGTATCTGTGCCCACTCTCGCACCGGCATGACCAGCGTGCGGCGTTGGTAGAGCGCCAGCAGCGACAGAACGAGATGCGTGGCGACCGCGCCGTAGAGGAGCAGCGTCCCGGCCGGGTTGCGCCAGATCAGCAGGAACACCGCGCGCCCCTTATCCGCTGCTTCAAGCGAGATCAGGAGCAACGCATGGTTCAGGAAATGCAGCGTCACGAACGCCATCAGCACAAGGCCGGACACCAGCCGTGCGTTGCGGAGCCACGCGTCCGGCAACCATCCGGGCGGTGCTGCTGGGACCTGCGATTGGCTCATTTCCAGTGCCTCGAACGATTCGCTGACCAAGACACGCCGACAATAGCGCCTTCCGGTCAAGATTTGCCGGCGGCGACAATCAGTCAATCAAGCCTTGCCGCCTGCCATTCCACGACGTGGCGGCAGTTCGATGCGGCCAAATCGCCTGGGGTTCCTGGAAGCTTTTCGAACTTTCTACGCCGCGCGTCAGCCCGAATTGCTGTTTCTTATGGACAAAGTGGGACACTAGAATCGGTTTTTGGATAGCTTTGAACCCACCGCCTCATCTCGGTCATTCAGCAGACCATAGCCGTATTCCAAAAGCGGACATCCGAGCGAACAGCCGAGGCGGCACGTTGCGTCAGTTCCCGACATTGCCAACCAGCTAACCAATTGGCCTGGTAGGAGGCTGCTTCCGTAGGCCGCCTAATTGCACTGCACGTCATGGTGGGGCGCATTCGACCACCCGATTTTGTCCATCCAACTCTTATTTCTTTCAGTATGTGCTAATATTGCAACCGTGCGCGGCCGGGTGCAAAGTGCGGCGTTCGCTCCTTTGGGGCTGAACCAAAGTGATTATGATGATCCGCAACGCGTTTCTATGGTCGGCCGTGCCGCTGCTGATCGGGGTCATGACCCTGTCCGCGCGCGCTGGCGGCAAAGTCGTTAACCTTTACAACTGGTCGGACTACTTGGAGCCGTCGATCATCGACGCCTTCACCAGGGAGACGGGCATAAAGGTCGTCTACGACGTCTTTGATTCCAACGAGATCCTCGAGACCAAGCTGCTCACTGGTGGCTCCGGCTACGACGTCGTCGTGCCAAGCGCCAATTTCCTGGCCCGCCAGGTCAAGGCAGGCGTCTTCCGGAAGCTGGACAGGTCGAAGTTGCCCAACATCGCCAACATGTGGGACGTCATCGAGCAGCGCACCGCCAAGTACGACCCGGGCAACCAATATTCGGTGAACTACATGTGGGGCACAGTGGGTTTGGGATACAACACCTCGAAGATCAAAGCCGCGCTTGGTGTCGGCCGGTTTCCAGCTGAACGACGCTCAACGCGAGCGTGACGATCTTGATTTCTACCTCAACCGCAGGCGCCCTCCCGCACAGCGGATTGGTTCTCCGGCCGAAAGCCGACGTGAAAAGGTAGGTGAACCCCCGCCCATAATTTCGATGGCCGACTTAAGGGCCAAGTCGTCATCAAATGCTCTCCGGGCTGTACATATCGAATGGAAACGTTATCCTAAATACCCCGTGATCAGGACCTGCGTTCTTCGCTTTCACCAGAGTTGCAATAGTCTCTGATGCAAAACGCTCTATGGGGTGTGACAGGATCAGCGAAATCGTACCGTCTATCAAAGCAGCCCGCGTGTCTTCAAAGAGTTCATAGCCTACGGTAACAAAGTCTTCACGTTTTGGAGTAGCCCTGAGTGCGGCTATCGCACCTGTAACACCGCCCCCTGAAATGAATAATCCGCACATATCCGGGTGGTCTGTCAGCAGCTTTTCGACATGTTCACGGGCAACCACGGCTGACTCGTAAGTCGGCAAGGGTTCGAGCACCGTGAATCCCGAGTTATGTTCACGGAAGTAAGAACGAAACCCGCTTTCGTTCATTTCCTGGTTTCGCAATCGGTGGCTGCCCACAAGAATCCCTATTTTCCCCGGCGGTCTCACCATTCGGTCAAACGCCCAGGCAGCGGTGCGTCCTACTTTCCAATTATCAAGCCCCACAAAGCTGATGCCTCCCTTGGCCGTGAGGGGGCCGATAAGTGAAACGACCGGCACGCCGCTTTCAAGAACTGCGTCAATTGCGTCAGCAACGGCAGGATGCTGCGGCGCTACAATCGCAAGTGCTTCGCACCGCCCGCCGAGCGACTGGATATGTGCCGCGACTTTCTCCGGCGTGAGGTCTTCCATGTACTCGACTGTCAGATCGATATTGCAGGCAGGATAGGCTTCCGCAGCTTGCGCAATTGAATCGCCGAGTAGGCGATAGAAGCGTCTCTCCCGTCGCTGCAGCAAGACCCCGACACGGTGGATCACCGCTTGCGCCTTCGCCGCCTGCTTTATGGTGCCAAGTCCGTAGAAGCCGATTTCCTCAGCGGCCGCCAAAACGCGAGTGCGCGTATTCCTCCGGACCGATTCAGGCTCGGACAGTACACGATTGACCGTTGACACGGATACACCTGCAGCTTTTGCCAAGTCTGGAATGGTTGGTCTCTTCATGTCAAAAATTCCATCACTCTGGTTTCGGCATCTCAAAAAAAGTCATAAGGGCAAATCTTTGAGACGATTTGAGACGAATTTCTGAAGCGATCATAATCCAGATTGACCTGAAAGATGTCAACGTAGCATTCATTACGCGTTGACGGTGCTCAGCGATCTAGGAGCCGTCAGCGCTTTGGGGGGAGGCCCAGCGCACCATTTGGACGAGGAGGCTCAACATCGTTGTGTTGAGATCGCGGACCTGCGCGTGCCTACCGGGATCGGCCGCACGGCCAAAAAAGGCAAAAAACTATGTCGAGCCGCAGCCATGCGGCTTTAACCTGAGGAGGAATTCGACATGTCGTTCACCAAGAAAATCGCTACCGCAGCCATGGCATTCATGCTGGCATCCAGCGCTCATGCGGGTGACACGGATATCGCCGTCATCGTGGGTTCGGCCCAAGATGGCTTCTGGAACATGGTCAAGAAGGGCGTCGATGATGCTTCGCTGATGGTCAAGGCTAATGGCGGCACCGTCAATTTCATGCAGACCCAAAACTATGACAACTTCGGCCCGGACCTCGCTTCGCTAATCGAACAGGCAGTAGCCCAGGGTGCTAAAGGCATTGCTATCCCGAACTGGCTTCCAGAATCCGAAACGCCTGCCCTCAAGGCTGCGCGGGAGAAGGGCGTGGTGATCATCTCTTTCAACGCTGGCCAGAGTGAGATGGATAATTACGGCTCGCTAAACTATTTCGGGTCGGACGAATATCTGGCAGGTGTTGAGGGTGGGAAGTATCTCGCTTCTCATGGCGCAAAGAAAATCCTTTGCCACATCCAGAACCCAGGTGCCGTAAATCTTGAGACCCGCTGCAAGGGCGTTCAAGACGGTGCGAAGAAAGCTGGCGCAGACACCTTCATCCTCCGTGTTCCTGCTAACCTTGACCAGGACATGAATGGTACGTCTGAAGCAATCAAATCCGAGCTGATCGCCGATCCGTCCATCGACGCCGTCATCACGCTCGCTGCATGGGCTGCAGATGCTGCCGCTAGCTCCATCGAACAGCAGAGCAAGACCGGCAAGATTGAGCTTGGCACCTTTGATATGTCGGCCTCGGTTCTGGATCGCATTTCAAAGGGCACCCAGACCTTCGCAATCGACCAGCAGCCTTATCTGCAGGGGTTCCTCGCAACCTCCATGCTGTTTGCAAACCTGAAGTTCGGCACTGCAATTGCGACGAAGCCGGTTCTGACTGGCCCCGCGATTGTCGACAAGACCAATGTTGCTTCGGCAATCGAAGGCGTCAAACTCGGCGCACGTTGAGGCTGGCCCGAGGCTGAGACCTGGCCGCTAACTCGGCCGGGTCTCATCCATGCTCCCTCTATGCAACTTCGTCTGCGGCAACTGAGGATTTTTCTTCCATGACCGCCACAAACCTGAGAACCCACACCGTTGAAACACCCGCCGTCGAGAGTGAATCGGCCATTTCATCCATCAAGGCCTTTTTTCGCACCCCTGCCGCTGGTGCTTTCATGGGGTTCGTGGCTGTATTCATCCTTTTTGCGATGTTCGGATATAGCCGCAACTTTTTGTCCGTGGCTGGTGTAACTACGTGGGTGAACTTCGCGTCACTCATCGGAATGATTGCAATTCCGGTCGGGTTCCTGATGATCGCCGGCGAACTCGATATTTCAACCGGTGCTGTACTTCCCGCGTCCACGATGACAGTTGCAATTGTCTGCGAGCACTATCAGATGCCTGTGCTTGTTGGTGTAGCTGCAGCGCTTGCCATCGGTGCACTGATCGGCTTCATCAATGGATACATCGTAACCCACACGCGCGTGCCGTCGTTCATCGTGACATTGGCGACGCTCTTTGCAGTGGCAGGCATCACGCTCTACCTGTCGATCTTCTTCATCAACAACACCAATTCCTTCTATCATCCACCAGATTGGGCAAAATCGCTCTTCGGCGGGAAGGTGTATGGCTTCAATTCTTCTGTCTTCTGGTGGGGTGGGCTTGTCGCAGCATTCGTCTTCTTTCTGCATTACTCTCCCAAGGGAAGCTGGGTCTTCGCTCTTGGTGGAGACCAAGAAAGCGCGAGAAACGCAGGTATTCCTGTAACCAAGATGAAGATTGCACTCTTCATGCTGTGTTCCATGTCGGCGACCTTTGCTGGTGTCCTTCAAGTGGTGACATTCAGCTCCGCAACGTCTCAGGCCAATTTTGGCCTAATCTTCAACACCATTATCGCCGTGGTCGTAGGTGGCGTTCTCCTCACGGGTGGTTTTGGTACTGTAATGGGCATTGTCTTCGGGGTGCTCACCCTTTCCATTGTTACCCAAGCTATCGGTTTCACAGAGATCGACAGAAACCTGTCTTTCCTGATTATCGGTGTCATGCTTTTGATCGCTGTCCTGCTCAATGACACGTTTCGTCATTTGGCCACCAGCTGGTCGACCTTCAAGAAGAAATAGGGAGAGCGGCAATGTCCGATAAGAAACCCGTTCTCGAATTTCGAAACGTCGACAAATCTTTTGGCCATATTGATGTTCTGAACGATATCAGCCTCAAGGTCGGTGAAGGTGAAGTGCTCTGCCTGCTTGGCGACAACGGCGCGGGTAAGTCGACGCTCATCAAAACGCTGTCTGGTGTCTATCAGCCGACGCGTGGCGAAATTCTGATGGATGGTCAGCCCGCACTTTTCTCCAGTCCCCGTGAGGCTCAGGAACGCGGGATAGCTACGGTTCACCAATTCGGTGGGACATATCCATTGATGTCCATAGGACGTAACTTTTTCATGGGTTCGGAGCCGACAAAGGGTTGGGGACCGTTCAAATATTTCGACCGCAAAACCGCCGCCCAAGTGGCAGTTGCAGAGATTCAGAAAATGGGGATCACACGCATCACCGACGGTAATCGTTTGGTCGGTGGCCTTTCCGGAGGGGAACGCCAGTCGCTCGCGATTGCCCGTGCTGTCTATTTCGGAGCTCGTGTTCTCATTCTTGACGAGCCGACGGCAGCCCTCGGCGTCAAGCAGGCTGCTCACGTACTGCGTATCGTCAATGAAGCTAAGCGTCGTGGCCTGGCGGTCATTTTCATCACCCATCAGGTGATGCATGCCATGGCGGTGGGCGATCACTTCACAGTGCTCATTCGTGGTGCAATTGCAGCTGACTTCCGCAAGGGGGAAAAGACACGCGAGCAGATCGCTGATCTGATGGCCGGTGGTGAATCCATGGCGAGTCTCGAAGCCTCTATTGAAGGCTATATGGAGACCCATGACGGTCTTCCGCCACCCCCCGCTCACTGAGCGAATATGGGCATAGCCGCCAAGTAGCGGAATTTGTTGAATGGAAAGCGGTTGGGCTTTGTGCCAACCGAACGCAAGGAGTTTGTCCAATGGTGCGTGTAGCAGTCATTGGTGCAGGGCTGATGGGCGCTGACCACGCCAGGATCGTCGTGGAGGAAATGCCGGGCGCGAGCCTTCAGGTGGTCTGCGACATGGATGAAGTCCGCGCTCGCAAGGTGGCCGATGCCCATGGTGCGGCAGACGTTGCAAGTAATCCGGAAGCCGTGATTGCCCGTGCGGATGTGGATGCGGTGATCGTCGCGAGCCCGGACTTCACTCATGCGCCTCTGTCACTCGCCTGCATCAGCGCGGGAAAGAAGGTGCTCTGCGAAAAGCCCCTATCGCAGTCCCCGGCAGAATGCCTCTTGGTCATGCAGGCCGAACAGGAATCTGGTCAAAAGTTCGTCCAGCTCGGCTTCATGCGGCGCTACGACCAGTCCTATGTCGAGATGAAAAAGGCAATTGAAAATGGCACGCTTGGCCGAGCCCTGATGATGCACAACTTCCACCGCAATGTGGAAATGCCGGCCTCCGACTTCACCGGCGCCATGGCAATCACCAATTCCGCCCCGCATGAGTTCGACGTCGTGCGCCATCTACTTGGCACCGAATATGCCTGGATATCTGCCTTCCAGCCGAAGCGCTCTGATCGACGCGTCGCGCCCGTCTTTATGGTGCTCGAAACCGTCGATGGCCAGCTCGTCAACATCGAGATCAACAACAACGCTGCGTACGGCTACGACGTTCGTGCCGAACTCGTGGGCGAGCAGGCGAGCATTTCCATGAGCCATGTCGCTTATACCCATCTCGAACGCTCGCTTGGCGTCCACACCGGCTACGATGCTGATTGGCGAACCCGCTATTTCGATGCCTATCGCCGCCAGAACCGCGCCTTCCTACGCTTCGTCGACACGGACGTGTTTCCCGAGATCGCGTCAAGCTGCTGGGATGGCTATGCCGCAGCAGTTGCCGCCGAGGCAGGCGTAACGGCACTCGCTTCCGGGCAGAAGCAGGTCGTCACCATGATTTCCAAGCCGGAGTTCTACGCATGAAACTGGGTTTCGTATCCGACAGCCTCGGCGGCATGCCGCTCGAAGACCTTCTCGACAACGCTGTCCGCCTGGGCGTCTCCGGTATAGAGGTCAACACCTGCGGCTGGTCGACCGCACCGCATTTCGATCTCAGGTCCATGGTAGGGAATAAGGCCGCGCAGAAGGACTTCCTCAAGGGCTTTTCAGATCGGGGGCTTGAGGTGATCAGCCTCAATGCCAATGGCAATCCGCTTCACCCGGCCGATCCGGCCCAGGGCGAAGGTCTGAAGAACACCATCCGGGTCGCGGGCGAGATGGGCATCAAGACGGTCTGCACCATGTCTGGCCTGCCCGCGGGCAATCCGTCCGATACCATGCCAAACTGGGTCGTCTCTTCCTGGCCGCCGGAAACGCAGGGGATCCTCAAATATCAGTGGGAAGAAAAACTCTTCCCGTTCTGGACCGAGATCGTGGCACTGGCAAATGAATGCGGTGTGGAAAGGATTGCGCTCGAACTGCATGGAAACCAGTGCGTTTACAACGTGCCGTCGCTCCTGAAACTCCGCCAGCAGGTGGGCCCGATCGTCGGTGCAAACCTCGATCCCTCGCATCTGTTCTGGATGGGGGCCGATCCGCTGATAGCAGCCGAGGCATTAGGTGAGGCCGTCTATCACGTCCACGCCAAGGACACATTCCTAAACGCCCCGAAGCAGGCGGTGGCAAGCCTCCTCGAAAACGGCAGTCTTACCGATATTCCGGCCCGCTCCTGGTCCTACATCACGCTCGGCTTCGGCCACGGCGAGGAATGGTGGCGGCAGTTCTGCTATCGCCTGAAGATGGCAGGGTATGACGGATGGCTCTCCATCGAGCATGAGGACGTGCTTCTCAACTCGCTTGAGGGTCTCGAAAAATCCGTGGTCCTTCTCAAGGCTGTCATGCCGGTTGCACCGGCCGATTTCAAACTTCAGGAAATCTGAGATGAGCTTCCAACTTGCCGCTTGTGCCGAAATGCTCTGGCGCGACAAACCAATCGAATGGCGTGCGAGTCGCCTGAAGGAGATGGGCTTCGGCGTCGGCCTCTGGAACTGGCCCGCCTGGAACCTCGAGGCGCTGGAAAAAACCGGTGCCACCTTCACCATCATGAATGGCTATCTCGAGGGCCGGCTGACCGATGCGGAAGGCTGCGAAATGCTTCTGGCGTCTGCCACGGAAACAGCGAAGGTCGGCAAGCGGCTCGGTGTCCATCGCCTCAATCTGCATGGCACAGGGCTTGGCGACATGGGCATTCCGATCCCGAAGATCGGTGCCTTTGCGCCGGGTATGGAACAGCGGGCGCGGCGATACGCTGAACCGCGTCTGCGATCTCGCAGAAGCCGAAGGTCAGGTCTTCACGTTGGAAAACCTCAATCCAATCGATCATCCCGGCTGCCCCTTCGGCTCGACGGCAGACGTGCTTGCGCTCGTTGCAGCCGTCAACCGCCCGCAACTGCGAATTAACCTCGATCTCTATCATACCCAGGTCGGTGAAGGTGATCTTATCCGCTGGTGTGAGGCCTGCCTGCCCTGGATCGGGGAAGTTCAGGTGGCTGATAATCCCGGCCGTTGCGAGCCGGGCACGGGCGAAGTGAACTGGCATGGCGTCGCAAAAGCCCTGAAATCCATGGACTACGCGGGGCCGGTCGGTATGGAAGCCTTTGCCTCCGGTGATCCGGAAGCTGCACTCGAAGCCTTCCGCACCGCTTTCACTACCTGATGTTGTTTTCTTAAGAGGATCAACCTCATCATCCTGAACGTCGGCCTTTTGGGTGCATTGCCGGCGTCCATGCCACCGCCATTTCCACCACTCCCGGCGGGCGCCTTGCGGCTGTCTTCCACCGTAGATCGCGGAGGTCTTCACCGTTCAGATCTTGCGACAGCAACGATCATCACCCAGCCAACTTCGAGCTTGTTTGCGATGGCTGCTCCACGCAGTTTCGCCCTGACACCGGACAGTCCGCTCTTGATGCGGTGGACGGCTCTCCTCCCTTCCTGCGGTATGATCGCGGGATTAGAGCTGGAGGAGCGCTATGATGAGCAACGTTGCGACAATCGGTCTGGATATTGCGAAGTCCGTGTTTCAAGTCCACGGCGTGGATGCGGCTGGTGAGGTTGCAGTTCGCAGGAAGTTGACGCGTGGGCGCGTGCTGCCGTTCTTTGAGAGCCTGCCGCGTTGCCTGGTCGGAATCGAAGCCTGCAGTTCGTCGCATTA
>NZ_JBFUET010000033.1:0-24168 GCF_056403815.1 Mesorhizobium sp. P2_E9
CATCCTGACCAAGGACGAAGGTGGCCGTCACACGCCGTTCTTCACCAACTACCGTCCGCAGTTCTACTTCCGCACGACGGACGTGACCGGCATCGTGTCGCTGCCGGAAGGCACCGAGATGGTCATGCCTGGCGACAACATCACGGTCGATGTCGAGCTGATCGTGCCGATCGCCATGGAAGAGAAGCTGCGCTTCGCCATCCGTGAAGGCGGCCGCACCGTCGGTGCCGGCATCGTCGTCACCATCAAGGAATGATCGATCCGGCTCTGCCGGTTGGGTAAGAAAAGGGCGGTCTTCGGGCCGCCCTTTTCGTTTTGCCGCCACTGCCGGACCTCAGAACTACGCCCGCCCTCAAAGCTGTTGCAAGCGCCATCGTGCCAACTAGTATAGGTTGCACTGAGGGAGCGTGGCGAAAGAGTGGCACCGGGGCGCTGTTTTGAGGCATGGTGGTTGCGGGCACTGTTCCGCATCATGCTTTTGGTCGCCATAGTGCTAGCCGTTCCTGCGGCGCAGGCCCAGGAGCAGTCGCTGGATATCCCCCCAATGCGGTTTGCCGTCGTGCGCAGCAATGCGCCGGGCTGCGAGCCCAATTGTCCGGAATGGATATCGGCGGAAGGCACCATCGAGGCGGACACGCCAGCGCTGCTCAAGCGCACGCTCAAGGCGCTCAAAGGTCGGCAATTGCCTGTGGTCGTCAATTCCCCCGGCGGCAATGTCGATGCGGCGGTGACGCTTGGCCAGATGATCCGCAAGAGCAAGCTCGACATCGCCGTCGGCACGACGGTGTTTTCCGGCTGCGAGCCGGAGATGAAGAATTGCAGGGACAACCAGGGCAAGGGCGCCGATTACTTCGGCGTGGCCTATGACAGCGGCGCCATGTGCAATTCCGCCTGCCCGCTGATGTTTTCCGGCGGGGTCCGCCGCGTCGTCGGGGACTTCGCCTATCTCGGCGTCCACCAGGTCACCACCACCTATAAGCGCGAGAAGCTGCTTTACCGGACCACCTACCGGATCGTGAACGGCAGGAAGAAGATCATCAGCACCAAGGTTGTCAGCCGCAAGAACGCGGGCAGCTACAAGACCTACGAAATGAGCAGAGCGGTCGAGAAGCGGCTTTCGGCCTATTTGCAGGAGATGGGGATAGGCGAAGGCGTGTTCACCACGATGAAGAACACGCCGGCCAGCGAAATCCATCAGCTGGTTCTCGACAATATGCTCCGCATGAACCTCGTCACCTCGCTCGACACGGTCGAGCTTTTCACCGGCGGAACCATTTGCAAGGCAAATCCGGTGCCGGGGAACTGCAGGGAGATACCGGCGGGCAAAGACGCGACGCCGGCCAATCTCCCGACCGCCCAGGCAAAGCCGGCTCCCGCTGCGCCGGCGGAGGCCCCGAAGGAGGCGGACATGCGCTTCGTGCTTGTCCGCGGCAGCAACCCGCTCTGCAATCCCGACTGCCCGGAATGGATCTCGGCGGAGGGCTCGATCACCGCTCAGACGCCGGATAAGCTTCGCCAAGCGCTCGATGCCGTCGCCGGCCGGCGATTGCCGATCGTCATCAACTCGCAGGGTGGCGATGTCGAGGGCGCGCTTGCCGCCGGCAGGCTGATCCGCGAACGCAAGCTCGATGTCGTCGTCGCCCACACGGATTTCGTGGATTGCGATGCCTCGGCGGATTGCCTGGCCAAGGACGGCGTCCACACCGGGCTCTCCATCGAATCGGAGGGCGAATGTGCTTCGGCCTGTCCGATCATGGTTGCCGGTGGCGTCAGGCGCGTCATCGGCCCGGCCGTGCGCCTCAGCGTGAGCTCTGTTGGGCCTGGGGACAAGGTCAAGGCGTATCTGGACGAGATGGCGATCGGACCCGGCCTGTTCGCCGCCATACAGCTCTCCTCAGCCAAACGGCAGCTCTATCAGCAGGCGATACTGAAATTTGGTCTGGCGACCGGGCCGCAGTCCGCCGACGAACTGACGGGTGCCACCATATGCAGATCGATTCCGAGGCCGGACAATTGCCGGATCGAGCCGTCAGCCAACGCCGAAGCCGAGATGCCGGCCAAACTTTAGCGCTGCGTCTGTGAACTGGCCATCGAGGCAGGTTGAGGCCGGTCGGGTCTTTCCGCTACCGTCTGCTGCGATCGAGCACAGGTGACCGCCATGCGCAAGGATGTTCCGACACTCTACGAATGGGCCGGCGGCAGCGACGCCCTGAACCGGCTGACACAGACCTTCTATGACAAGGTGGCAAAGGATCCGGTCGTCGGGCCGGTGTTCAAGACCATGTCGCCGGACCATCCCGCCCATGTCGCCGCCTTCATCGGCGAGGTCTTCGGTGGACCAAAGACCTACAGCGAAAAATTCGGCGGCCACCGCGAGATGGTCATGCATCATCTGGGCAAGCATTTGACCGAAGAACAGCGCCGCCGCTGGATCAACCTGCTCGCCGACGCCGCCGATGAGGTTGGTCTGCCCGACGATCCCGAATTCCGCTCGGCCTTCATGGGCTATGTCGAATGGGGATCACGGCTGGCCAAGATGAACTCCAATCTCGGCGAGACCTGCGATCCGGAAACCGAGCCGATGCCGGCCTGGGGCTGGGGTGTGCCTGGCGGGCCGTACGAGCCGCCGGAAACAAAATAGCTTCCAGCCGCCCCGGAGTGCAGGACTGATGTCGGAAGATATGAAGATCGTGCGCTGGCGCGAGTGGGACGGCCCCGGTATCGAGCATCTTGAACTGCGCGAGCGGGCAGGGGCGGTCCTGGCCGACTCCGTCGTCATGTGCTCCGGCCAAACCCCTTTTGCCGTCCGCTATCGCATAGAATGCGACGCCAGATGGCGCACGAGGAGCGTCACGGTCGACATGATCGGCTCTGGCCGGACGCTGGTTCTTGCCTCCGACGGCGATGGCCGCTGGACCCGGGACGGTCTGCCGATGCCGGAGCTTGGCGGCGTGCTCGACCCAGATCTCACCGTCACCCCGTTCACCAACACGCTGCCGATCCGGCGCTTGCGGCTTTCCACCGGGCAGAGTGCCGAGATCACCACCGCCTTCATCGACTTTCCGGCGCTCACCGTCGTCAGCAACCCGCAGCGCTACACATGTCTCCAAGAGGGTAGGCGATATCTCTATGAACCGCGCGCCAGTGACTTCAAGCGCGAACTCGAGATCGACCGCGATGGGCTGGTCGTTGACTATCCTGATTTCTGGCAAAGGGGATGAAGGCGCGTTTGCGTGCAAACCGCTCTTTACAGAGAGCGCGGAAGCTTTTAGGAAGCCCCTGCTGCGCCGAGGCGCACACGATACGGGCATAGCTCAGTTGGTAGAGCGGCGGTCTCCAAAACCGCAGGTCGTAGGTTCGAGCCCTGCTGCCCGTGCCATTTCAACAATGGCCATTGGAAACGATTTTTTGTGGGCCGCCTTTGAAAATCGGCGACACGCTTGCCATATTGGGCCGATTGGGGCATAAGGGCGCCATAGCCGGGACGGAACGACTGGATGGTTCCGAGGCGGTGTTTGGTCATAAAGCGGACACTTGCCACTTGCGTGGATCAAGAATCGGTTTTATGTAGACAGAACAGACACGCGACGCGTGGAGCTGGGAAACCGGCTTTACGCGTCTGATTTGCATGGGCGAAATGATTGCGCTGATTCGGCGCGATACTGGGCTCAGGCGGCACGTCCCGGCCAGCGGGATCATCCAGGAGACCCGGCCAACGGGTCTTGAAGACAGAGCGGCATATGGCTTCGAAAACCACAAATCCTTTCGTCTTTCTCCAGCAGGTTCGCTCGGAGACCGCCAAGGTGACTTGGCCGTCGCGGCGCGAAACGATGATCTCGACGGTGATGGTTCTGGCCTTCGCTGTGATTGCGATGATTTTTTTCTTTAGCGCCGATCAGTTGATGGGCTTCGCGATCGAACAGATTCTGGGCATTGGACGCTAAGTCCGGCGACTACGGAGAAGTCTAAAAAAATGGCTGCGCGCTGGTACATCGTCCACGCTTATTCGAACTTTGAAAAGAAGGTCGCCGAGGACATCGAGAACAAGGCCAAGCAGAAGGGCCTGTCCGCCGATATCGAGCAGATCGTGGTGCCGACCGAGAAGGTCGTCGAGGTTCGCCGTGGCCGCAAGGTCGATGCCGAGCGCAAGTTCTTTCCGGGCTACGTGCTCTTGAAGGCCAATTTGACCGATGCCGTGTTCTCGCTGGTGAAGAATACGCCGAAGGTCACCGGCTTCCTGGGTGACTCCAAGCCGGTGCCGATCACCGAGGCGGAAGCACAGCGCATCCTGAACCAGGTGCAGGAAGGCGTCGAGCGACCGAAGCCCTCGGTCACTTTCGAGATCGGCGAAGCGATCCGCGTTTCGGACGGTCCTTTCGCGTCCTTCAACGGTTTCGTCCAGGAAGTGGACGAGGAGCGGGCGCGGCTCAAGGTGGAAGTTTCGATCTTCGGGCGCGCCGTGCCTGTCGATCTGGAATTCGGACAGGTCGAAAAGGGCTGATCCGAAATCCCCGATGTTGGGCCGGCGATGCCGGTTCGGCGATCAGGGAGGCGGCGCGGAAACGCGCGGCCTGAGAACGGTGGGAGGCGAACGCGGCTTTAGCCGGTCACGTGAACCGCACCACCAGACTGCAACCGCCGGTGTTTCCCAGATGGTGGGGCCGGCATAGACAAAGGCAGGAAAAGAGATGGCTAAGAAAATTGCAGGCCAGCTCAAGCTCCAGGTTAAAGCGGGATCGGCTACGCCGTCTCCGCCGATCGGCCCGGCGCTTGGTCAGCGTGGCATCAACATCATGGAATTCTGCAAGGCGTTCAACGCGCAGACCCAGGAAATGGAAAAGGGATCGCCGGTTCCGGTCGTCATCACCTACTACCAGGACAAGTCGTTCACCTTCGTCATGAAGACGGCACCAGTGAGCTATTTCCTGAAGAAGGCGGCGAACCTCACGTCAGGTTCGAAGGAGCCGGGCAAGGTCAAGGCTGGCACCGTTTCGCGCGACAAGGTTCGTGAAATCGCGACTGCCAAGATGAAGGATCTGAACGCAAACGACGTCGAGGCGGCCATGCGCATGGTCGAGGGCTCCGCCCGCTCGATGGGTCTGGAAGTGGTGGGCTAAGATCATGGCAAAGATTGCAAAGCGTGTATCGAAGACCCGCGAAGGCATCGATCCCAACAAGGCTTATGCCCTGGGTGATGCGCTGAGGCTGCTCAAGGACCGTTCCTCGGTCAAGTTCGACGAGACCGTCGAAGTCGCCATGAACCTCGGCGTCGACCCGCGCCACGCCGACCAGATGGTCCGCGGCGTGGTCAATTTGCCGAACGGCACCGGCCGCTCGGTTCGCGTCGCCGTGTTCGCCCGCGGCGACAAGGCTGAGGAAGCCAAGGCCGCCGGCGCCGACATCGTCGGTGCCGAGGATCTGGTCGACATCGTCCAGAAGGGCACGATCGATTTCGATCGCTGCATCGCCACGCCGGACATGATGCCGCTGGTCGGCCGTCTCGGTAAGGTGCTCGGCCCGCGCGGCATGATGCCGAACCCGAAGGTCGGTACCGTCACCACCGACGTCGCCGCCGCCGTCAAGGCATCGAAGGGTGGCGCGGTCGAGTTCCGCGTCGAGAAGGCCGGCATCGTTCATGCCGGCGTCGGCAAGGTCTCGTTCGACGTCAAGGCGCTGGAAGAGAACATCCGTGCCTTCACTGACGCGGTGACCAAGGCAAAGCCGGCTGGCGCCAAGGGCAACTACGTCAAGAAGGTGTCGGTCACCTCGACGATGGGCCCGGGCCTCAAGCTCGACGTCTCGACGCTCGCGGCGTCCTGATTAAGACCATTTGGATCGGCCGCTGGAAAGCTGATCCGTGACTGAATTCCGGGCCCCGGATTTATCCTGGGCCCGGTGCCGGAAGTCGAAAGGCTTCCGGACATCCTGTCCGAGATTGCAGGCGGCCCAAAAGCCTTAATTCATGTGGGCCTGCATGAGACGGGTGAAGACCCGACAAAGGAGCAAGTGCTCCAATGAAAGGTTCGAACCGTGTTTGCCTTTTGTCTGCGCATCGTCGGCTTGGCCGGCGGTGTGGCGAAAGGGGGCAGGATCCTCGAGCGTCGTTCGGGAGATCCGTTACTGGATGGCCCGGCCGGCAAAAGGCAACCCGACGCCTGTCCTCGTCAATGGGAATGTTCCCGTTGAACAGGATAGGGGTCAACTGGAGATAGGCAGTGGACAGAGCGGAAAAACGCGAACTCGTCACGGGCCTGAATGATGCGTTTTCGGGCGCAGGTTCAGTCGTAGTGGCCCACTATGCCGGTATCACCGTCGCGCAAATGAACGACCTTCGGTCGAAAATGCGCGCTGCCGGTGGCACCGTTAAAGTCGCGAAGAACCGTCTCGCCAAAATCGCTCTTCAGGGCACGGACTCCGCATCGATCATCGACCTGTTCAAGGGACAGACGCTGATTGCTTATTCGGAGGATCCGATTGCGGCGCCGAAGGTCGCGTCCGATTTCGCCAAGGGGAATGACAAGTTGATCATTCTCGGCGGCGCAATGGGCACCACCTCGCTCAATGCCGACGGTGTGAAGGCACTCGCCACACTTCCGTCGCTCGATGAGCTGCGCGCCAGGCTGGTTGGCATGATCGCCACGCCGGCAACCCGGATCGCCCAGATCGTCAATGCGCCAGCGGCCTCGGTCGCGCGCGTCATCGGCGCTTACGCCCGGAAGGACGAGGCGGCATGAGGCCGTTCCTCGCTATCACAAACACACGTTCGAACCTTATGAAGGAATACAACAATGGCTGATCTCGCAAAGATCGTAGACGACCTTTCGAAGCTGACCGTCCTGGAGGCGGCCGAGCTGTCGAAGCTTCTGGAAGAAAAGTGGGGCGTTTCGGCTGCTGCTCCGGTGGCGGTTGCCGCTGCTGGCGGCGCTGCTGCTGCCGCTGCTCCGGCCGAGGAAAAGACGGAATTCGACGTCGTCCTCACCGAAGCTGGCGCTCAGAAGATCAACGTCATCAAGGAAGTCCGCGCTATCACCGGTCTTGGCCTCAAGGAAGCCAAGGACCTGGTCGAAGCGGCTCCGAAGCCGGTCAAGGAAGGCGTTTCCAAGGCCGACGCTGACAAGTTCAAGGCCCAGCTGGAAGCAGCCGGCGCCAAGGTCGACCTGAAGTAAGCGTAAAAGCGGCGGGCGGCCTCGCGCCGTCCGCCACTCCCTTGGCGCCAAGGGAGGACGCGTAGCGCGAGATGTACGAGAACCTCTTTCCTGAGGGCCGCAGCCGGCCTTCAGGAAACGGGTTTTCTCCCGTTTTAGCCGGCCGCCGCCAAGCCATTGGTTGGGGCGGACGGAGAACAGACAGAGAGCCGCCGCCCAGGCGGCTCGGTATGCAAGGCGGGCCGCGGCGAGGCCCGTCCCGAGTTTAGAGCTAAGGAGCGACGATGGCCCAGACCCAGACTTTCAATGGCCGCAGACGCGTACGCAAGTTCTTCGGAAAGATTCCGGAAGTTGCGGAGATGCCGAACCTGATCGAGGTTCAGAAGGCATCCTATGACCAGTTCCTGATGGTGGACGAGCCCAAGGGCGGACGTCCGGACGAGGGACTGCAGGCTGTTTTCAAGTCGGTCTTCCCGATCTCCGATTTTTCCGGCTCCTCGATGCTGGAGTTCGTGAAGTACGAGTTCGAAGGACCGAAATTCGACGTTGACGAATGCCGTCAGCGCGACCTGACCTATGCTGCGCCGCTGAAGGTGACGCTGCGCCTCATCGTGTTCGATATCGACGAGGATACCGGCGCCAAGTCGATCAAGGACATCAAGGAGCAGGACGTCTACATGGGCGACATGCCGCTCATGACCTTGAACGGTACTTTTATCGTCAACGGCACCGAGCGCGTCATCGTCTCGCAGATGCACCGTTCGCCGGGCGTCTTCTTCGACCATGACAAGGGCAAGTCGCACTCGTCTGGCAAGCTTTTGTTTGCCGCGCGCGTCATTCCCTATCGCGGCTCGTGGCTCGACATCGAGTTCGATTCCAAGGACGTCGTGCACGCCCGCATCGACCGCCGCCGCAAGATTCCGGTGACGTCGCTGCTGATGGCGCTCGGCATGGACGGCGAAGAGATCCTGTCGACCTTCTACAACAAGATCACCTACAAGCGTGCCGGCGACCACTGGCGCATCCCGTTCAACGTCGAGCGTTTCCGCGGCCTCAAGGCTGTCGGCGACCTGGTCGACGCCGATACGGGCGAGATTGTTGTCGAAGCCGGCAAGAAGATCACCGCCCGTCAGGCCAGGGCGCTTGGCGAAAAGGGTCTCAAGGCGATCAAGGCGACCGACGAGGATTTGCTCGGCAACTACCTGGCCGAGGACATCGTCAACTACGCCACCGGCGAGATATTCCTCGAAGCCGGCGACGAGATCGACGAAAAGACGCTGAAGGTGCTGCTTGGCACGGGCGAGAACGAGATCAAGGTTCTCGACATCGACCACGTCAATGTCGGCGCCTACATCAGAAACACGCTCAACGTCGACAAGAACGAGAGCCGCCAGGACGCGCTGTTCGACATCTATCGTGTCATGCGCCCCGGCGAGCCGCCGACGCTCGAGACCGCCGAAGCCATGTTCAACTCGCTGTTCTTCGACAGCGAGCGCTACGATCTGTCGGCCGTCGGCCGCGTCAAGATGAACATGCGCCTCGAACTCAAGGCCGAAGACACCGTGCGCGTGCTGCGCAAGGATGACATCCTGGCTGTGGTCAGGACGCTGGTCGAACTGCGCGACGGCAAGGGCGAGATCGACGACATCGACAATCTCGGCAACCGCCGCGTGCGTTCTGTCGGCGAGTTGATGGAGAACCAGTACCGCGTCGGCCTGCTGCGCATGGAGCGCGCGATCAAGGAGCGTATGTCCTCGATCGAGATCGACACGGTGATGCCGCAGGACCTGATCAACGCCAAGCCGGCGGCTGCCGCCGTGCGCGAGTTCTTCGGTTCCTCGCAGCTGTCGCAGTTCATGGACCAGACCAACCCGCTGTCGGAGATCACCCACAAGCGTCGCCTGTCGGCGCTTGGACCGGGCGGTCTGACCCGCGAGCGCGCCGGCTTCGAAGTGCGCGACGTGCACCCGACGCATTACGGCCGTATCTGCCCGATCGAGACGCCGGAAGGCCCGAATATCGGCCTGATCAACTCGCTGGCCACCTTCGCACGCGTCAACAAGTACGGCTTCATCGAGAGCCCGTACCGCAAGATCGTCGACGGCAAGCTGACCAATGACGTCGTCTATCTCTCGGCGATGGAAGAAGCCAAGCACCATGTCGCGCAGGCCAACGCCGAGCTCGACAAGAATGGCGGCTTCGTGGACGAGTTCGTCATTTGCCGCAGTGCCGGCGAAGTGATGATGGCGCCGCGCGAAAACGTCGATCTGATGGACGTTTCGCCGAAGCAGATGGTGTCGGTGGCCGCGGCCCTGATCCCGTTCCTGGAGAACGACGACGCCAACCGCGCTCTGATGGGTTCGAACATGCAGCGTCAGGCCGTGCCGCTGGTGCGCGCCGAGGCGCCGTTTGTCGGCACCGGCATGGAGCCGATCGTTGCCCGTGACTCCGGTGCGGCCATCGGCGCCCGCCGTGGCGGCATCGTCGACCAGGTGGACGCGACGCGTATCGTTATCCGCGCGACGGAAGATCTCGATCCGGGCAAGTCCGGCGTCGACATCTACCGGCTGATGAAGTTCCAGCGTTCGAACCAGAACACCTGCATCAACCAGCGTCCGCTGGTGCGTATGGGTGACCGGGTCAACAAGGGCGACATCATTGCCGACGGTCCGTCGACCGAGCTCGGTGATCTGGCGCTCGGCCGCAACGTGCTGGTCGCGTTCATGCCGTGGAATGGCTACAACTACGAGGACTCGATCCTGCTCTCCGAGCGTATCGTCGCCGACGACGTCTTCACCTCGATCCACATCGAGGAGTTCGAGGTCATGGCGCGCGATACCAAGCTCGGTCCGGAGGAAATCACGCGCGATATTCCGAACGTTTCGGAAGAAGCGCTGAAGAACCTCGACGAAGCTGGCATCGTCTATATCGGTGCGGAAGTTCAGCCGGGCGACATCCTGGTCGGCAAGATCACGCCGAAGGGCGAAAGCCCGATGACGCCGGAAGAAAAGCTTCTGCGCGCCATCTTCGGCGAAAAGGCTTCGGACGTGCGCGACACTTCGATGCGCATGCCTCCGGGCACCTTCGGCACCGTCGTCGAGGTGCGCGTGTTCAATCGCCACGGTGTGGAGAAGGACGAGCGCGCCATGGCGATCGAGCGCGAGGAGATCGAACGCCTCGCCAAGGACCGCGACGACGAGCAGGCCATTCTGGACCGCAACGTCTACGCGCGTCTTTCCGACGTGCTCGTCGGCAAGGAAGCAATCGCTGGACCGAAGGGCTTCAAGAAGGGCTCGACGCTGTCCAAGGATACTCTCGACGAGTATCCGCGTTCGCAGTGGTGGCAGTTTGCCGTGGAGAACGAAAAGCTCCAGAGCGAACTGGAAGCCCTGCGTGGCCAGTACGACGACTCCAAGAAGGCGCTCGAACAGCGCTTCATGGACAAGGTCGAGAAGGTCCAGCGCGGCGACGAGATGCCTCCGGGCGTCATGAAGATGGTCAAGGTCTTCGTGGCGGTGAAGCGCAAGATGCAGCCGGGCGACAAGATGGCCGGCCGTCACGGCAACAAGGGTGTCGTGTCGCGTATCGTTCCGGTCGAGGACATGCCTTTCCTCGAGGACGGCACGCACGCCGATATCGTGCTCAACCCGCTGGGTGTGCCGAGCCGCATGAATGTCGGCCAGATCCTGGAAACGCATCTGGGCTGGGCATGCGCGGGCATGGGCAAGAAGATCGGCGAGCTGATCGACGCGTACAAGGTGGCCGGCGACATCAAGCCGCTGCGCAAGACGCTCGAGAGCTTCATCCCGGCCAACGACCGCAACGAGCCGGTCCGCGACTATGACGACGAGAGCATTGTTCGCCTCAGCGAGCAGATGCGCCGCGGCGTCTCGATCGCGACCCCGGTGTTCGACGGCGCGCATGAGGTTGACATCAACATCATGCTGGAGCAGGCGGGCCTGCACACCAGCGGTCAGTCGCAGCTCTATGACGGACGCACCGGCGAGCCGTTCGATCGCAAGGTGACGATGGGCTATATCTACATGCTCAAGCTTCACCACCTGGTGGACGACAAGATCCACGCGCGTTCGATCGGTCCGTACTCACTCGTCACCCAGCAGCCGCTGGGCGGCAAGGCGCAGTTCGGTGGCCAGCGCTTCGGCGAGATGGAGGTCTGGGCGCTGGAAGCCTATGGCGCCGCCTACACGTTGCAGGAAATGCTGACGGTGAAGTCGGACGACGTCGCCGGCCGCACCAAGGTCTACGAGGCGATCGTCCGCGGCGACGACACCTTCGAGGCCGGCATTCCGGAAAGCTTCAACGTGCTCGTCAAGGAAATGCGGTCCCTTGGCCTCAATGTCGAGCTGGAGAACACCAAGCTCGACGACAACCCGATCCGGTTGCCCGACGCAGCCGAGTAAGGCTACGGCGCGCCGCACAAGTTGCGGCGCGCCAAACCAATTCGACGGCCAGTGGCCGACAAAGACGGCGGGCGTTTGGTCCGCGTTAGATGCAAGGGGTTTTCGAGGACCCCGAAAAGGAGAACGGCATGAACCAAGAGGTCATGAATCTCTTCAATCCGCAGGCGCCGGCGCAGGTGTTCGATTCCATCCGGATCTCACTGGCCAGCCCTGAGAAGATTCTGTCCTGGTCGTTCGGCGAGATCAAGAAGCCGGAGACCATCAACTACCGCACCTTCAAGCCGGAGCGTGACGGTCTGTTCTGCGCGCGCATTTTTGGCCCGATCAAGGACTATGAGTGCCTGTGCGGCAAGTACAAGCGCATGAAGTACAAGGGCGTCATCTGCGAGAAGTGCGGCGTCGAAGTCACGCTGTCGCGCGTCCGCCGCGAGCGCATGGGCCATATCGAGCTCGCCGCTCCCGTCGCTCACATCTGGTTCCTGAAGTCGCTGCCGTCGCGCATCGGCACGCTGCTCGACATGACCTTGAAGGACATCGAGCGCGTCCTCTACTTCGAGAACTACATCGTCACCGAGCCTGGCCTCACCGCGCTGAAGGAGCACCAGCTGCTCAGCGAGGAAGAGTACATGATCGCCGTCGACGAATATGGCGAGGACTCGTTCACCGCCATGATCGGCGCCGAGGCCATTCATGACCTTCTGGCCGGCATGGACCTGGAGAAGATCGCCGGCGACCTGCGTTCGGAACTGGCTTCGACCACGTCCGAGCTGAAGCAGAAGAAGTATCTGAAGCGGCTCAAGGTCGTCGAGAACTTCATGGAATCCGGCAACCGTCCGGAATGGATGATCATGAAGGTGGTTCCGGTGATCCCGCCGGACCTGCGCCCGCTGGTTCCTCTGGATGGTGGACGTTTTGCAACGTCGGATCTGAACGATCTCTATCGCCGCGTCATCAACCGCAACAACCGTCTGAAGCGGCTGATCGAACTGCGCGCCCCCGGCATCATCGTGCGCAATGAAAAGCGCATGCTGCAGGAAGCCGTCGACGCACTGTTCGACAACGGCCGTCGCGGCCGCGTCATCACCGGCGCCAACAAGCGTCCGCTGAAGTCGCTGTCCGATATGCTCAAGGGCAAGCAGGGCCGATTCCGCCAGAACCTGCTCGGCAAGCGCGTCGACTATTCCGGCCGCTCGGTCATCGTCACCGGTCCGGAGCTCAAGCTGCATCAGTGCGGCCTGCCGAAGAAGATGGCGCTCGAACTGTTCAAGCCCTTCATCTACGCCCGTCTCGACGCCAAGGGTTACTCCTCGACCGTCAAGCAGGCGAAGAAGCTGGTTGAGAAGGAGCGTCCGGAAGTCTGGGATATCCTTGACGAGGTCATCCGCGAGCACCCGGTTCTCCTGAACCGCGCGCCGACGCTGCACCGCCTCGGCATCCAGGCGTTCGAGCCGATCCTGATCGAAGGCAAGGCGATCCAGCTGCATCCGCTGGTCTGCACGGCCTTCAACGCCGACTTCGACGGCGATCAGATGGCCGTTCACGTGCCGCTGTCCTTGGAAGCGCAGCTTGAAGCCCGCGTGCTGATGATGTCGACCAACAACATCCTGCACCCGGCTTCCGGCGCGCCGATCATCGTGCCGTCGCAGGACATGGTTCTGGGTCTCTACTATCTCTCGATCGTCAACCAGAACGAGCCGGGCGAGGGCATGGTGTTTGCCGACATGGGCGAACTCCAGCATGCGCTCGAGACCAAGGCAGTGACGCTGCACGCTAAGATCAAGGGTCGCTTCCGCACGGTCGACGCTGAAGGCAAGGTCGTGTCGAAGATCCATGACACCACGCCTGGCCGCATGATCATCGGCGAGCTTCTGCCGAAGAACGTCAATGTGCCCTATGAGACCGCCAACCAGGAGATGACCAAGAAGAACATCTCCAAGATGATCGACACCGTCTACCGCCACTGCGGTCAGAAGGAGACGGTCATTTTCTGCGACCGCATCATGGCACTCGGCTTCGCTCATGCCTGCCGCGCCGGCATTTCGTTCGGCAAGGACGACATGCTGATCCCGGATAGCAAGATCAAGCTGGTCTCCGACACCGAGGCCTTGGCCAAGGAATACGAGCAGCAGTACAATGACGGTCTGATCACGCAGGGCGAGAAGTACAACAAGGTCGTCGACGCCTGGGCCAAGTGCTCGGAAAAGGTCGCCGACGAGATGATGGCCCGCATCAAAGCGGTCGAGTTCGAGGACAATGGCCGTCAGAAGCCGATGAACTCGATCTACATGATGTCGCACTCCGGTGCGCGTGGCTCGCCCACCCAGATGCGTCAGCTCGCCGGCATGCGCGGCCTGATGGCCAAGCCCTCGGGCGAAATCATCGAGACGCCGATCATCTCGAACTTCAAGGAAGGCCTGACCGTGCTCGAGTACTTCAACTCGACCCACGGCGCCCGCAAGGGTCTGGCCGACACCGCCTTGAAGACGGCGAACTCGGGTTACCTCACCCGTCGTCTGGTCGACGTGGCGCAGGACTGCATCGTCAACTCCGTGGATTGCGGCACCGACAAGGGCCTCACCATGCAGCCGATCGTCGATGCCGGTCAGGTCGTCGCTTCGGTCGGCCAGCGCGTGCTGGGCCGCACCTCGCTCGACGACATCAACCATCCGGTGACCGGCGACCTGCTGGTCAAGGCCGGAACGCTGATGGACGAGCGTGACGTGGAACAGATCGAAAAGGCCGGCGTCCAGTCGGTCCGTATTCGCTCGGCACTGACCTGCGAGGTCAGGATCGGCGTCTGCGCGGTCTGCTACGGTCGCGATCTGGCGCGCGGCACCCCGGTCAACCAGGGTGAAGCCGTCGGCGTCATCGCGGCGCAGTCGATCGGCGAGCCGGGTACCCAGCTCACGATGCGTACCTTCCACATGGGCGGTACCGCGCAGGTGGTGGACTCTTCGTTCCTTGAAGCCTCCTATGAGGGCAAGGTCGAGATCCGCAACCGCAACGTGGTGCGCAACTCCGACGGCCAGCAGATGGTCATGGGCCGCAACATGGCGGTGCTGATCCTCGACGAAGCCGGCAAGGAACGCGCCACGCACCGTGTCACCTATGGTTCGCGTATCTTCGTGGACGATGGCGACAAGGTGAAGCGCGGCCAGCGTATCGCCGAGTGGGATCCCTATACCCGCCCGGTCCTCACCGAAATCGAGGGCAAGGTGTCGTATGAGGATCTGGTCGACGGCATTTCCGTTCAGGAAACGGCCGACGAGTCGACCGGCATCACCAAGCGTGAGGTCATCGACTGGCGCTCGACGCCGCGCGGCAACGACCTGAAGCCGGCGATTGCCATTCAGGACGCCAAGGGCAAGGTCGGCAAGCTGTCGAAGGGTGGCGACGCCCGCTTCCTGCTCTCGGTCGAGGCCATTCTCTCGGTCGAGCCGGGTGCGCAGGTTCGTCCCGGCGACGTGCTGGCGCGTATCCCGATGGAAAGCGCCAAGACCAAGGACATCACCGGCGGTCTGCCGCGTGTTGCCGAACTGTTCGAGGCACGTCGTCCGAAGGATCACGCCATCATCGCCGAGATCGATGGCACGATCCGCTTCGGCCGCGACTACAAGAACAAGCGCCGCATCATCATCGAGCCGCATGACTCGACGCTTGAACCGGTCGAGTATCTGATCCCGAAGGGCAAGCCGTTCCATCTCCAGGACGGCGACGTCATCGAGAAGGGCGACTACATCCTCGACGGCAATCCGGCGCCGCACGACATCCTGGCGATCAAGGGCGTGGAAGCACTTGCTTCCTACCTCGTCAACGAGATCCAGGAAGTCTACCGACTGCAGGGCGTGTCGATCAACGACAAGCACATCGAGGTGATCGTTCGCCAGATGCTGCAGAAGGTCGAGATCACCGTGCAGGGCGACTCGACCTACATTCCGGGCGACCACGTCGACGTGATCGAGCTGGAAGAGGTCAACGAGCGCCTGGTCGAGGACGGCAAGAAGCCGGCCGAAGGCCTGCCGGTTCTGCTCGGCATCACCAAGGCTTCGCTGCAGACGCCGTCCTTCATCTCGGCCGCCTCCTTCCAGGAGACGACCCGAGTGCTGACGGAAGCCGCGGTTGCGGGCAAGACCGACATGCTGCAGGGCTTGAAGGAAAACGTCATCGTCGGCCGGCTGATCCCGGCCGGTACCGGCGGCACGATGAGCCAGATCCGGCGCATCGCCACCTCGCGCGACGAACTGATCATCGACGAGCGCCGCAAGGCCTCCGGTGTGGAAATCGCCGAGCCGATGCTGGCCGATATGACAACCGCCGCGCAGTAAGCGCGGCGGCAAGAAATCTCAGGCAACAAGGCCGTCGGGGCAACCCGGCGGCCTTTTTGTTTACCGGGCATGGCGACGTTGGTATTCATGGCAGCAAGAGGGGCCGCGGTTCCTTTCCGTAAAACCTTAAGCGGTCTGTTTTTCGCGTTGGCTCTCGATCGGAGAAGAAAACGATGAGCAAGAAGACCTGGGCTGCTGTCGACGACTACATCGTTGATGCCCTGTTCGAGGCGGATCCCGCCCTCGATGCTGTTCTGGCGGCCAACCGTGATCAAGGTTTGCCACCGATCGACGTCTCGCCAGCGCAAGGCAAGCTGCTTTCACTTCTGGCGCGCATTCAGGGAGCGAAGAAGATCCTCGAAATCGGCACGCTGGGCGGCTATTCGACCATCTGGATGGCGCGCGCTTTGCCTGCGAACGGCAAGATCGTGACGCTTGAACTCGACCCGCACCACGCCAGCGTCGCGCGGTCGAATTTCGAACGGGCAGGTGTGTCGGAACGGGTTGACCTGCGAATCGGGCCGGCCCTCCAGTCGCTTGCCGCGCTAGGCACTGAGAATGCCGGGCCGTTCGATCTCATCTTCATCGACGCCGACAAGCCGAACAACCCGAATTATCTGTCCTGGGCCATGCGGCTTTCGAGGCAGGGGACTGTGATCATCTGCGACAACGTCATCCGCGACGGCGCAGTGCTCGATGGGGGCGGCCATGACGCCAATGTCGTGGGCGCCCGGGCGGCGTTCTCGTTCATCGGCGGCGACAAGCGCCTGGATGGCACCGCTATCCAGACAGTCGGCGCCAAGGGCTATGACGGCTTTGCGATAGCGATCGTCGAGTGAAAACGCAGACCGGATCTGGAAGGGTATGGACAGATGAAGGAGACAGCTCTCTGGGACCTGATCAACGTGCGCCGGGAGCGCATGAGCTTTGCGCAGCGAAGGCTCTGGGACACAATCAGCATCGATCCGGAACAATGGAATCACCGGAACTCGGCTGGCGAGGATCTTCACATCTGGGTTGTAGCGCTGATCGGTCGAACTGTGATCTCATACAACGACCTTGAGCACGGTTTCGACCGCTCAAATTTCGTTAGGTATGGCGAGATCACGCAGCTTGGCTGGGGTCAATCCGATCTTGAGATCGCCGTCCAAGATGTGCTGAACGAGCTGGAATTCGGACGTCGCACCGCACCAAACGTCTCCGGACCTAAGCCAGGAACATATCCCGGCCAAGGTTCACGATAGCAACGCCTCGGTTAATCGAAGAATGCCTCGACCACGTTGCGCTTGCCGAGCATGAAGGCATCGGCGACATGCTGTAGCGGCGCCAGATCGACGTCGGACACGCCGGCGTGCACGATCTCGGCGAAGCGGCGGTAGAGCTGGGGATATTCGGCTTCCGGCTCGTCATGAACCACCTTGCCGTCGACGGCGAGCTTGGTGCCGCCGCCGGAAAGCACCATCTTGCCCTGGTCGGTGTCGGCCAGGATGTCCCAGCTTTGCGGGCCGGTTTGCAGCCAGTCGAGGTCCATTGTCACCGGCAATCCGTTCGAGGTGCGGAAGGTGACTTGCGCCGCGACCGGGGCGGCGCGGTTTTCCGGAAAGTCGAGCACGGCCGAGGTGATGAACATCGCAGGCAGGATGTGAGTTGCGATCGACAGCGCGTTGATGCCGGGATCGAAGACGCCAAAGCCGCCGGGCGCCCAGATCCAGTCCTGGTTGGGGTGCCAGCGGCGCACATCTTCCTTCCAGTTGATGGCCGCCGACTTGACCTTGGCCGAAGCCAGGAAGGCGCGCGCGGCTTCCACCGCCGGCGCGTAGCGCGAATGCCAGCTGGCGAACAGCGAGACGCCATTGACTGTTGCCAGTCTCTTCAGGTCCTCGACCTCGCTGACTGTGGCGCCGGGCGGCTTCTCCAGGAAGACGTGCTTTTTCGCGATCAGCGCCGTGCGCGCCGCATCGTAACGGAACTGGGGCGGCATGCAGAGTGACACGGCCGAGAGTTCGGGCACTGCGTCGAGCATTGCTTCGATGGTCGGGAAGTTCGGAATATTGTCGACCTTGCCGTGCCGGCTGGCGGCGGCGATGAGGCGATACCTCTGGTCTTTCGCCAGGGCCGGCAGGTGCTGGTCGCGGACGATCTTGCCGACGCCGACGATGCCAATCTTGATGGGGCCTATCTTGATGGGCTCGGACACGGTCGCTCCGTCTGTTTGGTGATGGTGAGCTTTCTAGCAGAACACTTGCCCTGGGCAAGCCGAAGCCGCCAAGTGGGAGTAGAAAGCTCAGCCCCAGCTTTCCTCGAACTGCAGCGCCAGTTTTCCGCCCGCCAGAAAGGCTTCGATCGCCGGCTCGAAGGGCGAGGGATCGAGGCCGTTGGCGGCCAGCCATTCGTCGGAATAATAGGTGTTGGCATAGCGGTCGCCGGAATCACAGATCAGCGTCACCAGCGAACCGGTCTTGCCATGCTCGATCATGCGCGCGGCCTGAAAGCACATGGCGATGAAGTTGGTGCCGGTCGAGCCGCCGACACGGCGGCCGAGTCGGCGCGATAACACCCGCATCGCCGCCAGCGACAACGCATCCGGTACCCTCAGCATGTGGTCGATCACGCCGGGCACGAAGGATGGCTCCATGCGCGGCCGACCGATGCCCTCGATCCGCGACGGCTGCTCGCAGCGGCAATCGCGATCATGCGTGGCAAAGCCATCAAAGAAAGCCGAGCGCTCGACGTCCACGACCGACAGCCGGGTCGCATGCCGCTTGTAGCGCAGGTAGCGCCCGATCGTGGCCGTGGTGCCGCCGGTGCCGGCACTCATCACGATCCAGCTTGGGATCGGGTGCCGCTCCTCGCGCATCTGTCCGAAGATGGAATCGGCGATGTTGTTGTTGCCGCGCCAGTCGGTGGCCCGTTCGGCGTGGGTAAACTGATCCACAAAGTGACCGCCGAGCCGCTCCGTGAGTTCGGCCGACTCGGCATAGATGCGCCTGCCGTCATCGATGAAATGACAGTTGCCGCCATAGTGCTCGATCGCGGCGATCTTTTCGCGCGATGTCGAACGCGGCATCACCGCATAGAACGGCACGCCGATCATGCGGGCGAAATAGGCTTCCGACACCGCCGTCGAACCCGATGACGCCTCGATCACCGGCGAGCCTTCGCGGATGAGGCCGTTGCACAGCCCATAGAGAAACAGTGAACGTGCTAGCCGGTGCTTCAGGCTCGCGGTCGGATGGGTGGACTCATCCTTGAGATAGAAGTCGATGCCGACCAGCGCCGGCACGTCGAGTTTCCAGAGGTGGGTGTCGGCTGAACGGTGCTGATCGGCCTCGATCGCGGCGACCGCCCGGTCGGCCCAGGCCCGGGATGCAGGTTCTTTCGGTCCAGCCATTATCTATGCCCTGGGTTCAGATCGGCACGTCGAAGGTCACGATCGACACTTCGCCTTCGAGCGCGCCCTGGAAAGCGGAAAGATGCGGCTCCTCGTCGGGTATACCGTCCATGTCGCCGATCTGGTCGAGCTCGGCCTCGGCGTAACCCTCCGCCGCAAGCGATTCGAGCGCGCGTCGCACTGCCGAATCGTCGTCGGGCGCGACCAGCATGACATGCACGCCCTCCACCTTGCCGCCCTTCCTCTTCCATACCCGGCCGGTGATGATGGTGACCGGGCGCTCCTCATTGTCGTTCACGGGCTGATTCCTGTTTTTTGCCAAAGAGACTGGGTGGGCGAGGGGATTTGGGCTGCTCATGCCGACTTTTCGCATGAAGCATGGCTTTGCAACAGCCAAAAGCCGGTCACTTTCTTCCTCGCGCTTGCAAAACGGCGAGAGAAAATTACATGCGGTTTTCGCATAGCTGCCAAGCCCCGGCTTCGATGCAATATTTGCCACTCCGGGGTTGACGGTTCGCGGGCTTACGAGTAGAAGCCGCCCAGTCAGAACCGATGTGAGGCTCTCCCTTCCGAAGCGACACGCTTTGGAGTTTGCCTCAAACAGGGTTCGTTTTACGAGCGAAAAGACATTTCCGGCGTGCACGAAGCGGCTTCCGCTTCCTCTGCCATTTGTTCGGGCAAGACCGCGAGGCGCGGTTTATGGCCCGAATTTGCGTATGGAAATGACGCTTTGAGCGGCCCTGACCGGGCGAGACACGGAATTGAGAGACAAGAGGGTTTAATGCCTACCGTCAACCAGCTGATCCGCAAGCCGCGCATTGCGCCGGTGAAGCGCAACAAGGTCCCGGCCATGCAGCAGAACCCGCAGAAGCGGGGTGTCTGCACACGCGTCTATACGACGACGCCGAAGAAGCCGAACTCGGCGCTGCGCAAGGTGGCCAAGATCCGCCTGACCAATGGTTTTGAAGTGATCGGTTACATCCCCGGCGAAGGTCACAACCTTCAGGAGCACTCCGTGGTCATGATCCGCGGCGGCCGCGTCAAGGATCTTCCGGGCGTTCGCTACCACATCATCCGCGGCGTGCTCGACACGCAGGGCGTGAAGAACCGCAAGCAGCGCCGTTCGAAGTACGGCGCCAAGCGTCCGAAGTAAGATTTTCCGGCCTTGTCGCTTTCCGGCGCAAGGCTACGAGATTGAGAGACAAGAACCATGTCCCGTCGTCACAGTGCAGAAAAGCGTGAGATCAATCCGGATCCGAAGTTCGGCGATCTGATCGTTACCAAGTTCATGAACGCCGTCATGTATGACGGCAAGAAGTCGGTCGCCGAGACCATCGTCTACGGTGCGCTCGACCAGGTTCAGTCGAAGACCAAGCAGGAGCCGGTCACCGTCTTCCATCAGGCGCTCGACAATGTCGCGCCGCATGTGGAAGTCCGGTCGCGCCGCGTCGGCGGCGCCACCTACCAGGTTCCGGTCGACGTGCGCCCCGAGCGCCGTCAGGCGCTGGCCATTCGCTGGCTGATCGCTGCCGCCCGCAACCGCAACGAGACGACGATGGTCGACCGCCTCTCCGGCGAGCTGATGGACGCGGCCAACAACCGCGGCACCGCCGTCAAGAAGCGTGAAGACACCCACAAGATGGCTGAAGCCAACCGCGCTTTCGCGCACTACCGCTGGTAAAGCGCGAACGAGACTGAGAGGCAGCTACGATGGCCCGCGAATACAAAATCGAAGACTACCGCAATTTCGGTATCATGGCGCATATTGACGCCGGCAAGACGACGACCACCGAGCGCGTCCTCTATTACACGGGCAAGTCGCACAAGATCGGCGAAGTGCACGACGGCGCTGCCACCATGGATTGGATGGAGCAGGAGCAGGAGCGCGGCATCACCATTACGTCCGCCGCGACCACGACCTTCTGGAAGGGTCGTAGCGGCAAGATGTACCGCTTCAACATCATCGACACCCCCGGACACGTCGACTTCACCATCGAAGTCGAGCGTTCGCTGCGCGTTCTCGACGGCGCCATCGCGCTGCTCGATGCCAATGCCGGTGTCGAGCCGCAGACGGAAACCGTCTGGCGCCAGGCCGACAAGTATCGCGTTCCGCGCATGATCTTCTGCAACAAGATGGACAAGATCGGCGCCGACTTCTACCGCTCGGTCGAGATGATCGGTTCGCGGCTCGGTGCGCATGCCGTCGTCATGCAGCTGCCGATCGGCGCCGAGACCGAGTTCAAGGGCGTTGTCGACCTCGTCGAGATGAACGCGCTGGTCTGGCGCGACGAGACGCTGGGCGCTGCCTGGGATGTCGTCGAGATCCCGGCCGACCTTCAGGCTCGTGCGGAAGAATATCGCGAGAAGATGATCGAAGCCGCCGTCGAAATGGACGAGACGGCGCTTGAGAATTACCTCGAAGGCAAGATGCCGTCGAATGATGAGATCCGCGCGCTGATCCGTAAGGGCACCATCGCGGTCAAGTTCTATCCGATGTTCTGCGGTTCGGCCTTCAAGAACAAGGGCGTGCAGCCGCTGCTCGACGCCGTCGTCGAATATCTGCCTTCGCCGGCCGATGTTCCTGCCATCAAGGGTGTCGATGCCAAGACCGACGCCGACATCGAGCGTCATGCCGACGACAACGAGCCGCTGTCGATGCTCGCCTTCAAGATCATGAACGACCCGTTCGTCGGTTCGCTCACCTTTGCCCGCATCTATTCGGGCAAGCTGACCAAGGGCATCTCGGTCGACAACACCGTCAAGGGCAAGAAAGAGCGCATCGGCCGCATGCTGCAGATGCATGCGAACTCGCGCGCCGACGTCGAAGAGGCTTTTGCCGGCGACATCGTCGCTCTGGCCGGCCTCAAGGACACGACCACGGGCGATACGCTCAGCGATCCGCTGCACCCGGTCATCCTGGAGCGCATGGAATTCCCGGATCCGGTCATCCAGATCGCCATCGAGCCGAAGACCAAGAACGACCAGGAAAAGATGGGCCTCGCCCTTCACCGCCTGGCTGCCGAGGATCCGTCCTTCCGCGTCAAGACCGATGAGGAATCCGGTCAGACCATCATTTCCGGCATGGGCGAGCTCCACCTCGACATCATCGTCGACCGCATGCGTCGCGAGTTCAAGGTCGAGGCCAATGTCGGTGCTCCGCAGGTGGCTTATCGCGAGACGATCACCCGCAAGCACGAGCAGGACTACACCCACAAGAAGCAGACCGGCGGTACCGGTCAGTTCGCTCGCGTCAAGATCGTCTTCGAGCCGAACCCGGAAAGCAGCGAGTTCCAGTTCGAGACCAAGATCGTCGGCGGCGCCGTGCCGAAGGAATACATCCCGGGTGTCGAAAAGGGTATCAACAGCGTCATGACCTCGGGTCCTTTCGCGGGCTTCCCGATGATCGGCGTCAAGGCGACCCTGATCGATGGCGCCTATCACGATGTGGACTCCAGCGTTCTGGCCTTCGAAATCGCCGGCCGCGCCTGCTTCCGCGAAGCCGCACCCAAGCTTGGCGTGCAGCTGCTCGAGCCGATCATGAAGGTCGAAGTCGTGACGCCGGAAGATTACGTCGGTAGCGTCATTGGTGACCTGAACGGCCGTCGTGGCCAGATCCAGGGCCAGGAAGCGCGTGGCGTGGCTGTCGTCATCAACGCGATGGTGCCGCTCGCCAACATGTTCAAGTACGTCGACAACCTGCGCTCGATGAGCCAGGGCCGCGCGGCCTACACGATGCAGTTCGATCACTACGAGCCTGTGCCGACCGCGGTCGCCCAGGAAGTTCAGAAGAAATACGCGTAACCCGAACGGGTTGCATCGGTAACTTAATTCAAGGCCCGTATGGGCGAGCAGATTGGAGACATCACATGGCAAAAGGTAAATTCGAGCGTAACAAGCCTCATGTGAACATCGGCACGATTGGTCACGTTGACCATGGCAAGACGTCGCTGACGGCGGCGATCACGAAGTATTTTGGCGAATACAAGCGCTACGACCAGATCGATGCGGCGCCGGAAGAGAAGGCACGCGGCATCACCATCTCGACGGCTCACGTCGAATACGAGACGGCCAACCGCCACTATGCTCACGTCGACTGCCCCGGCCACGCCGACTATGTGAAGAACATGATCACCGGCGCCGCGCAGATGGACGGCGCGATCCTGGTCGTGTCGGCCGCCGACGGCCCGATGCCGCAGACCCGCGAGCACATCCTGCTCGCCCGTCAGGTCGGCGTGCCGTCGATCGTGGTGTTCCTCAACAAGGTCGACCAGGTCGACGACGCCGAGCTGCTCGAACTGGTCGAGCTCGAGGTTCGTGAGCTGCTGTCGAAGAACGAGTTCCCCGGCGACGACATTCCGATCGTCAAGGGTTCGGCTTTGGCTGCTCTTGAAGATTCCAACAAGACGATCGGCGAAGACGCGATCCGTGAGCTGATGGCAGCGGTCGACGCCTACATCCCGACCCCGGTTCGTCCGCTCGACAAGCCGTTCCTGATGCCGATCGAAGACGTGTTCTCGATCTCGGGCCGTGGCACGGTTGTCACCGGCCGCGTCGAGCGCGGCATTGTCAAGGTTGGCGAGGAACTCGAGATCATCGGCATCCGTCCGACGACCAAGACGACCTGCACGGGCGTTGAAATGTTCCGCAAGCTGCTCGATCAGGGCCAGGCTGGCGACAACATCGGCGCGCTGCTGCGTGGCGTTGATCGTGAAGGTGTCGAGCGCGGCCAGGTTCTGGCCAAGCCGGGCACGGTGAAGCCGCACAAGAAGTTCGTGGCCGAAGCCTACATCCTGACCAAGGACGAAGGTGGCCGTCACACGCCGTTCTTCACCAACTACCGTCCGCAGTTCTACTTCCGCACGACGGACGTGACCGGCATCGTGTCG
>NZ_JBFUET010000034.1:0-24027 GCF_056403815.1 Mesorhizobium sp. P2_E9
CCGGCTCACCGCATGGGGCAAGGCCGTCTACCGTCGCCGTAAGGAAACCGTTGAACGCTCTTTCGCCGACGCCAAGCAACTGCATGGTCACCGCTATGCGCGGTTCCGAAGTCTCATCAGGGTCGCCTGCCAGTGCCTGATCGCCGCCGCCGCCCAGAACATCAAAAAGATCGCCCTTTGCCTATGGCCAAAGCCCAAACCGGCCCTCGCATGAGGCCCTACGCCTCCTGTCAAAATCTCCTGACACAACATTCCAAGACACTTCAATCACATAACAAAAAAAACCGCCGAAAATCGACGGGGTTTGTCAGCAGTCTGAAGCGGGGCTTTGCCCCGCTTTTTTGTTTAGATGCCCAAGGCGGCGAAGGCCAAAGTCGGACCGTCCCGTCGCAGGTGGACGAGATGCACGGCCACGAGTTCAATCAGCGTCTGGCGCTCGGCATGATCTTTGGCGAAGCCGGCAAGGTCGAACACCGCCGTCACCGTTTCGTTCGCCGGTAGGTGCTGGCTCAAAAGCGCCGTCAGTGCCGCGTCGAGCGGATCGGTGAAATGGTTTTCGGGCAAGGTGTTTCCGCGCGCGGCGCAGGCGGCGATCCAGGCGGCAACCACCAGCGTGAGATGGACGAACTCAGTACCGGCTTCGAGGCACTCGATGGCGGACGCGATGATGCGCTGCGGCAGTTTCTGGCTGCCATCATTGGCAATTTGTGCCGTGCGGTGGGCGAGCGCGGTGTTTGAAAAACGCTCTGCGAGTTCGGCAGTATAGGTCTTGGTGTCGAGCCCGGCATCCTCGGGCAATGTCGATATGGCCTCTCCCCATAGCGCATCGACAAATTGTCGGATCGCCGGATCGGCAAAGGCGCGGTCGACAGTGGCATGGCCGCTGAGCAGGCCGAGATAGGCGATGCCTGAATGCGCGCCGTTGAGGAGCCTGAGCTTCATGTCCTCGAACGGGCCGACATCGCCGACCATGGTGACGCCGAATTTTTCCCAGGCCGGCCGGCCCGCCGGGAAATTGTCTTCGACCACCCATTGGCGGAAAGGCTCGGTCATCACCGGCCAGGCATCTTCGACGCCAAGCTCACCGGCGATCCGTGCCCGGTCGGCGTCCGTGGTTGCCGGCACGATGCGGTCGACCATGCTTGACGGAAAGGCGACCTGGTTTGCGATGTGATCGGCGATGGTGGTATCGCCCGTTGTGGCCGACCTGGCATCGCGCAACGTGGCGAATTCGGTCAGCAGCCGGTGCAGTGTGGCGCCATTGGCCGGCAGGTTGTCGCAGCAGAGCACGGTGAAGGGCGGTGTGCCCGTGGCGCGTCGCCGGGCAAGCGCCTCGGCCAGAAAACCATGCGCGGTCTTCGGCATCCGCGGATTGGCCAGATCGTGGATGATGTCGGGATGAGTGGCGTCCAGTCCACCGCCAGCGGCCCTGAGATAGGCCTTCTCGGTGATGGTCAGCGTGACGATGCGGGTGCGCGGATCGGTCAGCGCGCCCAGCACGGCACTGGGGTTTTCCGGCGCCACCAGCATCGACTGGATCGAGCCGATGACGCGCAGTTCCTCCTCGCCACTGCTGCGGATCGCCAGCGTGTAGAGCCCGTCCTGCGGCGCCAGCGCGTCGCGCGTTTCGGCGCTGCGCAGGGAGGCGCCGACGATGGCCCAGTCCGTTTCGCCCTCCGCCAGGCAGTCATCGACATAGGCGGCCTGGTGGGCGCGATGAAAGGCGCCGACGCCGAGATGCACGATGCCCGGAGTGATGCGGCTGCGATCATAGGCGGGGACCGTGGCCGGGGCCGCCAATGCCTGAACCGTGTCGTTGGAGAGGCGTCTGCTTGTCATGGCTCGGCGTGTTGCTTGGTGGCTGGATCGGTGAGGACGGCGTAACATCCGCTCTTGCGCTATACAATGGCCTGACACCGGCTAAAAGTCATCATACAACAATCCAATTTTTGTATGTTGACATTACTTATTGTCGACCCTACCGATAGCAACCCTGGGAGGATTATCGTGGCACTGACCAATGCGGATTTGCTGTTTCCCGCTGAACCTCAGACGCGCTCGCTCGCCCGTGATCTTTATGCCGGCATCAAGGACCTGCCGCTCGTCAGCCCGCATGGCCACACCGATCCGCGCTGGTTTGCGTTGAACGAGCCGTTCCCCGATCCGGCGCAATTGCTCATCGTGCCTGACCACTACATTTTCCGCATGCTGTTCAGCCAGGGCGTGCGGCTGGAGGATCTCGGCGTGGCGACCCTCGACGGGGCGGCGGTCGAGACCGACGGCAGGACGATCTGGCGGCGCTTTGCCGAGCACTATTATCTGTTTCGCGGCACGCCGACCCGGCTGTGGTTCGACCATGTGCTGGCGCATCTGTTCGGCATCGAAGAGCCATTGAGCGCCGAGACGGCCGACCGCCACTACGACACGATCGCGACGGTGCTGCAGTGGGAGAATTTCCGGCCACGCGCCTTGTTCGAGCGCTTCAACATCGAAGTCATCGCGACGACCGAAGGCGCGCTCGACGATCTCAAATGGCACAAGATGATCCGCGACAGCGGCTGGGAGGGCCGCGTGGTCACGGCGTACCGGCCGGACGCGGTCGTCGATCCCGATTTCGAAGGTTTTTCGGCCAATCTCGACCGGCTGGGCGAGATCACCGGCTGCGACACCGGCAGTTGGGCCGGTTATCTCGACGCACATCGCCAGCGGCGCGCCTTCTTCAAGAGTTTTGGCGCGACCTCGTCCGATCACGGCCATCCGACGGCGGAGACAGCCAATCTTTCCGACGCTGCGGCGCAGGAACTGTTCAACCGCGTCCGCCACGGCTCGGACGATGAGCGCGAGCGAAAGCTGTTCCGCGCCCAGATGCTGACCGAGATGGCCAAGATGAGCCGGGATGACGGGCTGGTGCTGCAGATCCATCCCGGTTCCTGGCGCAACCATTCGCCTGGCATCTTCCAGAGATTCGGCCGCGACAAGGGTTTCGATATCCCGACCCGGACCGACTATGTGACGGCGCTGAAGCCGCTGCTCGACTGCGTCGGGCTGGAGCGTGACCTGACCATTGTGCTCTTCACGCTCGACGAGACCAGCTATGCGCGCGAATTGGCGCCGCTCGCCGGCGTCTATCCGGCGCTGAAGCTCGGGCCAGCCTGGTGGTTCCACGACAGTCCGGAAGGCATGCGCCGCTTCCGCGAGATGACGACGGAGACGGCGGGCTTCTACAACACCGTCGGCTTCAACGACGACACCCGCGCCTTTCCGTCGATCCCGGCGCGTCACGATGTGGCGCGGCGGGTCGACTGCGCCTTCCTCGCCCGCCTTGTCGCGGAGCACAGGCTGCGCGAGGACGAGGCGCATGAGCTGGCCAAGGAACTTGCCTACACGCTTGCGAAGAAGGTGTACCGGCTCTGAGAAGGGCGCCTTGATTTTAAAGGGAGGAAGTCATGTTGCATTTTTCGAAATTGACGACGGCCACATTCGCCTTCGGCTCATTGCTGATCGGCATCGCCAACGCGCAAACCGTGCTGCGCTCCGCCGACACCCACCCCGACGGTTATCCGACGGTGGAGGCGGTCAAGTACATGGGCGACCTGATCAAGCAGCGCACCAATGGGCGCTATTCGGTCGAGGTCTATCATTCGGCGCAGCTCGGCGAGGAGAAGGACACGATCGAACAGACGCAGACCGGCGTCATCGATCTCAACCGCGTTTCGATGGGCCCGTTCAACGGCATCGTGCCGGAAACCGCGGTGCCGTCGCTGCCCTATATGTTCCGCTCGGTCGAGCAGATGCGCCACGTCATGGACGGGCCGATCGGCGAAGACATACTGAAGGCATTCGAGGCCCATGACCTAGTCGGTCTGGCCTTCTACGATTCCGGCGCCCGCTCCTTCTACAACACCAAGAAGGACATCACCTCGATTGCCGATTTGAAGGGCATGAAGTTCCGCGTCATCCAGTCCGACGTCTTCGTCGACATGGTCAATGCGCTCGGCGCCAACGCCACGCCGATGGCCTATGGCGAAGTCTATTCGGCGCTCGAGACTGGTGTCATCGATGGTGCCGAGAACAACTGGCCGAGCTTCGAATCCGCCAAGCACTATGAGGTCGCCAAACATTACACCACCGACGAGCACCAGATCGTGCCGGAAGTCCTGGTGATGTCGAAATCGAGCTGGGACAAGCTCGCGCCGGAAGACCAGGCGATCGTGCGGCAAGCGGCCAAGGACAGCGTCGTCAAGATGCGCGAACTGTGGGACGCACAGGAGAAGAAGTCGCGTGATCTCGTCGAGAAGGCCGGCGTCAAGGTCAGCGAGATCGACAAGCAGCCGCTGATCGATGCGATGAAGCCGGTCTACGACAAATATCTGTCGACGCCCGAGTTGAAGGATCTCGCCGCCCGTATCCAGGCGACCAAGTGATGTCGGCTGCGGGACGGGCCTTGCGTGCCGTCCCGCGCTCTTCTTACAGGCTGAAGATCGGGAGGATCGGATGGCTTCCGGAATGGACAAGAGCGGGGCGGGAATGACCAGGAGCGGGGCGCCGCCACGGTTCAGTGTGGTGCTGTCGAGGATCTGCGACGGCGCGCTTTATCTGGCTTGCATCGGGCTGGTCGCGATGACCGCGCTTGTCGCCTATCAGGTTTTCTTCCGCTTCGTGCTCAACAACTCGCCGAGCTGGACGGAAGTCACCGCCATCATGCTGATGAACTGGTTCATCTTCCTCGGTGCGGCGGTCGGCGTGCGCGAGAACTACCATATGGGCTTCGACGTGCTGCTCTATATCCTGCCCAAAGGCAGCAAATGGGCGCTGCGCACGCTGTCCAACCTGATTGCGCTCGGCTTTGGCTTCGGCATGGTCTGGTACGGTTGCAAGCTGGTCGGGCTGACCTGGCACACCATCATCCCGGCGCTCGAACTGCCTGGCGGCTTCGACTATCTGCCGCTGGTCGCCGGCGGTGCTTTGATCTGCCTGTTCTCGGCCGAGCGCATCGCGCTGCGCTGGTCTGGTGTCGACATCGACAAGGATATCAATCTCGAAGACGTGCCGGAGATGCCGGCGGTGCAAGAGGCCTAGATGGAACTCTGGATCCTGTTCGGCGTCTTCACGCTGTTGATGTTTGCCGGGACGCCGATCGCCTTCTGCCTGGGGGCAGCGTCCTTCGCGACGGTGATCTATCTCGGCCTGCCGCCGGTGGTGGTGTTCCAGCAGCTGAAATCGGGCATGTCGGCGTTTTCGCTGATGGCGATCCCGTTCTTCATCTTCGCCGGCGACCTGATGGTGCGCGGCGGCATCGCGCAGCGCATCGTTTCCTTTGCCGGCTCACTTGTCGGTCATGTCAGGGGCGGGCTTGGCCAGGTCAACATCATTGCCGCAACGCTGTTCGGCGGCATTTCCGGGTCGGCAGTGGCGGAGGCAGCAGCCGTCGGCGGGTTGATGATCCCGCAAATGAAGGCACGCGGCTACGGCGCCGACTACGCCGTCAACGTCACCTCGATGGCGGCGCTGATCGCGCTGCTTCTGCCGCCGTCGCAGAACATGATCATCTATTCGATCGCCGGCGGCGGCAAGATCTCGATCGCCGACCTGTTCACCGCCGGCATCCTGCCGGGCCTGCTGTTCGCCGCTTCGCTGATGGTCACAGCCTATTTCGTCGCCCGCAGCCGCGGCTACCCGGTCGAGGCCTTCCCCGGTTTCTCGCGAGTCGGCCAACTGGCGGTCATTGCCATTCCCGGACTGCTTTTGATCGGCATCATCTTCGGTGGTGTCCGCTCGGGCATTTTCACGGCGACGGAAAGCTCCTGCATCGCCATTCTCTACGCCTTGCTGGTCACCGTTTTCGTTTACCGTTCGATGGCCTGGAGCGATTTCGTCCATGCCACCAAGGGCGCCGTGCGCACCACGTCGATGGTGCTGCTGATCATCGGCACGGCGGCTTCGTTCAGCTGGCTGATGGCCTATCTCAAGGTGCCGGTGCTGTTGATCGCCGGGATGAACGCCATCTCCACCGACCCGCTGGTGGTGCTGCTTTTGCTCAACGTCCTGATGCTGCTGCTCGGCACTTTCATGGATATGGGGCCGATGATCATCATCTGCACACCGATCTTCCTGCCGCTGGTGACGCATTATGGCGTCGATCCCGTGCATTTCGGCGTCATAACCATCCTCAACCTTGGCATCGGGCTGAACACGCCGCCTGTGGGGACCGTGCAGTTCGTTGCTTGCGCGGTCGGCAAGATCACGGTGTGGGAGGCGATGCGCTCGATCTGGCCGTTCTATGGCGCCGGTATCGTGGTGCTCGGGCTGGTGACGTATATTCCGGCCATCTCGCTCTGGTTGCCAAGTGTCTTCAAATAGGGGCGTGTTCAAATAGAGGGCGATATGGCATCGGACACCGCAACCGACCTCAGGGTCGAGAGAAAACCTAAACTGTCGGAGACCGTCGTCGCGGCGATCCGCAAGCAATTGCAGGCGGGCGAGATCCTGCCCGGCCACAAACTGCCGACCGAAGGCCAACTGACCGAAACTTTCGGCGTCAGCCGCACCGTCATACGCGAGGCGATGGCGAAGCTCGCCGCCGACGGCCTGGTCGAGCCGCGCCAGGGTGCAGGCGTCTTCGTCACCGAGCACATCTCGACGATGTTCGGCGCGCTGGCCGCCGACATGGGCAGCAAGGATTCGATCGCGCTCAACGTGCTAGAGGTGCGCCTGGCGATCGAGATCGAGTCCGCCGGGCTCGCCGCCATCCGCCGCAACGCCGCGCAGGAGGCGGCGATCCAGGAGGCCTTCTTCGAATTCGAGCGGCTGCTGCTTGCCAGCGAGCCGACCGGGCCGGCCGATCTTGCCTTCCACCGCGCCATCGCCAGCGCCACCAACAACCCGTTCTATGTCGAAATGCTCGATGTGCTCGGCCGGCGCGCCATTCCGTGCGACGTGACCTCGCCCTGGTCGACCGAACTGGTGCAATCCGACACATACCAGCGCGGACTGCAGCGCGAGCATCTGGTGATCCTGAACGCGATCACTTCAGGTGACGCCGAGGCCGCGCGCGAAGCAATGCGCGCGCATCTCTCGGCCAGCCAGCAGCGCTACCGCGAGCGCCTGCATGCAAGGCAGGTTTATTATGCCCGTTCGGTCAAGGCCGCAGGCGATTGATCCCATCTCAAGTCAGGACAGAAATGAGCCAGAGCCATACCGACTTCATCTCCCGCTTTGCCATCGATCCGGCTGCCGCCGCGGCGATGGGAACCGACGAGCTTCGGCACAATTTCCATATCGAGGACCTGTTCCAACCCGGCCGCGTCAGCCTGACATACACCCACTACGATCGCATGATTGTCGGTGGCGCCGCGCCGGCGGCGGCAGCGCTGCCGCTGGAAGCGATCAAGCCGACGGGAACCAAGAATTTTCTCGACCGGCGCGAACTGATCGCGGTCAACATCGGCGGCGCCGGCAGTGTGAAGGCAGGTGGCCAATCCTTCGACTTGCAGGCGCGGGACATGCTCTATCTCGGCATGGGCACGACGGATGTGTCATTCGCTTCGGCGAACCCAGCCGCACCGGCGAAATTCTATCTGCTCAGCGCGCCGGCACATCAGGCCCATCCCAGCCGGCTGATCCGCATCGGCGACGCCAAGCGTCTCGATCTCGGCAGCAAGGACGCCTGCAACGAGCGCTCGATCTTCCAGTTCATCCATGCCGAGGGCACAAAAACCTGCCAGCTGGTCGTCGGCATGACGCAGCTGGCGCCGGGCTCGATCTGGAACACCATGCCGTGCCATGTGCATGACCGGCGCATGGAGGCCTATCTCTATTTCGACCTGGCCGATTCGGCCCGCGTCTTCCACTTCATGGGCGAGCCGGACGAAACGCGCCATATCATCATGCGCAACGAGGAGGCGGTGTTGTCGCCGGGCTGGTCGATCCATTCGGGTGCAGGCACCTCGAACTATGCCTTCATCTGGGCGATGGCTGGCGACAATGTCGACTACACCGATGTCGACCCGGTGGCGATGGGCGAATTGCGGTGAGTGACCTTTCCGCCTTCAGCCTCGCCGGCAAGCGCATTCTGGTCACCGGAGCCAACACCGGCATCGGCCAGGGCATCGCGATTTCGATCGCCCGTGCTGGCGGCGCGGTGATCGGTGCCGGCCGTTCGTCGATGGACGACACGGCAGGCAAGGTCGCGGCCGTCGGTGGCCGGTTCGGGGCGGTGAGTGCCGATCTTGCCGACACGGCGGCCGCCGGTCCGATGCTGGACCGGGTCTGGGACGAAAGCGGGCCGCTCGACGGGTTGGTCAACAATGCCGGCATCATCCGGCGCGCCGATGCCGTCGATCTGACCGAGACCGACTGGGACGACGTCATGGACGTCAATCTGAAGACGGCCTTCCTGCTTTGCCAGTCTTTTGCGCGCCGCGTCTTTGCCGGTGGTCGCCGGGGCAAGATCGTCAACATCGCCTCGGTGCTGAGCTTTCAGGGCGGCATCCGCGTCGCGTCGTACACCGCTTCGAAGCATGGTGTGCTCGGCATCACAAGGCTGCTCGCTTGCGAATGGGCGGCAAAGGGCGTCAACGTCAACGCCATCGCGCCGGGTTATATCGAGACCAACAACACACAGGCGCTGCGTGCCGATCCCGACCGCAGTGCCGCCATACTGGGGCGTATTCCTGCGGGGCGCTGGGGCGAGCCATCAGACATCGGCGACGCCGCCGTCTTCCTGCTGGCGGCGGCTTCCGACTACATGCATGGCGCGGTGGTGCCGGTGGACGGCGGCTGGCTGGCGCGCTAGCGCAGTTCATCGTTTCCCGGAAACGCCGAACTGCGCTATCTCGTTGTTTTGACGCAATCCCGGACGGAAAACCGTTTCATACTTTTCCTGGAATTGCTCGAAGGAGATGACGATGACAATGACGAAGCCGAAGATCTTCGCCCATGCCGGCGAGGGTGCCTGGACGCCGACGCCGGACGGCAACAAGAGGCGGGTCCTCCTCTCCACCGATGAATTGATGCTGGTCGAATTCGGTTTCGACAAGGGCGGTGTCGGTGCCCTGCATTCGCATCCGCATGTCCAGTCAAGCTATGTCGCTGAGGGCCGTTTCGAGGTGACCATCGATGGCCGGACTGAGATCCTCGAGGCTGGAGGCTGCTTCATCGTGCCGTCCGGTCTGGTGCATGGCGTCAAGGCGCTGGAAGCGGGGCGGCTGGTCGACAGTTTTACGCCGCACCGGGCTGATTTCCTCGCCTGAGGGCGAGCCGCCGCTGATTTCCGAAAATGAAAACCCGCGCCTCGAAGGAGACGCGGGTTTGTTGCCTGGGCGCCGTTTGTTTTGACGCAATTCCGGACGGAAAACCGTTTCACACTTTTCCTGGAATTGCTCTAAGGCGCCGCGGTACTCAAAACATTGCCGCAGGGAAACCTGCCGGATCATGGTGAATATAAGCTTAATGCCGACGCCGGGTGGTCGCGACGGCCGGCGGCAAGCAAGCGATGCGTGGCCTCGAGAATGGCCTCGACCGGTGCGTCGGCGACGTCAGCCTTCCGTCCGCGCCTTGGCGCCGTCACCACCTCGACCATGTTCGACAGCGGCCGCCACCGCTCCAGATTGGCGCCGTTGTTGACGATCACCGTCGGCGTCATGACCGTGGCGAACAAATGCCCCAGGCCGCCTTCCATACCGACATAGGCGGCAGCCATTTCGCCGAGCGCCAGCAGCAGGTCACCGAACGCCTCGACATCGAGCCCAAGCTCCGGGCCGATCATCGTGAGCCGGCTTTCCCTGGCGGCCAGGCTCTGTGGCGTCGGTCCTTTGCCCGGGGTGACCAGATACAGCACCCGGTAGCCGGCATCGATGAGATTGCCTGATATGGCTGATATCTGGTCCTCGCTCATGAATTTGTTGCCCCTGGCGTTGCCGCCAAGCAGGACCATCTGACGGTTGTCGGCGCCGACGAGCCGGCGCGCCAGGGTCCGGGCGAAGTGCGGAACATCGAGCCTGTGGTCGAATGGCAGGTGCCGGCCGGCCAGGCGCTCGATCAGCCGGTGATAGCGCCACGCGTTGTGTTCGGGCCGCAAGGTCCATCTGGTGCGCCAACGTAGCGACAGCAGATAGCCGGCAAAATTGGGCTCGTAGTGAACGCCGCGGCCGAGAAGCTGCAACCCGGTCACCATCAGGCCGGGGACGCCCGTCCGGAAATCGACGACCGTCTTCTGTCTGCCAGGCTGTTCGAATTCAGCGAGAATGTCGGCAAGCGGCTTCATCCTGAAGTCGTCGACCAGGGGAGCGGCATGCTTGTGCAACATGCTCATGAGCGAAGACTTGCCCTGGCAGCCATAGACGATATGGCTTCGCGGAAAGGCCGTTCTTGCCGCTCGCAAGGCTGGTATCCGCAGCAACCCGTCGCCGAGGGCGTCGTTGCGGACGTAGAAAATCAGCAGCGGCGCGGGCAAGTCCATGGCCAGGCAGATCCGTTAGGGTATGGCGTCGAGGGGAGCCAGCTTCTGAGAACACGACCTTAGAAGACAGCAATTCCCCGCTGAATCCAGAGGGAATATGCGCCGAACGTAATAATGCGGGCGGTGCCGAGCTACATCGCCGCCACCCCGCCTCGTCATTCCGGCATTGAAGCGGCGACGTCGGTCAGGTGATGTGCCGGAGCAGGCCGAAAAGCCGCTCGAACGTCTTGCCATAGGGTGGGCGCAGCAGGGCGCCGGCGCTCAAGCGCGACTGCAGGAAAACCGGCTTCTCCTTGCTGAAGGTGCGGAACCCCCATTGCCCGTGATAGGCGCCCATGCCGCTGGCGCCGACACCGCCGAAGGGCTGGTTCTCCTGCACCAGATGCAGCATGCAGTCGTTGATGGTGACGCCGCCGGCGACGGTCTCGCGCAGGATACGCTGGCGGTTGCCACTGTCGCTCCCGAACCAGTAGAGCGCCAGTGGCCGGTCGGACTGGTTCACATGGCTGATCGCATCATTGACGGTAGCGTATTCGACGATCGGCAGCACCGGGCCGAAAATCTCTTCGCGCATCAGCCGCAGGTCCGGTCCGGCATTGCTGACCAGGGTCGGCAACAGCTTGCGGCTCGTGGTGCCGAGATCTTCGCCGGCCGGGTTGATTTCGGTGATATCGGCGCCGGCATCGCGGGCTTCCGCGATCATGGCGCGCAGGCGCTGAAAGTGCCGGTCGCTGATGATGGCGGTATAGTCGGGATTGTCGCGCAGCGTTGGGTAGAGCCGCGCCACCGCGGTTGCGAGTTTCGCGGCGACCGTGCCTGCCTGTCCCTTCGGCACCAGCAGATAGTCCGGCGCGATGCAGGTCTGCCCGGCATTGAGCAGCTTACCGTAGGCGATGCTGGCTGTTGCCGCATCGAGATCGCAGGAGGGATCGAAGATCGCCGGCGACTTGCCGCCGAGCTCGAGCGTGACCGAGGTCAGGTTGGCGGCCGCGGCGATCGCGACATGGCGGCCGACCGCGGTCGAGCCGGTGAACAGCAAATGATCGAACGGCATCGACACGAAGGCCTTGCCCGTCTCGGCATCGCCGGTGATGACGCTCAACTCGTCGGGCGAAAAATGCTCGCTGGCGAGTTTTGCGAGCAACTCCGAGAAAGCCGGTGTCAGTTCGGACGGCTTGACCAGCACGCGGTTGCCGGCGGCGAGCGCTGCCGTGACCGGCGCGACGGCAAGCTGGAACGGGTAATTCCACGGCGAGACGATGCCGACGACACCAAGCGGCTGCGGCAAGAGGCGATTGCGGCCCGGCAGGAACGGCAAGGTGGTGGCGACACGACGCTCCCGCATCCAGCCTTTCAAGTGGGACAGCGTGTGGCGGATGCCGGCACGCACGACAAACAGCTCGGCAAGGCGCGTCTCGTGTGTCGACCGGCTGCCAAAGTCGGCATTGATCGCGGCGCAAATCTTCGCCTCATGCCGCTCGGTCAGCGCCAGCAGGCGCTTCAGGCGGTCCTTTCGGACGGCCATGTCGGGAAAGGGCTGCTTCTCGAAAGCGGCGCGCTGCAGCTGGAACCGTTCGCCGAGGACGTCCTGTCTCACCTGCAGCATCGTGCCCTCCCTGGCTCGTCTGGCCGAGCTTACATCCTAGCGCGTGAAGGAATCCAGCGGGGGTGCAGGTGTCGCTGGGGAAGGTGTGCCTTGGTTAGGCACGGCCAATCAGTCCGCAAATCTTCTGCGACCCAACATCAAGTGACCGTTCCGGTTGTGTTCATAGGATAGCTGCGCTACTCCAAGGCGCCACGCGGAGAGTCTCTTGATCGGTTCCAACATCCTCTCCAATCCACGCAAAATCGCGTCCAGTCCGGTGTCCGCCTGATGTCGGCACAGACAGCGAGCCTTCGGGCCGAGGATCCCAAGCGGCGCGTCCTGAAGGATGTGTTCGGCTTCGACGATTTCCGTCCCGGCCAGGCCGATGTCATGGACGCGCTGCTCGGCGGGCGCCACGTGCTGGCCGTGATGCCGACCGGTGCGGGCAAGTCGCTCTGCTACCAGGTGCCGGCGCTGGTTCTGGGTGGGTTGACCCTCGTCGTGTCGCCGCTCGTGGCGCTGATGCAGGATCAGGTCGCCGCCTTGCGGCTGGCCGGAGTGGCTGCCGATACGATCAATTCCTCGATCGACCGCGAGGCCAATGTCGCGGCCTGGCGCCGCGTGGCTTCCGGCCAGACGCGGTTGCTTTATCTGGCGCCGGAGCGGCTGATGACCGAGCGAATGCTCGAGGCGCTCTCGAGGCTCGACGTCAGCCTGATCGCCATTGACGAGGCGCATTGCATCTCGCAATGGGGGCCGGCGTTCCGGCCTGAGTATGAGGATCTGTCGCGGTTGCGGCACATCTTCCCCAACGTGCCGATCATCGCGGTGACGGCGACGGCGGACGAGAGCACGCGCAGCGACATCGCCGCCCGGCTGTTCGCTGAGCAGGTCGAGACTCTGGTGCTGGGTTTCGACCGGCCCAACATCAAGCTGGCGATCGAATCCAAGCAGGACAGCAAGCGACAATTGCTGCGTTTCATCGAACGCCATGCCGGCAAGAGCGGCATCGTCTACTGCCTGTCGCGCAAGAAGACGGAGGAGATGGCCGCCTTCCTCGAGAAGAACGGCGTCACCGCACTCGCCTATCATGCCGGCATGAGCAAGGAGGCGCGTGAAGCGAATCAGAACGCTTTCATGACGCTGTCCGGCGTCGTCATGGTGGCGACCATCGCCTTCGGCATGGGCATCGACAAGCCCGATGTCGCCTATGTCTTCCACACCGATATGCCGGGCAGCCTGGAGGCCTATTACCAGGAGATCGGGCGCGCCGGCCGCGATGGGCGGGATGCCGAGGCGCATATGCTGTTTGGCCTCGGCGATATCCGCATGCGGCGGCTGTTCATCGACGACGAGGACGCATCGGCCGAGCACAAAAAACGATCGCATCAGCGACTCAACACCTTGATCGGCTATTGCGAGACGGCGCAGTGCCGCCGTCAGGTGCTGCTCGGCTATTTCGGCGAGGAGGCGCAGCCTTGCGACAATTGCGACAACTGCCTCGACCAGGTGCCGCGCGCCGATGGTGCGGCCGAGGCGCGCATCATCCTGGCGGCCGTGGCGCAGAGCGGCGAGCGCTTCGGCGCCGCCCATGTCATCGACATCCTGCTCGGCCATGAAACCGAAAAGGTGCTGGCCAGAAGCCATCAGAGGCTCGCGTGCTTCGGCAGTGGCGTGGCGCAGAAGAAGGATTTCTGGATGTCGCTGATCCGGCAGCTGGTCGCGAACGGTTTCCTGGAACCGGACCCGAGCGGCCATGGCGGGCTCGCCATTGCCGAAAAAGGCCATGCGCTTGGCCGCGGCGAGATCCCGTTCCACTACCGTGTCGAGATGCGCAGCCGCGCCTTGCGTAAGATGCGAGCAGCCGAGGGTTTTGGTACCGAAGGCGTCGATGCTTCGCTGCTGGCCACGCTCAAGACACTTCGCTTGCGTCTGGCCAAGGAGCGCCAGGTGCCGGCCTATGTGGTGTTTTCCGACCGCACGCTGATCGACATGGCCGAACGCTGCCCGCGCGACCTTGACGCCTTCGCCGAAGTGAATGGTGTCGGAGCGGCGAAGCTGAAGGAATTCGGGGCGATTTTTCTGAAGGCGATTGCGGCGCATCAGCCCAACGGACCGGCCTGAAGACGTCCGCGCAATCGTCACATCTGTATCGACATGCCGCCATCGACGGTCAGGACATGCCCGTTGACGAAAGACGCCGCGTCGCTGGCGAGGAAAAGCGCGGCCCCGGCGATCTCCTGCGGCCGGCCCCAGCGCTGCAGCGGAACCCGCTGACGGGCGAAGGCAACCAGATCGGGGTTTGCCGCCATCGCGGCATTGGTCTCGGTGGCAAACATTCCCGGCGCGATGGCGTTGCTGGTCACGCCGTGGGCCCCATATTCGACAGCCATGCTGCGCATCAGCCCGGTCAGTCCCTGCTTGGCGGCGGGATAGATGGCATCGCCGGGCCTCGCCATCTCACCGACGATCGAGGTCACCGCGATCAGCCGGCCATGGCCCTGACCCTTCATGATCTCCGCCGCATCGCGCGATAGTGAGATCGCCGACAGGAGGTCCGTCCTGATCAGATCGAGGATGTCGTCATCGCTGAAGGCGGCGAGCGGCCGCCTGTCGCGGGCGCCGACATTGTTGACGAGGATATCGAGCCGGCCTTTGGTCTTGCTGATCTCGGCGATCATCGCGCGGCCCGCCCCGATGTCGGCGACGTCGAAGACCGCCGCCTGCGCACTGCCGCCATTTTCGCTGATGGCAGCGACAGCGCCGTCGAGCGTGGCGGCGGTGCGTCCGGTCACCACGACATGGGCTCCGACTTCGGCAAAGGCGCGCGCAATCTCGAAACCGAGGCCTCGTCCGCCTCCGGTGATCAGCGCCACGCGCCCCGCGAGGGAAAATCGATCGAAAATGCTCAAGCGGGCCTCTATGTGCATAGGACGGCAATACCGACCCCATGCGGCAATCGGCGGCTCAGCCTACTGTTCCATCGAAGCCGATGAAAATAAACTTAATGCGCTGACGCCCCGAAAATGATCGCTGCAAAGTCGGCCAGCGGTCGATGTTCCGACAAAGCGCGGCAGTCCAGGCCAACCCTCACGGCCAGGCATGTTGCATGGAATTGACTGACAACCAGGCAATCAGCGGCAGCGCCAGCAGGAGTGCCAGGCGCAGCCCTGGCGATCGCGCTCCGTCGAAATCACTTCGCCGGAGCCGCAACCATGCCTGCACGGCGGCGCCAAGAGCGAGCAAGGCATAGAGGCCGGCCAGCGCCCACAGGAGCTGCTCGCCGGTTACCGGGATGCCGCCCTGTTTGAGTGCATCGCCGATGGCGGCTCCCGGTATCGCCACGAAGAAGGCTGCCGTGATCGCGAACAGGAAGCCGATCATCGAACCCGGAAACGCTGTTGCCGACAGTGCGACGGCCACCGCCAGCAGGATAAGCAAGGTGATGAACGCGCGCTGGCTCACTGCCGGGAACTCCGTCCGCGGGCAAGCGATAGCAGCAAAGGCTTAGAAATCCGTTCTCCGACGGTGGCGGCACACCGGCTCTTTGGAGCCCTCGCCTTGGCGCCGTCGCTGTGCGCGATCCGCGGCAGGCGGATTGCCGGGCTGACATGAGCTGGCGGGCGTTTTCCCTCATTTCGCCTGCCGCAGATCGCGCCCAAACCCGCGGCTGCCGTGAGTGGGGCGGCGGGGATTTTTGTATTGGAACTTTAGAAAGCGGCCCGGCATTCTTTGTTGGGATGTAGACAGGACACCGGGCCTAACCCGACGGGCGGTTTGTGAGAACGGCACCGTGGGCTGGCGAATATATGCGACCATGCTAATATTATTAAAGCCATACGAATGAAGTACAAGAACAGCAATTCGGGGGGCATAGCCGATGGCCGATAAGCCGGCCACAACCTACTATATGTAGGCCTTCACATTAGCCGGCGTCCGCTCGGAATTCGATGACCCTGACACAGCTAATTTAGCCAAAATGCAAAGAATGAAACCAGGGTTTTGCGCAGTGGCAACCAACCCCTCCGCCGCTCGTTGACCTATGCTGGGATGATCCCTAGCCACCTCTTGGCCCGCCCTTGGTCCCCATTCCGGGCGGGCTCTTTTTGCCTATTGGGCGGCAGCCGATCGAACCTCGCGTCGTGGTAAAAGTTCCGGAACGATTTTAGCGCATGCTAATTGAATCGCGATTGTCGCGGTCAGTTCATGCGCTTCGCTGCACGATTTTCGGGAGGAATGACAAGATGAGCGGCAACCCCGATGATCCACCAATTGAACGACGCTCACATCCCCGGACGGCCGTTCTAAAGGATGGAACCATTGTCACCGAGCATATGAAGATCGCTTGTTCCGTCAGGAATCAACACGCTCATGGTGCGGAGCTACGAGTGGAGCCGGGCGTGGTTGTTCCTGAGCGGTTCGTCCTGCGCATCCATGCGGATGGTGTCGAATATCGTGCCGTGGTGCGGTGGAGGAAGAACGAGCGGCTTGGCGTACAGATCTATTGAACAGGATGCCATTGGCGAACCGCGCGCCGGACCTACGCAACTGGACGAATTTATCGCGTCATGACCCTGCATGAGTAAGTCGCGACTTATGCAATATCGGCGGTGTTCTCTAAAGCGAGGCGCGGCATGCTGGCTCGAACTCCGTTCACCGAAATCGAGATCGACGGCGTTGGCACCTATCGGCTTCCCAACCAATGGCAGAGCCAGCGGCTGCGGCGCCTTCGCGGCGAGGAACGTCATACCGCTGTCCTGGCGATCGGTTGCGGGAGGACGGTACGCCAGTTCAACAAGCTGCCTGCGGACAAGCAGTATGAGGTGCACAAGGCCTATCTCGCCCTGATGTCGCCGACCAACCTCGTGCCTATCGCAGATCCGGCGCCGGCCGATACCTGAGTGATCCCCCGCGGCCATCTGTCGATTGAGCAGAAGCTCGCCATCGGCCGCTGGCTCCTACGCAACAAAGCGCGCTGCCGCATGGTCATTTCGGCCCATGGCTGGACAGGCAACAAGGTCTGTCGCGGTCCATGGCTTCGCAGTGCATGCGGCTGGCCACAGGCGGGCGACAGGATGCGCGGGAAGCTTCGGCGGCGTAGGACTGGTGTTAGGCGGAAAGGCACGCGGGCAGGTCGCTAATAGGGGACCGATCGCGCCTTCGAAAATCCTACTCCCGTGGAGATTAGAAAGAACAAGGGCCGGCGCGACGAACGCTGGTCTCCCTCTCTATATGGAATCTGGCACAGGCTTTGCGGTAGCAGCCACTTTGTTTTCATCGCGTTGGGTGCGGCGGGGCAGGAACGGGTATCCGATCTGGCCAAAATAGTTCGTTGGGATCGGATCATCGACCCCGTATTTTTCCGGCGTTGTGGACCCGGCGGGAACCTGAAACGTGCCGAAGATCGCGTCGATTATCGCCAACTGGCCGGCGAAATTCTTGTCATAGGCGGCACGCTCGTTGGCGTGGTGCCAATGGTGGAATTGCGGGCTGGCGATCAGCCATTTGAGTGGCCCGAAGTTCATCTTGACGTTGGAATGAAGCAACAGCGCGTGTCCGGTATAGATAAGGAAATAGATAGCGACCGCCTCCGTTGAAAACCCGAGCAGGTACACCGGCAGCAGCATACAATCTTGGTGATGATCTGATCTACCGGATGAGCCCGGAAGGCTGCAATCCAGTCCATTTCCTCGATCGCGTGATGGATCGAATGGAAGCGCCAGAGCGCCGGGATGGCATGAAACGCACGGTGTGTGACGTAGACGCCCAAATCGGTCAGCACGATGATCTCCAGCACCTGGAGCCATGTTGCCTGTCCGCTGACGGCCAATGGCAGGCTCGGTGGTATCAGCAGCGCCACCGCACCGATCGCCGCCGCCAGCAGCATCCCGCCGCCGTAGTTGATGAGGGCGCCATTGAAGGTGGCGTAGATCAGATCGTTGACGAGGCCCTTGCGGAATATCTTTTGCTGCGGACGCAAGGTCAGAATTCGCTCCAGCGGAACGAAGATCAGAGCGAAAATCAGCAGCGGTTTGATAGCAAAATAGTCCACCAGCCCACCCCCAAATGCCAGTCGATCAATTAACCACTTGGCCGCCCGCCGCGCAAGAAGATGGTATACGGACGGTTAATTTCAGATCGCGCCGTCTGGGGGGCAAACGCAAGCGCGGCGAGATCGACGGAGAGGTCGAGAGCCTCTATCGCACGATCCTCGACGCGATTGTGCATTACGATCCTGGCTTGCCCCAATAGCCATTGCCATCGATCGGTGCCGGCGGACGACCGGGGACTTCAGTCTTAGTTGAGCAATAGCTAATATGCCTATAACTTAGGCACTGCGGGCAAGACCCCAAACCCACCCGCAAATGGCCCGGCACGCCGATGTCCACCCGAACCGAGGCGTGCCGGACCGTTTCCTTAATTGGGGCGGCGTGCTTCAACTGCCCAGGGTAAAAGATGACCGACAAACCAGCCACACCGTCAAGGCTTCCTGCGGCCCGACAGTCCCCGAAGTCGCTCAAGTAAGCAATAGCCAGCAAATCAACGCGGCACCGACAGCGCCGAAAAGCGCTAGCCCAAACAAATTCATCCAGAAGATTATGGGGTGTGCGTTGCGTAGGATCAGTCGATTGCCGCGCGCCCGAAATGAACCATCGCGAAACGTCAGGAACACCTGACGGGAGCTGACCAAAAGGATCGCGAGCCCTCCGAGGAAAAGCAGGACCTTGACCATTCTTCATCATCACGCAACCTGAGGCTGATGGCAAGCGGAGTAGAAATCAGGAATAATTTCCCCGTTGCGGCGACCCTTCAACGGAGATCGCCATGCCCCAAAAGACCCTCGCCGACACCCTTGCGGCCCGCGAACCGTCTATGTCAACTGCACGCACCCGATGTGGGGGAGGTCGACGAAGCTCGACATCCAGGCGCTGATCGACAGGCTCGGGCCGGGGCATGGTTCAATGCATCAGGATCTCGTCCGACTCTTCGGCTGCTCCGACTGCAAGGCCGCCGGCCGCGATCGCCGGCTCGTGTTTTTCACCTGCATTCCCGACTATGAGGGCCTTAACAGGGCGCGCAACCTCGAGTGGAAGCCGACGTCCGAAAGCGCCAAGCGAGAGACTTAGGCAACGGCCCAGCGGCTGGGGTTGCTAGGGGGACTGGCAGCGGAAGGCCGCCGGGCCTGACCTGCAGGGCCTTGAGGACGGGCGGTGCCGGCTGGGCGCATATATGCACCTCTGCTAATATAATTGGAACTTATCATTTTGAACAATGGAAGCAGCAAAAGGTGGAGCACAAGCCGGCCACAACCTACATCGTGAGCGTGTTCGAGAAGCCGCATTGACGCGCCATCCTGACCACCAAGGACAAGGTTGAAGCCGAAGCGCGTGAACAGGCGGTGGTCCAGGACGGTGTGAGGGCGCGGATCGAGGAGATCATGCCGAAATTGAAACGGCGGAAGGGTGAATGAGACGGCGTACGTGTCCACCGAATGTGACATTGGCGCAACCTGATTGAGCTAACGAACGCACGAACTGAACAGTCGCTTGACGATCAAGGCAGACTGCGACAGCGTCTGCCGTACGGGGGTAAGCGGCGCACGGCTCGTCGAGAGCTAGTAAAAAAGGCGGGGGCCTTTCTCGACGAGCCTGCCTCGGGACCTTGCGCTCGAGCGCCAGACGCCGGCGAGCAGCGTAGCGGTGCTCGCGGTCATGTAAAGGGGCAATCACTAAGTCGGCGGCGGCCCGCAAACGTTCATGAAAGCCAAGGCGCCGGCCGTTGAATGGTCTCGGGGGTCGGTCGACGAGAACGCGCGCTGGTGGGGCTGCTAGCCGGCCAACGCATGCAATGCCGCGCCGGAGTGCAGCCCAAGGGAACGCAACGCAGGCGTTAGGCGTTTAAGGAGATGCTAATCGAAGTGGGGGCTATGGATGAGCTCTCTTCGTGAAAAGCCTACTCTAGCGCTCCACACAGAAACGGAACGCTACGCCCGTCTCGAAAAGAACGCCCGTCTGAGGGATCTACGATCTCATGCGTCTTGGTTAGTGTTCGATCCTCATGCTCCATTTCATGATGAGATCGATTGCTCAGCCATGTTGGAAGAGAAAAGACATCCCACTGTATGAGCCCGATACCAGCCCGACCGGCTACGGCAAGGCCAAAGGTGGATGATGACCGACCAGCCGGCCACCACCTACATCGTGAGCGTCTTCGACAAGCCGCATTGGCGCACCGTGCTCACCACCAAGGACAAGGCCGAAGCGGAAGCGATGGAACAGGCGATGGTCCAGGATGGCGTTAAGGCGCAGATTGAAGACATCACGCCGAAGGCGAACAGGCGTTAATTTAGTTCGCAGGGATGCTGAAGCCGAAATTTCAGCAGATCAGCCACGACCTTTTGGTTTTCATCGTCGGCAAGCGGCATCGAACGCAAAATTGTCAGAAGTGGCGGACTGCAGTCGAAGATTATGTCCCTCGCTATCAAGTCTGCACGGCCACAAACATGCTCGAATTTAGGGATGGTGGCTGCAAGACAAGCGTCATAGGCTTCTCTCAGCGTTTCGGCTTCAGCGGTCCCCGAAGATACCGCCGCGACAACCAAGAGATAGGCCGCTGCCCTCATGATGTATGATCGCGCGCAAGCTTCGCCCCCGCAAGGGCGCGCGTGACGATTTCAGCCCCGGCAGCGACACGGCGCCGAGCCTATGGCTCGCTACAGGGCCAATCTTCAGGCCTCGTCAAGCCAGAAGGCAACTCGGTCCGGGCGTCTCCGCAAGCCATGTTGATCTGCCACTGGGATAGACCAGCCGAATTGGAAAGATCGAGGCCCTCGATACGGGTCAGAAAGAAAAAAGCGCGGTCAAAGTCTATCGGCGCGGTGAACGTCGCTCCTCGGAAGTCCGCCCGCGCGAGATTGGCAAACGAAAAGCGGCTGCCGCTGATATCGGCGTCATTGAACTGCGCTCGCCCCAATTCCGCCTTTGTGAAATCAACATTGGTCAGATTGGCGTCCTGGAAATTCGAGCGCTGCACTTCCGCGCTCGTAAACACAGCGCCCTGCGCGTCCATATGGCTGAAGTCGGTCCTGTAGGCCTCGATTTTGTCGAACCGGGCGCCTTTGGCGGTCGAGTCGGCCAGGGAAGCACGCACAAGCGTTGCCTTCTCAAAATTTGCCGCAAGGAGATTGCTGTTCCTGAGGTCGGTCGACGTGAAATCAACACCGATCAGGTTCGCCCCGCTCAGGTCCTGTCCTTTTAGGATGAGAAGCTTTTTGTCACAGTCCTGCCAATTGACGCCAGGCGTCGCGGCTGCGTCGCAATTTTGAGCGGCAGTGGCGTTCTGCCAAGCAAATACAATGCAAACCGCTAGAACCAAGCCGGATGTGCCGTAAGGTCTGGTTCGTCTCAAAGTCATTGTTGCTGGACCTCTGCTACTCGCCGACAATCAACCTTACCACATCTGCTGACACTCGAAAGCGACGGCATTTTGCCCGCCAATCCCGCCTAGTCCCCACAGCCAAATGAAAAGCCCGCCACCGTTGAGGCAGCGGGCTAATTGGGTCGGTGTCGGACCCGATTATTGGATGCAAGACCCCCGGTGGATAGTGCTCAGGGTCGTAGTGCGATGGCGAGACGAGCATGAAATCATCTTCGTCGGTGCGGATAGCGATCATGCCGAAGATGTTGCGGTAAGCGTGGTGGAACGGCACGACTATCATGTCGTTGCTCGGCTCAATCACTGGTGATAGCGGGGCACTGGTGATAGCGGGGCGGCGCTTGGATTGATCATAGCCCTGACCTCACAAGCACTTCCTGCGATTCCAGATCGTCGGGCCACATGACGGTTTCGCCGTAGTCGCCGGGACAGTAGCCTTCCAGATCGCCGCCGTCCTTGGGGGTGTGGGCGTTCACCTATCGTGGTTTTTATAGTAGATGCCGAGGCCAGTTGAGGCCGGCCAGACATGCGCCTCCCACAAGGCACGGTGATGGCCCTCGTGGCTGATGTCGGCCATCCAGTCATCCATAGCCCTGGCAAGTTCCGCAGCAAGTCGGTTGACCCTCTGCACGGGCATTTCACGCGGCTCGGGAGGTGCCGGAACGGCCGGCGGCGCTGCTGCAGCAATGGCAGGAGCGGACGCGACCGCGCCGATAAACAAGGCGCGGCGGGAGAATCTGCCGATGATCTGGCTTTTAGGCTGATCAGAAAATTGATGCATAATAGGTCTCCTTCGGCTGCATTTTTTCCTTGGGAAACGCATTGGAAAGGAGGCAAGTGACGTCGACAACTATCCTACAAAATCAATCTGTTAGGAGAGAAATCTGGCGGAAAGAGAAATCTGGCGGAGAGGGAGGGATTCGAACCCCCGATGGGCTTGCACCCATGCCGCATTTCGAGTGCGGTGCATTCGACCACTCTGCCACCTCTCCGCGGTCATGGTCGGCCGTTGCCGGCGCGGCGCACTAGATAACGGCTGAACGGGCAGGTTACAAGGCCAAATCCACCGATATTTGGCTTACCGTCTGGCCTGCCGGGCAAGCAGCGGATTCAAGGTGATGGTTCGCGGCTACTGGCCCGGCACGGCATAGGCAGCCTTGGCGGTCATCGCCGCCATCACCGACTTCTCCAATGCGCCATAGGCCTTGCCGTCGTTCTCACCGGAAAAGATCACCACGGCGGCATAGCCGGCTTCGTTGACGAAGAAGAACGAGCCGCCGGTGTTGGGGTAGTCGGGCATGTGATGGTGCAGCAGCCCATCATGATAGTACTGCGTGCCGAGCGCGGTATGCTTCATGCAGACGCCGAGTGCGTAGGCCGGCTTGCCTGGGAAGCGCGGGCAGGGCGCCTGGGTCGGCGGCGATTTCTGGCCCTTCGCATAGCCGGGGTCACCCGGCAGGGCGTCGAGCCATTGGCGTGTCGTCGGGCCGAGAACGCCGGACTGTTTGTCGAAAGCATAGAGAAATTTGGCATAGTCCTGCGCCGAAATATCCCAGCCGCCATTCGGTGCCCGCGCTACGAGCGGGTCGTCGATAACGCCGGCATTGGCCGTCATGCCAAGCCTGGTGAAGACCCTGCCGCAAACGGTGCCATAGGCCTGGTTGCCGTACACCTGCGCGATGTAGCCCAAAATGAGGTAGCCGCTGTCGCTGTAGGAGATGGTGCTGCCTGGGGCGAAGTCGAGCATGGTCTGTGTCGCCGTCTTGAACGAGGCACCGACCGAATGGTCGTTCTTGTCGTCGAAGGCGTTCTTCACCAGCCCGGCGCGATGGGTCAGCAATTCGTCGATGGTGATTGCGGTAAAACGGGGATCCTTCGGGGCGTTGGCGCCGTTGTTTCGGCTGAAATAGCCGACAAGCACGCTGCTCAGCGTATCCGTCATCGCCAGGCGCTTATCGTCGACCAGGCTCGCGATGCAGACGCCGGTGATGGCTTTCGACAGGCTGGCGATCGGGTGCCGCTCGGTCGGTTTCCAGCCGTGGTCGTAGGAGCCGACGATGGTCTGGTGCAAGGCGACGGCAACTTCCGCCTCGGCGATGGGATAGGTCTTCATCCAGGCGGTGACGGCGCCGTCGACGCTTTCAGCAACGGGGTTGGGCGCCGACAAAGCGGGCTGCCATGCCAGCAGCACCAAACCGAGGCAAAGTCCCGACCAGCCACGCATCCTCGCCTCCCCGACGGCAAACGCTCAGGCCATGTTGACACGCCCGGTCTTTGCCGGCCAATAACAGTCTCGGCAACGGCAGGGGAATCGGGTGAGTTAATTATCGTGTGATGAGGGTTGCCAGAAAGTCATCGTCCCATGCGGCGACCTTTCGTTTCAGCCGCAAGGAATCCTTTCCGGGGGCTTTTCGTATCAGGTTGAGAGCGATGTGCTTTATGGTTGTGAAGTTTGCGGGAGCATGATCGGTACGCAGGCGGCATTCATCGTCTCGGAAGACCATGTCCAGCACCCAATGGAGGCTGTTCTCGACGGCCCAATGGTCGC
>NZ_JBFUET010000035.1:0-21873 GCF_056403815.1 Mesorhizobium sp. P2_E9
CACCGCGTTGTGCGAGACTTTGACTCCGCGACCGGCCAACTCATCCTTCAGACCGTGCAGCGTCAGATGCGGCGTCTCACGGATGCGTGCCTCGATGAAGGCACGGTGCGGCTCCAGTACTCTCTTGCGGTGTCCACCCATCTTGCCTGGTGCCACCGAGCCGGTCGTTCCATGGCGCTGCAACAGCTTCACAGCGGCTGAAATCGAAATGCCAAACCGTTTGGCGGCCGACCGGCGGCTCTCACCACTTAAAACCGCAGCCACAACTCGCTCGCGAAGATCATTGGAAAGAGGTCGGGTCATCAGATGCTGGCCTCCACTCCAGCCAGCATCTTGAATCACAAATCCGACAAATCGGGAATCCCCTTCGATTCCATCAAGGCGTGAACCGCTCTAGTTCTGTCGAGCATGATCGGTTCCGAAAACCGGAACCACCCTCGGGTCAGGCCCGAGGGCATGCTTTTCGGGATCATGCTCAGCCGCGCTGCGCGACCTGTTCGTCGAGCTGGCGCTGAACCTCGCGCCGCTTGTTGGCGATCGAGGCGATGATGACGCCGACCGCGACGACGGCGATCAGGATGGTGCAGGCGGCGTTGATCTCCGGCGTCACACCGAGACGGACCTGGCTGTAGATTTTCATTGGCAGCGTCGTGGCGCCCGGGCCGGAGGTGAAGCTGGCGATGACCAGGTCGTCGAGCGACAGCGTGAAGGCCAGCATCCATCCGGACACGATTGCCGGCAGGATGACCGGCAGCGTGATCTGGAAGAAGGTTTTTGCCGGCGTTGCGCCGAGATCCATCGCCGCCTCTTCCAGCGACCGGTCGAAAGACACCAGGCGCGACTGCACGACGACCGCCACGAAACACATCGTCAGCGTGATGTGGGCGAGCGTCACCGTGAAGAAGCCGCGGTCGAGACCGACGGCAACGAAGAGCAGCAGCAGCGACAGGCCGGTGATGACTTCCGGCATGACGAGCGGCGCAAAGACCATGCCGGAAAACAGCACCCGGCCCCGGAACCGCGTGTAGCGCGTCAGGGTGAGTGCCGCCAGCGTGCCGAGCACAGTCGCCACCGTCGCCGAAATGACGCCGACGCGCGCCGTGACCCAGGTGGCGTCCATCAGGCCCTGATTGTGGAACAGCGACACATACCATTTGGTCGAGAAGCCGCCCCAGACAGTGACGAGCTTGGATTCGTTGAAGGAGAAGACGATGAGCAGCACGATCGGCAAATACAGGAAGGCAAAGCCAAGCACGATCGAGGTGACGTTGAAACGGCTCCAGGTGGCGTTCATTTGTCCTGCTCCTGGGCCTTAGCCTGCGCCTGTTGGAAAAGCATGATCGGCACGGTGAGCAACAGCAGCAGGATGACGGCGACGGCCGACGACACCGGCCAGTCACGGTTGGCGAAGAACTCGTTCCACAACGTCTTGCCGATCATCAGCGTAGACGAGCCGCCGAGCAGATCGGGGATGACGAACTCACCGACGGCCGGGATGAACACCAGCAGGCAGCCGGCAATGACGCCCGGCAGCGACAAGGGGAAGGTGATCTTCCAGAAGGCGGCGGTCGGCGGGCAGCCGAGATCCTTGGCCGCCTCGATCAGCGAATAATCCATCTTTTCGAGCGACGAATAGAGCGGCAGCACCATGAACGGCAAATAGGAATAGACGATGCCGATGAAGATCGCCGTGTAGGTGTTGAGGATGACCAGCGGCTGGTTGATGATGTGCAGCGACAAGAGCAGCTGGTTGAGCAGGCCTTCGGGCTTGAGGATACCGATCCAGGCATAGACGCGGATCAGGAACGAGGTCCAGAATGGCAAGATGACCAGCATCAGCAAGGTCGGGCGGATCGTGGCCGGCGCGCGGGACATGCCATAGGCGATCGGGTAGCCGACGATCAGCGTCAGGACGGTCGAGATGGCGGCAATGACGACGCTCGTCACATAGGCCTTGAAATAGAGCGAGTCCTGCGTCAGCCAGACATAATTGTCGAAGTTGAGGTTGCGAAAGCCAGCGAAGAAGCCGGAGACGCCGTCCCTGAAATCGAGCACCGGCGTGTAGGGCGGCATGGCGATCGCCGTCTGCGACAATGAAATCTTGAAGACGATGACGAAGGGGATGAGGAAGAAGAACAGCAGCCAGAGGTAGGGAACGATGATGACGAGCCGGTTGACGAAGCCGGCACCCAGGCGCGTCAGGAACGGCTTGGCAACGGTCGACGGCGCGGCGGCATCGGTGACGGCGATGTTGGACATATCCGCCCCCTACCGTGCCAGCACGACGCCGGCGTCGGGCCTGAAGGACACCCAGGCGCGGTCGTTCCAGGTCAGCGGATCCTCGGTCACGCGCGCTGCGTTCAAGGCGCTTGCCCTGATGATCTGCCCGTCATCGAGCCTGATGTGATAGACGGTCATGTCGCCGAGATAGGCGACGTCGTAGACCTCGCCTTCCAGCGCATTGACGGCGTCCGCCGGCTTCTTCGAAGAGACCTTGATCTTCTCCGGCCTGATGGCGAAGACGATGTCAGAACCGGCCGCGGTACCGGCGCTGTTTTCGACGACGATCTGGGCACCTGTCGCGCCGGTGATGCGGGTCGTGTTTGCCGCGCGCTCGGTGACCTTGCCTTCGAACATGTTCACATTGCCGACGAAGTGGGCGACGAAACGCGAGGTCGGCGCCTCATAGACTTCCGCCGGCGTCGCCACTTGCATCACCTCGCCCTTGTCGATGATGGCGATACGATCGGCCATGGTCATCGCCTCTTCCTGGTCGTGGGTAACGACGACGAAGGTGAGGCCCAGGTTCTGCTGCAGGTCCATCAGTTCGAATTGGGTTTCCTCGCGCAGCTTCTTGTCGAGCGCGCCGAGCGGCTCGTCGAGCAGCAGCACTTTCGGCCGCTTGGCCACCGAACGGGCGAGCGCGACGCGCTGGCGCTGGCCGCCGGACAATTGGTGCGGCTTGCGCTTGGCGAACTGCTCGAGCTTTACCAGCTTCAGCATCTCGGCGACGCGCTTTTCGATATCGGGCGCTGGCATGCCTTCCTGCTTGAGGCCGAAGGCGATGTTCTTCTCGACCGTCATATGCGGGAACAGGGCATAGGACTGGAACATCATGTTGACCGGCCGGCGATAGGGCGGGATGCCGCGCAGATCCTGGCCGTCGAGCAGGATGCGGCCTGATGTCGGCTCCTCGAAGCCGGCAAGCATCCTCAGCAGCGTCGACTTCCCGCAACCCGAAGCGCCGAGCAAGGCGAAGAACTCGCGCTCGAAGATGGTCAGCGACAAATTGTTGACGGCGGTGAAGTCACCGAACTTCTTGGTGACGTTGTCGAACTGGATATATGGCTTGGCGTTCGGGTCGGTCCATGGCGTGAAATCCCTGCGGATGCTGCCAAGCGATTTCATATCCCCACTCCGTGCTTTGTAGTTCCCCTGGAACGGTTCATCGTTTCTCGGAAACGCAGAACCGCTCCATCTCCTGGTTTTGACGCAATTCCGGACGGAAAACCGTTTCCCACTTTTCCTGGAATTGCTGCAAAGAAATCGACCCCGGCAGTTGGCTGCCGGGTCGTGTCGAATTATCTACTGGCCGGTGACGATCTTGGTCCAGGTGCGCGTGATGACGCGCTGGGCCTTGGGATCGTAGGGCTGGACGGTGTAGAGTTTCTGCACCGTCGCCGCGTCGGGATAGATCGCCGGATCATCCAGGATCGCCTTGTCGACGAACTGCTGCGAAGCCTTGTTGCCGTTGGCGTAGAGCACGAAGTTCGACGACTTGGCGATCACTTCCGGCTTCATCATGTAGTTGATGAACTCGAGCGCCTCGGCGACATGCGGCGCATCGGCCGGTATCGCCATCTGGTCGAACCATATCTGGGCGCCTTCCTTTGGCACGGAATAGCCGATCTCGACACCTTGCTTGGCTTCGACCGCACGGTTGCGGGCCTGGAAGACGTCACCCGAGAAGCCGACCGCCAGGCAGATGTCGCCATTGGCGAGCGCATTGATGTATTCGGACGAGTGGAACTTCCTGATAAAGGGACGGACCTTCATCAGCGCGTCCTCGGCCTTGGCGATGTCGTCGGGGGAGGTGCTGTTCGGGTCGAGGCCGAGATATTTCAACGCCGCCGGTATCATATCGGCAGGCGAGTCCAGCACGTAGACGCCGCAATCCTTCAGCTTGGCCAGAGTCTCGGGGTTGAAGAAAGTGTCCCAGCTATCGATCTTGTCGGTGCCGAGTGCGGCCTGCACTTTCTTGATGTTGTAGCCGATGCCGACCGTGCCCCACATGTAGTTGACCGAATATTCGTTGCCGGGATCGTACTTGGCGGTGCGCTCCGAAATGACATCCCACATGTTGGAGATGTTCGGCAGCTTCGACTTGTCGAGCTTCTGGAACACGCCGGCCTGAATCTGGCGGGCAAGGAAATTGCCGCTGGGCACGACGACATCATAGCCGCTGCCGCCGGCGAGCAGCTTGGTTTCGAGGATCTCGTTGGAATCGAACGTGTCGTAGACGACCTTGATGCCGGTCTGTTTAGTGAAGTCCTCGATGACGGAGCTGTCGATATAATCCGACCAGTTGAAGACGTTGACGACACGGTCCTCGGCGTGACCGCCGACAGTGAAAAGCGCCAGAAATGCCGAGGTTGCCGAAAGCCAGAGCGCTTTGCGGATCATGCTATTCTCCTTTGGTGAGTGTTCCATCGCCGGCTCGTCGCGACATTTCTTGCGCGGCCGGACATTTGCTTCAGACTATTGAGCTTTCCAGAGGGCGACAAGCTCGAACTGCCGACACCATCAATGTGGTTCGATGCGTGGCGGATGATGGCTCCGTGTCCCGGCTGCGGCCCGGTTGGCGTGCCTGTGCCGTCAGAGGCTTTCGCCGTGGCGTGGGCAGAGATACGACGATGTGGTCCGGTCTCGATCTGACCGGCGGGGAGACTTGGCAAGATACGCCTGTCTTGTTGTTGCCGTATTCCCAGCCTGCCCGGGCGGCAGCAACGTTGTCAATGGCAAAGCTTCGGCGGCCTGCATCAATTCGGCGACGGCACCCCGGTGACCCCTGCCCGCTGCGGGCGCGCCTGGCGCTTGAACTCGAGCCCGATATGGACGAGCAGCGCTGTGACCACCACTGTGCCGCCGACGATGGTGCGCCCGGACGGTATCTCGGAATGGACGAGCCAGACCCATATCGGCCCAAGGATCGGTTCGAATGTGCCGAGCAGTGCCGCGATGGCGGCCGGAATCAGCCGCGCACCGGTGGCGAAGAAGGCGAGGCCAACGCCGAGATTGACCACGCCGAAAGCGAACAGAAAGCCCATGTCGCCGGCCGAGACCGTGAAGGTCGACGCCTGCGAGGCGGCAAAGGCCGCGGCCAGGATCGTGCCGAGGCAGGTCGCAGGCGTCATGCGCACGCTGGCGAACCGCCTTGTGATGACGGTGGCGATCGAGAACATGAACGCGATCAGCAGCGCCAGCCCGTCGCCTATAGGCGAGACGGCGCCATCGAGCGATTCCGACACCATGATGGCAACGCCGGCGATGACGGCGGCGATCGCCACCCAGGTCATGATAGTCACTTTCTCGCGAAACAGCGCCCATGCTAACAGGGCCGCCAGAAGCGGCACGCCGGCCTGCATCAAGAGGATGTTGGCGACGGTGGTGTAGGCGAGCGCCACGACGAAAGCGGTCGACGCGATGGCGAAGCAGAACCCGACGGCAAGGCCAGGCAGCCCCATGTCGCGAAACGATCTCAGCATGCCGCGCCAACCGTCACGCCAAGCCATGAAAGAGAGCAGGAAGGCGGCGGCCCAGACAGAGCGCCAGAAGATAACCGTCCAGCTGTCACCGACGGTGATGAAGCGGGCAATGGTGCCGCCGAAACTCCACATCAGCGCCGACAGGAAGACCAAAAGCATGCCGACACGTTCCTCGCGCGGCGAGGCTGTCGAAGTAACAAGGCCGGGCGATGATGCTGCGTCTGTCATGGGCGCGACTGTCGAGCTTTTGTGGACGGAACGATGCGCAAGGGACGACAAAAAACTGCTCTGTTCGCGTAACGCAAAGACTTGAGCCGCGGGTGATCCAGACACCGGCGACGATTGTGGCACCCTTGCTGCCGCGTTACTGGAAGTCGAAGGCGCTCAGGCCCGTCACCATCTCGTCGAGGCCGAGCGGACGCGTCACCGGCGGCTCGGCGCGCGCCAGGCAGCCGACGCGCTCGCAAAGCCGGCAGGCGGGTCCGACCTGCGTCGCCGCGATGGTGCCTTGTCCCGACTTTCCTGCGGCCGCCGCGCCGGGCAGGGCCGCGCCGTAGACCATGTCGTCGCGAAAACCGATGTCGCAACCGAGCAGCAGCGCGGTGCGGCGCGGACGCTCAGAGAACGCGCCTTGCGGCCCTTCCAGTGTGCGGGCGATGCACAGGAACTCGGCGCCGTCAGGCATTTCCACCGCTTCGACGAAGATCTGACCGGGTTGAGAGAAGGCGGCATGCACGGGCAGCTTGGGACAGCCGCCGCCAAAGCGGCTGTGCGGAAAGCCCTGGCTGCCGGCCCTGCGGAAGCGGTTCCCGGCATTGTCGACCTCCAGCATGAAGAAGGGCACACCCGGCGCGCCCTGCCGCTGCAACATGGTCAGCCGGTTCGCCGCCTGCTCGAAGGAGACGCCGAAGCGCGAACGCAGGACGTCGATGTCGTAGCGGGCGCGAACGGCAGCCGCATGAAAGGCCTGGTAAGGCATCATCAGCGCATGCGCGGCATAGCGGCCGAGCTCGAACCGGGCGAGACGGCGGGCCTCGTCAGTGCTCAGCTTGAGCGCCTGTATCTGACCGGCGACCGCAACAGTCATGCGGATCAGGCAGGCCTCCATCGCCACTTCGCGCAGCTGGTCGAAGGGCGACAGCCGCTCCGACAGGAACAGGCGCTGCGAATGGCGATCGTAGCGGCGGCGCCAGTTCGGCATGGTGGCGACCGGCAGCACCTTGACGACGATGCCGTATTCGCGCCTCAGCCAGGCCTTCAGCGCACCGAACAAATCGTCGCCGGGATCGAGCACAGAGGTGAAGGCCTCGGTCTCTTCCTCGAGTGCGGTAAAATGATTCGACCGCCGCTCGAAGGTCTCATGCACCTCGTCGATCGGCAGGCGGGCACCGGAAAGCGCCGTCGCCCGCCCCTCGCGCGCCAGGAGCTCGTTGAGGTCGGACAGCCGATCGGCCTGCTCGCGATAGGCGCGGAACAGTTTTATCACCGCGGCGGACGCATTGGGCGCCGCCTCGGCAAGCTCGATCAGTTCCTGGTCTCCCGGCAATTCGCCGACCAGCAGCGGATCGGTGAAGACCTCCTTCAAGGCCGCGACCGACCCCCTTGCCTCGCCTTGCAGCTCGTGCGGGTCGACCTTGTAGACGGACGCCAGCTTGAGGATCAGCTGCACCGTCAGCGGCCGCTGGTTGCGCTCGATCAGGTTGAGATAGGACGGCGAGATGCCGAGTCCCTCGGCCATCGCCGTCTGGGTCAGGCCCTTGGTGTTGCGGATGCGGCGGATGCGCGGCCCGGCGAAAATCTTCTGGTCAGCCATCGACTGTCCTTGACAGGAATTTACACAACTTGGCGACACTCCATGCCACCGACACCTTTACAATCGTGACAAATTTACAGGAACGTTTTGTCAAACACAATACAGGTTTTCCCTTATATCCTGCCATATTGGTTGATTTATCTGGCTCATTCCGCGCCGCAATGTAAATTCAGTCACATTCCAACGGGCCAAATGATTGGCCACCGGACTTAGAGCAGCAATCCTTCGGAGTGACCCATGACTGATTTTTACAACCTCGTTCCCTCGGCGCCGGAAGGTCGCTTCGACGGCATCGAACGTCCCTATTCGCCGGAGGATGTGAAGCGGCTGCGCGGTTCGGTGCAGATCCGCCAGAGCCTGGCCGAAATGGGTGCCAACCGGCTGTGGAAACTCATCCACGAAGAAGATTTCGTCAACGCGCTCGGCGCCATGTCCGGCAACCAGGCGATGCAGCAGGTGCGCGCCGGGCTGAAGGCGATCTATTTGTCTGGCTGGCAGGTCGCTGCCGACGCCAACACCGCCTCGGCGATGTATCCTGACCAGTCGCTTTATCCGGCCAATGCCGCGCCCGAACTGGTCAAGCGCATCAACCGCACGCTGCAGCGTGCCGACCAGATCGAGACCTCCGAGGGCAACGGGCTTTCGGTCGAGACCTGGTTCGCGCCGATCGTCGCCGACGCCGAAGCAGGCTTCGGCGGACCGCTCAACGCCTTCGAGATCATGAAGGCTTTCATCGAGGCGGGTGCCGCCGGCGTCCATTACGAGGACCAGCTGGCATCGGAAAAGAAGTGCGGCCATCTCGGCGGCAAGGTGCTGATCCCGACCGCCGCGCATATCCGCAACCTCAACGCGGCGCGGCTGGCAGCGGATGTGATGGGCACGTCGACGCTGGTCGTGGCGCGCACCGACGCCGAAGCCGCGAAGCTTCTGACATCCGATATCGACGAGCGCGACCAGCCCTTCGTCGACTATGCTGCCGGCCGCACGGTGGAAGGTTTCTACCAGGTCAGGAACGGCATCGAGCCCTGCATCGCGCGGGCCGTCGCCTATGCGCCTTACGCGGATCTGATCTGGTGCGAGACCTCGAAGCCCGACCTGGCACAGGCCAAGAAGTTCGCCGAGGGTGTGCGCAAGCACCATCCAGGCAAGCTGCTCGCTTATAATTGCTCGCCCTCGTTCAACTGGAAGAAGAATCTCGACGACGCGACGATCGCCAAGTTCCAGAGGGAACTCGGCGCCATGGGCTACAAGTTCCAGTTTATCACGCTCGCCGGCTTCCACCAGCTCAACTACGGCATGTTCGAACTGGCGCGTGGCTATAAGGCACGGCAGATGGCAGCCTATTCCGAACTGCAGGAAGCCGAGTTTGCGGCGGAGGCCAATGGCTACACCGCGACCAAGCACCAGCGCGAAGTCGGCACCGGCTATTTCGACGCCGTGTCGATGGCGATCACCGGCGGCAAGTCGTCGACCACCGCCATGCATGAATCGACCGAGCACGCGCAGTTCAAGCCGGCCGCCGAATAGCGGATCAGAAAACAACGAGGAAACGCCCAACAGGGCTTCAGACACAGGAGAAGACCAATGGCATCGATAAGCCGTGTCAAGGAACGGGCAGAAGAACAATCGACCACGATGAGCGTCGACCAGCAGGCGACGATCCGGATGCTGGCCAACGACCTGCATAGGTTGAACCAGTCGGTGATGAAGGCGGTCGAGGCGGGCGTCTCGGTGGAACTCGTGCGCTCGGCCAGGCATCATGGCGGCGACGGCAATTGGGGCGATCTGCTGATCCCGGTGATCGTCACCCAGCAGAGCCATGGCTGACCGGAAATCGTTGCAACCGACCCTTCACCTGCGCAGCGTATGCGCAGGTGAATTTTATTTTTACGTAACCAATCCATGGACAGGGCAGTACAGTACTGTTGCTTGACTCCACTGTCGGAGGAGGTGTTTTCGGAAGCCTTTTATTTCAACTTGACATGGGGTGCCATCTCACGCCAATTGTCGGCCAGATTCAACTCTGCATTGAAATAGGGGCGAGCTTCTTGGCCGACTTGGGTGCCCAGTGAGTAGCGAGGGCGAGACCGCAAAACATCCGAATCTGGTGACCCAGGATTCAAGCGCCGAGACGACCCGCAGTCCCTCGCAAGTGCTGGTTGTCGGGAAATCGCCGATCAATCGCGTGGTGGTGTCGAAGATCGTCGAGCGATCCGGGCTCAGGCCGATCTCGGAATCGCCCGATATGGCGGCGAAAACCTTGCGAACGCTGGTGCCAGGCGTGATTGTGCTGGACGGCGGCGCAGACAACAAGGACTGCGACACTCTGATGTCTGGCATCGAAACGTTGCGGCGGGCGTCGGGCAAATCGCTGCCTCCCGTCATCCTGCTTTCAACCAAGACTGGCACGCCGGAGAGCCTGGGGCTATCGAGCGTGATTGACGTGGTGGTTGCCAAGCCGATTACGCCCGAGCGGCTGCAACCGGTGATCGATCGCCTGATCAGCCGCTAGAGCCGTTCACCGTTTCACGGAAACCGCGAACCGCATTAACTGTCAGTTTTGACGCAAATACCAAGGGAAAGCGCTACGCGCTTTTCCCGGGAAAACCTTCCCACTTTCCCTGGAATTGCTCCAGAGCGCGATCAACTTCCTCTGGTGATGTTTTGCACCAGTTCGGGCAATTGTCCGAGATCGGTTATCTGGCGGAACCGCGGCTCGGAGACCGGCGCCTCGACATGCTCGAGCACCCAGGTCAGTTCGTGCGGCACATGGACACCCCAGCCACCAGCCTCGATGGCCGGCACCACGTCCGACTTCAGCGAATTGCCCACCATCATGCTCTTTGCCGGACCATCACCGTGGCGGCTGAAGAGCCTGCTGTAGGTCGCGGCATTCTTGTCGCTGACGATCTCGACCGCATCGAACAGGTCGCCGAGGCCGGAGCCGGCCAGCTTGCGCTCCTGGTCGAAGAGGTCGCCCTTGGTGATCAGCACAAGGCGGTATGCGCCGGCGAGTTTCTCCACCGTCTCACGCACATGCGGCAAGACCTCGATCGGGTGGCTCAGCATCTCGCGGCCGGCGTCGAGAATCTCCGCTATGACCGAAGCCGGCACACGCTCGTCTGTGACCTCGATGGCCGTTTCGATCATCGACAGGGTAAATCCCTTGATGCCGAAGCCATATACGGCAAGGTTGCGCCGTTCGGCCTCGAGCAATCGCGCCGAAATCTGTTTCTCCTCGCCATGGTCGGCAAGCATGGCGGCGAAGCGCTTCTCCGTCATGCGGAAGAACTGCTCGTTCTGCCAAAGCGTATCGTCGGCATCGAAGCCAATGGTCGTCAGTTCGTTGTTGTTTCGCATCGATGTCTTCCAGATTGGGAGCCGCCCGAACCTAAGCCGACCGGCGCGATTTTCAACCTCGGCGGCAAATGCCGGCAGCGGTTCCCCTTCCCTTCCATAGGGGGGCACGGCTATACTCCGAAATCCGCAACCCAATCTGGTGAATGATGCCGCCTGCAAAAAAGGAAGTCCGTCCGTCGAGCCGCGGAGGACGGGCGCGCACGCCTGCCTTCGTGAAAAACCTGCGTGGCGTGAAGAACTGGAAGGAAGTCAGCGAATGGCTGCAATGGCGCGGCATCGAGGACATAGAATGCATCACGCCTGATCAGGCTGGCGTGGCACGCGGCAAGATGATGCCGTCGAAGAAATTCACCTCCAACACCTCGCTGGCACTGCCTTCGGCTGTCTTCATGACGACGATTTCCGGTGGCTATCCCGAAGACGGCAACGGCTTCCACTATCCGGAAGACGATGGCGACCTCAAGCTGATGCCGGACCTGTCGACGCTGACGGTGGTGCCCTGGGAAGAAGACCCGACCGCCGCCGTCATCTGCGACCTCGTGCACCAGGACGGCCGCTCGGTCGAGTTCACGCCGCGCAATGTGTTGAAGCGCGTGCTTGCCGCGTATGACAAGCTTGGACTGAAGCCGGTGGTGGCGCCCGAGATCGAATTCTATCTGGTGCGCAAGAATCCGGACCCGGACTATCCGCTGACTCCGCCCGTCGGCCGCTCGGGGCGCGCAATCGGCGGCGGCGCCGGCTATTCGATCGCCGGTGTCAATGAGTTCGACGAACTGATCGACGACATCTACCATTTCTCCGAAAGCCAGGGCCTGGAGATCGACACGCTCATCCATGAAGAGGGCGCCGGCCAGCTCGAGATCAATCTGCGCCATGGCGACCCGATCGAACTCGCCGACCAGGTGTTCATGTTCAAGCGCACCATTCGCGAGGCAGCGCTCAAGCATGAGATCTACGCGACCTTCATGGCCAAGCCGATCCAGGGCCAGCCGGGGTCGGCCATGCATATCCATCAGTCGATCATCGACAAGAAGACAGGCAGGAACATCTTTTCCGCTGAGGACGGCTCGGAGACCGAGGAGTTCTTCCATTTCATCGGCGGCATGCAGAAGCATGTGCCGAACGCACTGGTGATGTTCGCGCCTTACGTCAATTCCTACCGCCGGCTGACACAGGCGGCTTCGGCTCCGGTCAACAACAAATGGGGCTACGATAACCGCACCACGGCGTTCCGCGTGCCACGTTCGGATCCCGCGGCGCGGCGCGTCGAAAACCGCATCCCGTCCTCCGACGCCAATCCCTATCTGGCGCTGGCGGCCTCACTTGCCTGCGGACTGATCGGCATCACCAACAAGCTCAAGGCCGAGCCTCCGGTGCTGACGACCGCCAACGCGCACGAGATCGACCTGCCGCGCAGCCTGCTCGAAGCCGTCGACCTGTTCGAGGGCGACGAGGAACTCTGCGCGCTGCTCGGCAAGTCCTTCGCCGCCACCTATGCGGCGATCAAGCGGGCGGAATTCGAGACATTCATGGAGGTGATCAGCCCGTGGGAGCGGGAATATCTGCTGCTCAACGTCTGATCGATCATGAATTACCAGTCCCCCATTTCTCCTGGCCGTTCCTGGTATGAGGACACGGCCGGGCCAAGGCCTGAGTACCCGGCGCTCGATGGCGACCGGAGCTGCGATGTCGTCATCACCGGTGGTGGCTTCACCGGTCTGTCGGCGGCAACGCATCTGGCCAAGGCTGGAACGAATGTCGTTTTGATCGAGGCCTACCGTTTCGGCGACGGCGCTTCTGGGCGCAATGGCGGGCAGCTCGGCACCGGGCAGCGCGCCTGGGCCGAGGACCTGGAGGCGGAATACGGTCTGTCCCGCGCCAAGGCGCTGTTCGATCTTGCAGAGGAGGCGAAGGCGCATCTCATCGAATTCGCCGCCATCAACCAGATCGATATCGACTACATGCCCGGCCAGCTCTCGGTGGCGCACAAGCCGCGCTATGTCGACGACTACAAGGCGCATGCCGAGATCATGGCCAGCCGTTTCTCCTATCCGCATATCTCCTTCATGGACGCGAAGGAGACGGCGGAGCGGCTGGGTTCGACCGCCTATTTCGGCGGCACGCGCGACACCGGCACCGGCCACATCCATCCCATGAAGCTGGTGATCGGCACGGCGCAGGTGGCGACGCAGGCCGGCGCGCAGCTGTTCGAAGGGACGCCATCGACGGGCATCATTTCAGCAGGCGGCAAAGTCAAGGTTTCGACGCCAAGAGGTACGGTGACGGCCCAAAAGTGCCTGATCGCGGTCAATGCCTATGGCGGCACGCTCGAGCCGGTGAGTGCGGCGCACATCATGCCGATCGGCTCGTTCATCGGTGCGACCGTGCCCCTGGGGTTGGATTCGAAAGTGCTGCCCGGCGGCGAGTCCGTCGATGATTCCCGCTTCGTCGTGCGCTATTTCCGCAAGTCGCGGGACGGCCGGTTGCTGTTCGGCGGACGCGAGGTTTATGGCGTCAATGACCCCAAGGACATCCACATCCATATCCGCCGCCAGATCGTGGAACTCTATCCGGCATTGAAGGATATCGAGATCACCCATGGCTGGGGCGGCTATGTCGGCATCACCGTGCCAAGGAAACCGTTCGTGCGCGAAGTGATGCCCAATGTGATCTCGGCCGGCGGCTATTCCGGCCATGGCGTCATGCTGTCGAACTTCTTCGGCAAGCTCTATGCCGAGACCGTTGCCGGCAATCGCGACCGGCTGAAGCTGATCGAGGACCTGAAAATTCCGCCATTTCCCGGCGGCCGCCGCTTCCGCACGCCGCTGCTTTTCCTGGCGCTGAACTGGTTCGCGCTGCGGGACAGAATCTAGTGCATGTCGCCCAAAAGTGGCTCCCGGTCTTGGGAGAACGACATGCATGAAAACAAGGCCTGGAGCGCGCCGCCTGCATCCGTTTCAACGCGACGCGCCTCAGGCGGCATCAGATCGCCATCACGCTCTCATGTAATATTGTAATATTCATTGTAACATTTGTTGCCCTGGCGGCACATTGCGGAAATGCCGTCAAAGGCGCAGAATCCCTTGTTACGGCGTACTGATGCCACAATCGCGGGCGAAAGGTTCCCGCTTCTGGGCGATTATTCGGGGATTGTTGCGGGCTTGCCCGTGTTGTTTTTTGGGACCGATGCCGATCAGACGCCGGACTTCCGGCAGCGATCGAAAGAACACCGGCCCGCTTATGGAGGTGGCAAGAGTGAGAGAGCCCTTCAGTTTCGGTACGCCGGAACGTCGGCGCTTTGCCATGCAGTTTGGATACGACATGCGGCCGTCCTTCTGGCAGGAAGTCCGTTCGAACTCGCATCTGGTGATTGCAGCGGTCGGCACCGCCGCGCTGCTCGGCGTGGCCGCGGTGGCGCTCTGGCTGGCACTGCCGACGAGCGAGCGGCAGGCAGCCGCCAGCCAGGAACAAAGCATTCCGGCCATTCCTGTGAAGACCATGAAGATCGTCCCTGCCGGAACCACGGTGGCCGCGGCGACCGTGTCGCAGCCGGCCCGCAAGTCCGACCAGGTTTCACCAACCGTGGCGGCAGCGAAAGCAAACATACAAGCGCTCGCGGCCAATGATCCTCGCTGGACCGAGGCGCAGCCGAAGACCGCTTCCGCGGCCCCCGATGCCGATCAAGCAACAGCCCCCAGCCAAGTGGCCAACCAGGCTGAGCCCGCGCCGGACAAACCGGCTACCACGGCGGCATTCGCACAATCGGCGACCGATACCGATGCCACCGCCGAACTTGCCAAGGTTGCCGCACCGGCACCGGCGGCAGGCAGCAATCCGGATGGCGCAAAGACTGCCGCCATCCCGGAGGTGCAACCGCAAACACCCGACCAACAGCCGGCGGCGACCGATGACGATGGCAGCAAGGCCAAGGCGAAGCCGCGCAAAGTGGCGGCGGCCGGCAATGGGCGCATCCTGAGAGCGGTGACCATGCGCAGCGGCCCGAAGAAGAACGCAGCCGCCATAGCCACGGTGCCGGCTAGGACCTCGGTGCAGGTGATGAGCTGCAAGCAATGGTGCCAGATCGTATACAACGGCAAGACCGGCTGGATCTACAAGAGCTACATCAAGCCCGGCGCCTGAGGCACCGGCGCATTTGCAGCTGAGACCGGCCTATCACGACCCGCCGCCGAACAGGCGCCGGACCCGCTGCCATCTTCCGGCGTGCCTGCGTTGCCTGACATGGTCGCCATGCTGCTCGAACGGCACCTCATACAGGCCGCAGGTGGCGCAGCCCTCGCGCTTGCCGCAGACGGGAACCCAGCATTTGACGTCATGGGTCCAGGCGAGCGCGATGCGCTCGAGGTGGAGGTTTGAAGAGCTTTTGACGAGTATCAGTTCGCCCGGCACCGCCGTGCGCCTGATATGGTCGGAGACTTCCTTCGGCGTGTGAAGCTCGACAAATCTGCCGCTGTCGCGGTCAGCCTGCTCCGCTCCCGAGCGATGTGCGTGGTCGCCGGTGTAGATCACCTGATCCGCAATCTCCCGCGCGGCTTGGTAGGCGGTGGCGTATTTCCTGTTCGATCCGGAATAATCCGAGATTTGGCCAAGCACGATGCGCTTTCGACCGACAGTGGCCTTGGCCACCATGTCCAAGGCCAGGTTGATCGAGTGCCAAGGCGCTTTGGCGGCGTCGACGATGAAGTGCGGGCCACCATCGGCGACGAGCACGGCACAGCGATTAACCAATGGCTGGAAAGTCGCCACCTGGGCGGCAACCTTGTCCGGAGGGACGCCGAGTTCGAGCGCCGTCGCGGCCGCCGCAGCGGTCGGCAGCCAGAAATGTTCGCCCGGAAACGGCGTCTTGAGTTCAAGCACGCCGCCGCGCCAGTGGATCGAAAGCGTCAGCCGATGCGGATAGGCGGCGTGGATGTCGGTGACACGATAGTCGGCCATTTCAGCCGTGCCGAAAGTAACGACACGGCACCCGGCGCCGGCAGCCATGCCGGCCACATGGGGATCGTCGGCGTTGAGGACGGCAAGGCCGTCCGGCCGCAGCGCTTCGACCAAAGCGCGCTTTTCCCTGGCAACATTCTCCACAGTCCTGAAACTGGCAAAATGCTCAAGGCGAACCATGGTGACGACAGCCACATGCGGCTGCAGCATTTGCGCCATCGGCCGTAGCGTATCGACGCCGGAGGCCCCGGCTTCGAAAACGACGTAGTCGACTTCACCTGCTTGCCTCATCCGCTTGTAGAGCGTGCTGACCAGCGAGTTGATGGTGTTGGCGAGCACGCGTGCATAGGTCGGCCGATGGGCGGCCAATATGTGCCCAAGCAGCGCCGTGACGGTCGATTTTCCCGAACTGCCGGTGACGCCGATGAAGGTCGCTTTGCTTTTCGCCCGGGCGCGCCTGGCCCTGTAGACCTTGACGCGACGCTGCAAGTCTTCGCGAACCTTCCGCACTCTCGCGTTCATCGCGCCCCCTAGCCTCTGAAACATTAGGCCATGGGAATTTCAAGTCAAATGCGCTTCAGATGCAGCGGCCGCCGTCGACCTCCAGCGCCACGCCGGTGATGAAGGCGGCTTCATCCGATGCCAGCCAGAGTGCGGCATTGGCGATATCGAACGGCGTCGAAAGCCGGCCGAGCGGGATCGAGGCGCGGAATGTCTCGCGAATCTCGGGCGTGTCGGCGCCCATGAATTTCTCCAGCATGCCGGTTTCACCGGCGACCGGGCAGAGGCAGTTGACACGGATGTTCTTCGGAGCGAGTTCCACCGCCATCGACTTGGTGGCGGTGATCGCCCAGCCTTTCGAGGCGTTGTACCAGGTGAGGCCGGGCCGCGGCCTGAGCCCCGCGGTGGAGGCCGTGGTCAGGATGACGCCGCCGCCTTGCCGCTCCATGATCGGCACCACGGCAAGGGCCGCGTGATAGATCGCCTTCATGTTGACCGCCGTGATCAGGTCGAAAGTTTCCTCGTCGACCTTCAGCATATCGCCGTTGCGATGGGTGTAGCCGGCATTGTTGATCATGATGTCGATGCGGCCGAAGGCGCTTTTAGCGGCATAGACCATCTCGTCGAATTCGGAGCGCAGCGAAACATCCGTCTGCGTCCAGATCGCGGCCTCGCCGATCTCGCCGGCAACGCGCTCCGCGCCCTTGGCGTTGAGATCGGCGACGACCACCCTGGCGCCCTCTTGCGCAAAGCGTTTGGCCATGCCTTCGCCGAACCCGGATGCCGCACCGGTGATAATGGCGACCTTGTTTTCCAGACGCATGCTTTTATCGCTCATTGATGTCTTCCCGGAACCGATAAGGCAGCTGGCCGCCTCGGCCCATGCCGCGACAGACAACGCGCCATTTCTCCCTTAGCTTTCGTCACATTCACGTTCTATGCTGCAACTGCGAAAGCTTCTGGAGTCTTCGTTCACCGACAAGCCTCCGGCAAGCGCCAGTGTCAAGCGCACAGGTGGACCCAATCGATATCCAGCGATCCTCGATGTGACACCATGGCACTGGAAAATTTAAATCGATTAGAATATATCAGCCGCGTACTCGCGAGCGGCGTCAAAGCGGACAGACCATGACCAGCCAGATCATCCCCGTCGACCCTTTCGACTTCATCATTTTCGGCGGCACCGGCGACCTGTCGGAACGCAAGCTTCTGCCGTCGCTCTACTATCGCCAGCGTGACCATCAATTCTCCGAGCCGACACGCATCATCGGCACGTCGCGCTCGAAGATGAGCGACCAGGAATTCCAGGCCTTCGCCAGCCAGGCGATTTCCGACCACGTCAAGCCGGCCGATATCGACGCCAAGGAGCTGAAGACCTTCCTGGCGCGGCTTTCCTACGTCTCGGCCGATGCGACGACCGGCGCCGGCTTCGACAAGTTGAAAAAGGCGATCGGCGAGAGCGAGAGCATCCGCGCCTTCTACCTGGCGGTGGCGCCGGCGCTATTCGGCGATATCTCGCACAAGCTCAAAGAGCACAAGCTGATCACGCCGAACTCGCGCATCGTGCTGGAGAAGCCGATCGGCCGCGACCTTGCCTCGGCGCGGGCGCTCAACGATCTGGTCGGCGACGATTTCCACGAAAGCCAGATCTTCCGCATCGACCACTATCTCGGCAAGGAGACGGTGCAGAACCTGATGGCGCTGCGCTTTGCCAACGCGCTCTACGAGCCGCTGTGGAACTCCGCCCATATCGACCACGTGCAGATCACCGTCGCCGAGACCGTCGGCCTGGAAGACCGCGTCACCTACTACGACAAGGCGGGCGCGCTGCGCGACATGGTGCAGAACCACATGCTGCAGCTGCTCTGCCTCGTCGCCATGGAGGCGCCGTCGTCGATGGACGCCGACGCCGTGCGCGACGAGAAGCTGAAGGTGCTGCGGGCGCTGAAGCGCATCAACGGCAACGAGGCGCCGAAGCACACCGTGCGCGGTCAGTACCGCGCCGGTGCGTCGGCCGGCGGGCCGGTGAAGGGCTATGTCGAGGAACTCGGCAAGGACAGCAACACCGAGACCTTCGTCGCCATCAAGGCCGAGATCGGCACCTGGCGCTGGGCAGGCGTTCCGTTCTACCTCAGGACAGGCAAGCGGCTGGCGACCCGGGTTTCGGAAATCGTCATCGAGTTCAAGCCGATTCCGCATTCGATCTTCGGCGACAGCGCTGGACCGATCTTCGCCAACCAGCTGGTCATCCGGCTGCAGCCCGACGAAGGCGTCAAGCAGTTCATCATGATCAAGGATCCGGGTCCGGGCGGCATGCGGCTGCGCCAGATCTCGCTGGATATGAGCTTCGCGCAATCCTTCGACGGCCGTGCGCCCGACGCCTATGAACGGCTGATCATGGATGTCATCCGTGGCAACCAGACGCTGTTCATGCGACGCGACGAGGTGGAAGCCGCCTGGAAATGGATCGACCCGATCCAGAATGCCTGGGAAGGTGCCAAGCAGGAAGCGCAGGGCTATACGGCAGGCACCTGGGGCCCGTCGGCCTCGATAGCGCTGATCGAACGTGACGGGCGGACATGGCACGAGAGCAATTGACCAGCGCCAGCTACACCTGGAACGCTTTCCCCGACCGGCCGCAGCTGGCGGCAGCGCTGGCCGGCCGCGTTGCCGATCGCCTGACCAAGGCAATCGCCGAGCGCGGCACGGCCGTGCTGGCCGTCTCCGGCGGCACGACGCCGGCAAAGTTCTTCGCAGCCCTCTCAGTGGCGCCGATCGCCTGGGACAGGGTGATCGTGACGCTGGTCGACGAGCGTTTCGTGCCCGCCTCCTCGCCCCGCTCCAATGCCGGGCTGGTGGCCGCCAATCTGTTGCAGAACGCAGCCAAGGCGGCGCGCTTCGTGCCGCTCTACCATGAGGCATCAGGCATCGAGGATGCAGCGGCATCCGATGACGCCGCACTGCGGGCCTTGCCCTGGCCGCTCGATGTCGTGGTGCTCGGCATGGGGCCGGACGGCCACACCGCCTCGTTCTTTCCCGATGCCGACGATCTGGCAAAGCTGCTCGACCCGGCCTCGGACAGGATCATTCTGCCGGTTCATGCGGCAAGTGCTGGCGAACCGCGGCTGACCCTGACCCTGGCGCGGATCATCGATGCCGGCTTCATCGCGCTGCACATAGAGGGTGAGGACAAGCGAACCGCCTTTGACGGCGCGGTCGCGCCCGGGCCACGAAAGCCGATCCGTGCCGTACTCGACGCAGCCCCCAGGCTCGTAGAGGTTTTCTGGGCGCCCTGATTTTACGTTTAGTGGTCCCGGCAATTGCGGGAGGATGTTTCCGGGACCTCGCTTGAAAGGACCGACCGCCATGACCGCAAGACGCGACATCGAAGCCATCACGGAGCGCATCCGCCAACGCTCGAAGGCGGGACGCGAGCGCTATCTCGGCCGCATCGCCGAAGCGTCGAACCAGACCGCCAACCGGTCGGTGCTGTCCTGCGGCAACCTCGCCCACGGCTTTGCGGTGTGCAGCCCCTCGGAGAAGCTGGCGCTCGGCGCCGACAAGGTGCCCAATCTCGGCATCATCACCTCCTACAACGACATGCTGTCGGCGCATCAGCCCTTCGAAACGTTCCCAGCCCTGATCAAGGACGCGGCCCGCGAGGCCGGTGGCATCGCCCAGGTGGCCGGTGGCGTGCCGGCGATGTGCGATGGCGTCACACAGGGCCAACCCGGCATGGAATTGTCGCTGTTTTCGCGCGACGTGATTGCCATGGCAGCCGCGATCGGCCTGTCGCACAACATGTTCGACGCCGCCGTCTATCTCGGCGTCTGCGACAAGATCGTGCCCGGGCTGGTGATCGCGGCACTCACCTTCGGCCACCTGCCGGCGGTGTTCATCCCGGCCGGGCCGATGACGACAGGCCTGCCCAACGACGAAAAGGCCAAGGTCCGTCAGCTCTATGCCGAGGGCAAGGCGGGTCGCGCCGAACTTCTGGAAGCCGAGTCCAAATCCTACCATGGGCCGGGCACCTGCACCTTCTACGGCACGGCCAACTCCAACCAGATGCTGATGGAGATCATGGGCCTGCACACGCCGGGCGCCTCCTTCGTCAATCCTGGCACGCCGTTGCGCGAAGCCTTGACGCGGGAGGCGACGAAGCGGGCGCTGGCGATCACCGCGCTCGGCAATGCCTATACGCCGGTCGGGCGGATGATCGACGAACGCTCTTTCGTCAACGGCGTGGTTGGCCTGCATGCCACCGGCGGCTCGACCAACCACACCATCCACCTGATCGCCATGGCAGCGGCAGCCGGCATCGCGCTGACCTGGCAGGACATTTCCGACCTGTCGGAAGCCGTGCCCCTTCTGGCGCGCGTCTACCCGAACGGCCTTGCCGACGTGAACCATTTTCATGCCGCGGGCGGGCTCGGCTTCCTGATCCGCGAACTGCTCGACGAAGGCGTCCTGCACGAAGATGTGCAGACGGTGTGGGGCGAAGGCCTGCGGCCCTATGCGGTCGAGGCAAAGCTCGGCGCCGACGGCTCCGTGGTGCGCGAGGCCTCGCCGCAGGCAAGCGGCGACGAAAAGGTGCTGGCGCCGTTCCACAAGGCCTTCCAGCCGACGGGCGGCCTGAAGGTGCTGGCGGGCAATCTCGGCCATGCGGTCATCAAGACCTCGGCCGTCAAGCCGGAACGGCGTCTCATCGAGGCACCGGCCAAGGTGTTCGACAGCCAGCAGGGCCTGAACGACGCGTTCAAGGCGGGCACGCTGACCGGCGATTTCATCGCCGTCATCCGCTTCCAGGGTCCGAAGGCCAACGGCATGCCGGAACTGCACAAGCTGACCACCGTGCTCGGCATCCTGCAGGATCGCGGCCAGCGCGTCGCCCTGGTCACCGACGGGCGCATGTCTGGCGCTTCCGGCAAGGTGCCGGCGGCGATCCATGTGACGCCGGAAGCAGTCGAGGACGGGCCTATCGCGCGGATCCATGACGGTGACATCATCCGCCTCGACGCCGATGCCGGCACGCTCGAAGTGTTGGTGCCGGGGACGGAGTTCGCGCTGCGCCGCACCGCCGAAGCCGATCTCATCGGCAACGAGTTCGGCTTCGGCCGCGAGCTTTTCGCCGGGTTCCGGCAGCTGGTCGGCCGCGCCGACCACGGCGCCAGCGCCTTCGGAACGGCTTGAACTTTCTGACGTCCAATGAAAAAGGGCGGCCTTGAGCCGCCCTTTCAGACTGCTGACAAACCCCTGGCATTTGCCGGGGGTTTTTGATTCACTGGGCCATGTTGAAGCGACCCGCCCCTGAACAGACCGCGCTCGAGATGGTAACGCTGGATCAGTTGGTTCCGGCTGATCACCTGTTGCGCAAGATCGACCGTTTGATCGATTTCTCCTTCATCCACGATCTGACCGCGCCGCTGTATTGCCCCGACAATGGCCGCCCGCCGCTCGACCCGACCTTGATGTTCAAGGCTC
>NZ_JBFUET010000036.1:0-14611 GCF_056403815.1 Mesorhizobium sp. P2_E9
TTGGCAAAGTGTCTGCCAAATTTCTCAGCCCAAAGTCGCACGGTCTGGTGAGAGACGATGACGCCACGAGCTGCCAGCATATCCTCGACCATCCGCAGGCTGAGCGGAAACCGGAAATAGAGCCAAACGGCATGGGCAATCACCTGCGCCGGAAATCGGTGGCGACGATAAAGAGGATCACGGCAAAATCTGGTCATGCCGCCAGATCCCACATTTTGATCGATGCCCGGTTAACGTTACGGTGCCCTGAATTGACGTCGTCTCCTGCTTTGCGTGTCATTGCGAATTCCCCTTTTTTGATGGTGACTTCGAGAATGGTTGTTTTACAGGATATTGGATACAATAATCATGAGAGTCAAACGAATTCGTCCCACCGCCGCTTGGTTCGATCGGCTTGTGGGGATCTTGCGGAGGCGTTGCGGGTATCCGGATCGGCTGCGTTCGCGTCAGCCGATTTTGGACGACCGGGGAAAATGCGCGCCCGACTTCGATGCAACGAAAGGCCGATCCAGCCGAGGCAGGATCAGCCGGCGGCCTCGCCCCGCTTCAGTTGGCTGACGATTTCTTCGGCCGCGTCGGCGACATGCTTCTTGAGCAGTCTCGATGTCTCGACCGCGTCACGCAGGCGATAGGCTTCGAAGATGTCACGATGCTCCTGCAGCGCCTTGGTCTGCGCCTTCAACGGCTCGATCTGCAGGCGCAGATAGCGATCCGCCGAACTGTAGAGTGTTTGAAGCACCGCCATTGAACGCGGTCGCATGGAGGGCTCCAGCAGCACCGTATGGAACGCCCAGTTGAGGCGGCTGAGTTCCTTCGGATCGCCCCTGGCGACGGCAGCCTCGTAGTCGTGAAGCGCCCGTTCGACGGTGGCGATGTCCTGATTGGACAGACGCGCGATGGCCTTCTTGACGAGGAAGGGTTCCAGCAGAAGCCGTGCGTCGAACAGGTCGATCGCATCGTCAGCCGACAGATCGGAGACGACTGCGCCACGATGCGCCCTGATGACGACAAGGCCTTCGGCTTCCAGCTGCAAAAGCGCCTCGCGCACCGGAATCCGGCTGACACCCAGCTCGGCAGCTATAGCCTCCTGACGAATCTGATGGCCGCCGGGATAGTCGCCGCCGATGATCTTGCCAGCTATGTATTCCGCGACCATCGCGGTAACGGTCTGGCGCTGCAGCAGGGGCTTGGGAGATGTCGGCATGGCAGGCGTTTTCCAGAATCGCTCTATTGATTGTACAATCGTATCCAATATTTCATGCCGATCCAATCTCCGCTTTTCAATCGGATTTTGAGGACTCCATCAGGCTCGCCGTGGTCACATGCGATCCGCGTAGTCGGCAATTTCGGGCGGCAGCGGTGCGCGTAGCCGCAAGCGGTCTACGAGCTTCTCCGCAATCATCATAGTCGGGCAATGCAAATTGCCGCTTGTAATGCGCGGCATGACCGACGCATCGATGACACGCAGCCCCTCGGTCTCTTGCACCCTGCCGTCGGTATCGACGACCGACATGTCGTCGACGCCCATACGGCACGTCGAGCATGGGTGGTATTGCGTACCGAGGTTTTCCTTCAGCCAGTCAAGCACTTCGGCATCGGGCATCGTCCTGAGCCCCGGCGTCAAGGCTTCGTCACGCATGCCGTCCCAGGCGCGCTGCTGGATAATCTCGTCGGTGTGACGCACGCCGTCGATCAGATCCCGCTGGTCCTGCGGATGCGCGAGATAGTTGGAAACGATCGACGGATGGGATCGGGGATCGATTGATTTCAGCGTAACGGAGCCCCGGCTCTTCGGCCGCACCAGGCAGGTTTGGTACTGGAACCCCTCCTCGATGTTGACTTTGCCGTGCATCAATTCGCCCAGCATCGGCAAAAACTCGTGCTGGATATTGGCATAGTCGGCGGCCTCGCTGCTCTTGAAGAACGTGCCCACTTCCCAAAGATTGGTCACGCCGAGGCCGGAGCGCAGAAACAGCCACTGCGCCCCGATCAGGCCCATCTTGAACATGCTCAGGTCCATGGCGGGAGAAACGCCCGGACGCGAGGCCCTCAGGCTGTGCCAAAACGCCAGCAGCCGGCCGCATCGCCAGCCAAGGTCGGCTGAAGCGAAGCGCCTCGTCTCAGTTCGGGGTAATCACCCTTGTTCCGAAGGTGTTCGCGGCGTGAAGGAGGTTGAAGGCCAGGATCGATAACGCGGCTTCCGCCTTCACCGCCCTGAGCCCTCTCGTCAGGAACCTTCCGCCGCCCGACATTCGTTTAATCGTGCCGAACGGATGCTCGACCGTGCATCGCCTGATCGTCATCAGACTGGGGTTAGCATGGATTCGGGCCTCCATGCGATCGAGAGCGCTTTGATCGACAAGCCGATGGATCGTGCGCTGGGCTCCGGGCGTGCACTTCGGCTTGAGGGCGCAGGTTGTGCAGGCCGAGGTACAATAGCGGATCGCTCGATTGCGAGTATGGATTCCGGACCGGCGCAGTGTTAGCCCGGCGGGGCAACGGATCGTGTCGCTGTCCTCATCGTAGAGGAATTGGAACGGTCGAAAATGTTCGGAATTCATCGCCCCGCGCTTGATCGGCGCAGCGACCTCGATGTTCTCGCGTTCGCAACGGGCGACTTCCTCAGCGTTTGAATAGCCGCCGTCAGTCAACACCTGGAGCTGTTCTACCTCCAGCACGGCCTTGGCCGCGACCGACATAGCATGAAGAAGATGGCTATCGTTCGCGTCGTTGTAGATGTCGTGGTGGACGATCAGTCCGCTCGCGACGTCGACGACGCTTTGCAGATTATATGAGGGAAGCTTCGGCGCATGGGCGTAACCCATCGGCTTGGCCTCGGGTTCACCAAACACGAGCACCTTCTCGTCCCGTTCTTCGAGTTCCTGCTGTCGCCGGGCCAGCCGTTCCTTCCGGCGCAACAGGGAGGCAATGGCGGTCTTGAAGCCCTCGCGGTGCAGCGGTTGATCTTCGAACCCCTGCGCGACGGTCTCGTCGATGATGTCCAGGCGGTCGAGATAATAGGCGATCTCTTTTTCGGTATGCGCGATGTCCCGCGCCAGCCGCTCCGCTCCGGCGATGTTCTTCGGACTGGCGGCGGCGCGCATCTTGGTGCCGTCGAGCGCGACCGATCGGCCGCCCACCAAATTCTGTTCGCGACAGAACAGCACAAACGCTGCGCTGGCCGCGACGATCGCGTCGGGATAGTCATGCCGGAACGCCGCAATGGTCCGATAATCTGGCACGAGCTGGCGCATCAGCCACATCGCCTCAAGGTCGCGCTTGCAGGTGCGCTCCAGATGTCGCGATGATCGGACCTGATTGAGGTAACCCCAGATATAGAGGCGCAGCATGTCGCCGGGATGATAGCCTGGTCGTCCGGTCGACGCCGCAATGGCACGCGTGAAGCCAAGCTTGAGCAGGTCCAGACTGTCCACGAAAGCATCGACGACACAGACGAGTGTGTCAGGCCCAACATAGTCATCGATACAAGGAGGAAGCAGGCTGGACTGATCTCGCGGTGTACCCTCAATGAAGCTCATAAAAACCTCGGCGACGTAGATCAGGAGATGCTTGATTCTACACTTGTTTGTTCGTGACAAAAAGCTTTGTTATGGGTTTCGAACACCTACGAATAGGCAAGATCTCGGCCCCTCGCAGACTTTATAGACTTCCACGAATGGTGGGGGAGCGGACTGACGGCTCGCGGGAACCCCCGTGGACCCGATCGCCTTTCCCGCTTCGCGATCGACAATGGCCTGTTTTTCGGCCGGGCACGCCGAGCATTAAGAAAATTCCACTACGCTCGCGCCGCCCTAGGGCCGAAGCATGGGGTGAATGGGGCGCCTAGAATCACGGGAGGAGTGAGCGATGAGTGAACACGTTTGGATCAGCCTTGTGCCGACGATGGCCGATTTCGTGCTGCCGGTGGAGACCGACGTCTCGCGCGAGCGGGTGGCTGTCGCGATCGCGGCGGGCAAGGCTAACAAATATGGCGAGCCCGTTGCTGCTACCTCGTGTCCCACGACCATCTGGCGCAAGCCCGATGGCGATTGGGATCCGTTGCATGGCAAGCCGGTACCCGACGTCTTCTTTGCTAGATCATTCTGGATCGTTTCGGAACGCGTGGCGCAAATATTGCGCCAGTTCGATCTGGAGCACGGCGCGCTGTACCCGGTTGCCGAGGGTGTCCACGAAATCGATGGGAAGACCCGCGATCCGCGGAACTTCTACACATGGACGTTCGGTAACAAAAAAATGGCATTCATCGAGAATCAGTCGCCAAACGTTCCCGGCATTTCCGACGATGAATATCGCGAGATATGCAAAAGCGTCAGCGAGTTGAAAGACGATGACGTTGGGGTATCGCGCGAGGCGCTTTCTGGTCCCGATGTCTGGGTCGACGTAAATCTGTGGTTTTCCTTGTTCTTAAGCAGCGCTGCGGGTGATGCGCTGATGGCGGCCGATTTGGGCGAAGCATTGGCTCTGCGGCGCTGCCGCGTGATCTGATAAGGGCGCCTAGAATCACGGGAGGAGCGAGTGATAAGGGAACGTGTTTGGATCAGCTTACTCCCGGTGATGGCCGATTTGATAATGCCGGTGGAAACCGACGTCTCTCGCGAGCGGACGGATGTCGCCGTCGCGGCTAGCGAAGCCAATCAAAATGGCGAGTCTGTTGCCGCTACCTCCTGTCCTTCGATCGCCTGGCTTAAGCCCGATGGCGATTGGCATCCGTTGCACGGCAAGCCGGTACCCGACGTCTTCTTTGCCGGATCGTTCTGGATCGTTTCGGAGCGCGTGGCGCAAGTATTGCACCAGTTCGATATTGGGGGCGGCGCCCTCTATCCAGTGAGTGAGGGGGTCTACGAGAAAGATCACAAGACCCGTGATCCACGGGAGTTCTACACCTGGATATTCGGTAATCGGAAGTCTTCCTTCCTAGAGGATCAGTCGCCTCAGGTTCCCGGTATCGGGAGCAAGGGGCGCCGGTCAATTTGTAAGAGCGTCAGTGAACTGAACGACGGCGACGTCGCCGTGTCGCGCGAAGTGCTCTCGGGTCCCGATGTATGGGTGGACGTAAAACTGTGGTTTTCCTTGTTCTTGAGCGACGCCTTGGGTGATGCGCTCATGGCTGCCGATTTGGGCGAAGCATTGGCTCTGCGGCGTTGCCGTGTGATCTGATCAAAAGCTTGGGGCGTCACCATGCCGGTCGATACGTTATCTCGAAGGCCGCCATTCGTTTATCGGCAAGAAATCGATTTCAGGCCATGAACGAATTACCGCTTTTGGCGTAGCTGTAGTCCATTCCAAAATGTTCGGAATTGGAGTCGGAAGCAGCGAAAAGGCGCATGCCGTTAGCGGATTTAAATCACTCGCTGCGTTCGCAGGGTTTTGGCACAGCCTGCCCTGTAACGCACCGAAACGGCGACGTGGTCGATGAGGCCCTTGCCCACTCCCGGCACATCCGCGACTGATTTGATGCCAAGGCCGCGAAGTTCGTTGGAGGGACCGACGCCCGACAGCAACAGAAGCTGCGGCGAATTGAAGGCGCCGCCGCACAGGACCACTTCGCGTCGGGCCTCGACGGTGTGGACCGTGCCATCCACCTCATAGGTGACGCCGACCGCGCGCCTGCCATCGAAGTTGATCCGGTGCACCAGCGCGTTCAGCTTGAGATCGACATTGCCCTTGCGGATTGCCGGCCGCAGATAGGCCCTGCCGCCGCTCGCTCGCACGCCCCTGTCGATATTTGCCTGGTAGATATGGACGCCTTCCTGGCGGTAGGCATTGTAGTCGGGGTTAAGGTCGTGCCCGGCCTGCTGCCCGGCTTCCAGAAACGCCTTGAAGACGGGCAAGTCGCCCTTGAGCGTGGTGATCGCGATGGGTCCATCACCGCCACGATAGGTATTGGCGCCCTTGTCGTAGGATTCCAGCCTCTTGAAGTAAGGCAGGCAGTGCGCATACGACCAGTCCGGCAGGCCACCCTCTGCCCACGCGTCGAAGTCGCGTGGATTGCCACGAACATAGACCATGCCGTTGAGCGAGCCCGAGCCGCCCAGCATCTTGCCCCTGACATGCGTGATCATGCGCCCGCCGAGCGCGGCCTCCGGTCCCGTCTCGAAACTCCAGGTCCGGCGCTGGCGGTCAGGGGGTAGGACATGGCGGCCGGCATGCGCACATAGATGGAATTGTCGCTTGGGCCGGCCTCCAGCACCAGCACGCGAACGCTCCTGTCCTCGCCTAGTCTGGCGGCGACGATCGAACCAGCGGCACCTGCCCCGACGACGATGTAGTCATACGCCTTGGACGTCATATCGGACTTACCTTCATTTGCGCTTGGTCGAATGTTTCGGGCCAGGCTGAGTTCCTACATCGCCCACCAGATGCTCTTGGTCCGCGAATATTGATCGAGCGAATGGATGCCCTTGTCCTTGCCGCCGAAGCCGGACGTCTTGAAGCCGCCGAACGGTGTTGTGAAGTCGCCTTCGCAGAAAGCGTTGATCGCCACGAAACCGGTGTCGAGCGCCGTCGATGCCTCGCGAATCGCGTCCGGACTCTCGCCGAAAACATAGCCGCTCAGGCCGTATTGCGTATCGTTCGCACTGCGGATCGCGCCATCGAGATCGTCATAGAACCTGACGGACAGAACCGGTCCGAAAATCTCCTCTCGCCAGGCATCGGCGCTTTCGCCGACATTAAAGAACACGATCGGCTCGACCAGGCGCGGCGACGCGCCGGTGAATTCGGCCGCCGACACGCTGATATCATTGTTGCGCTGCATCTCGCCATCGATGGCGCGATTGACCTTGGCCGCGTGGGCGTCGCTGACCAGCGGCCCGATGCGCGTGGTTGGATCGAAAGGATCGCCGATCGGCCATTCCTTCATCCTGACGACGAGCATATCGCGAAGATCGCCTTCCAGCGCGCGCGGCGCGAGAACCCTCGATATGGACGAGCAGAGCTGGCCGGAATTCATCAGGAAGCCGGTCGAAATGTCGTCGGCGAAACGGTCGAGCGACTTGACGTCCGGCAAGATGATGGCGGGATTCTTGCCACCACATTCCAGCGAAATTTCCTTCAGGTTCGAATCGGCCGAATAGTGCAGGAAACGCCGTCCCGTGGCGGTCGAACCGGTGAAATTGATCGCCGAGACATCGTCATGCAGACCCAGCGCCTTTCCGGCAACCGCGCCAGTGCCGGGCACGACGTTGATGACGCCAGCCGGGAAACCCGCCTCGATCGCGAGCTCTGCCAGCCGTAGCGTGGTGAGCGGCGTATCGTCGGCCGGCTTGCAGACGACCGTGTTGCCGGCGGCCAGCGCCGGGCCGATTTTGAGTGCCAGCGTGGTCAGCGGATAGTTCCACGGCAGGACGATACCCACCACGCCTTGCGGCTCGCGCACGATTTGGCTGAGCACGCCCTTGCGGCGGGTCGGACTGAGATCATAGGCGGTTTCAGCCAGGCTGGCATACCAGCGCAGCACGCCGACCGTTGTCGGCAAATCGTCATTGTAGAAATGCAGGATCGGCTTGCCGACATCGAGGCTCTCGAGAAGCGCCAATTCGAGCCGATTTCTTTCGACCGCATCCGCCAGCGCACGGATCAGCGCCGCATGTCCTTCGTGCCCCATCGTTCCCCAGTCCGCCTTGAGCGCGGCGCGGGCCGCCTGAACCGCAAGATCGACCTGCCTTTCGCTGGCAAAGGCGACTTCGCTGATCGTCTCTCCGTCGAACGGAAACGTGATGGTTCTGACGTCGCAGCCGTCGTCGCGGGAAAACCCGCCGCCGATCCAGGACGTGTCCAGCCGCCGCGCCGTATCGCGGATCTGCTTCAGGTCGGACGCGCCGAACAATGGAATTTTGTGCATGCAATCCATCCCGGGCGCATCAGCCGGCTGTGGTCACTCGACTGGCGCAACCGAAAATGCGGATCCTCGTAAGTCTCCGAACCGGACCATGGCGTCCCCTCGGATCAGGCAGCCCGGCGCGACTGCATCTGCTTGAGTTGTTCGATTGTCGCTGTGATGGTGGCGATGACCCGGTCGCGCTCCTCGCCGGCCAGCGGCAATCGCGGCGCCCGTGTCCATTCAGGCGCGCCGTAGACCAGGTGCTCGGCCATCTTGATATACTGAACGAGCTTCACATGCGTATCGAGGTGGAAGGACGGCGTCATGATGCGGTAGAGATCGCGGGCCTTGGCGAAATTGCCGGCCGCGCACAGGTTGAATATCTGGACGCATTCCTTTGGCCAGGCATTGGTCATGCCCGAAACCCAGCCCGTTGCGCCAAGCGACATGCTTTCGACGATCTGGTCGTCGACGCCGCAGAAGATATCGAAGCGATTGCCCAAGGCGATGAACATGTCGGTGACACGGCGCACGTCGCCGGTCTCTTCCTTAACCGCCACGATCGTCGGGCAATCGGCGAGCACCTTGAGGATGTCGGGCGTGATGTCGACACCATAGGCGATCGGGTTGTTGTAGATCATGATCGGCAGGTCGGTGGCGCCGGCGATCGCCTTGTACCATTCAGCCGTTTCGCGCGGGTCGGTCTTGTAGCCGAGGCTCGGGAACACCATCAGGCCTTCGGCGCCATAGTTCTGGAAGGCACGCGCGCCCGCGATCGCCCCCGCGGTCGAGATCTCGGCAAGGCCGGAGAGAAGCGGAACGCGGCCGGCTACGGCTTCCCTGGCGGCGCGGATGACAGCTTCCTTCTCCTTCGGCAGCAGCGAAGCGTTCTCGCCCAGCATCGGCAGGACGATGATGCCTGAAACGCCGTTGTCGATCAGGCGGTCGATGCTCGCCTGTGTCGCTTCGAGGTTGATCGAACCGTCCTGCTCGAGCTTGGTCGTAACCGCCGGGAACACCCCCTGCCAATGCGTCATCGTCTGGCCTTTCCTTAGGACTCGCCTTTTGCCAATAATGTATCCAATCTACAATATTCTATCCGAAAGTCCACTGTGAAATCCGCGGTTTCGCCGGCAACCGCCACGATGCGAATGGGCTATGTCAGCCCGCCGAAACGAACGGAGCTCCTTCGAATTGCGGCACGGACACACGCATCCCCTCCTCCGCCGAACGTCTGATTGCCAGCGCCGTCGCGAGCGACGCAACACCATCCCAACCCGTCGCCGCCGGACGTTCGCCATGCAGCACCGCCGCGTTGAACTTGGCGATCGTGGCGGCGTAGAGGTTGGCAGGCTCGACCGGGATTTCCGTCATCTCGGTGCCGCGGCGAAGATAGACCCGACCGGCCGGCGACTCATCCAGAATGCCCCGGCCATAGATCGATCCCTCGGTGCCGTGCACCTCAAGCGCCGTTTCGTGATGGGCAAAAACCTGGCCTTCATGCATGTAGGCAATCAAGCCGGACGCGAAGCGGACAATGGATTGCGCCTGGTCCTCCACGCCGTTCTCGCCGATCAGGCTGCTCGCCTTCATCGACATGACCTCGATGGGTTCATCCGCAAGCACAAAGCGCAGAACGTCGACATTGTGCACGGTGAGGTCATAGATGACCCCACCTTGCGCCTTGTCCTTGGTGCGCCACGTCTGCAGCTCCTCGGGCAAATACTCGCAATACATCACGCGCGCGGCGAGCGGCCGCCCGATCCGGCCTGTCAGCACCAGGTCGCGGATGGCTCTGTGTGTCGCCGCGCCACGCATGTGGTGGTTCGTGCCAGGACGATGCCGGCCAGGTCGCAGGCTTTTGCCATCTCGATGGCATCGTCCAGCGTCAGGCCGAGCGGCTTTTCGCAAAGCACGTGCAGGCCCGCTGCCGCGGCCTCGAGCGTGTCCTCCTGATGCCTGTCATTGTTCGTCGAGACGTAGACGGCATCTATCCCGGTTTCGGCAAGAAGTGATTTCAGGCTTATAGCGGATACCGGAATTCCGAGATCGTCGGCGAATGCTCGGCCACGAGCAGCACTCCTGCTGACGATCGCCACCAGCTCCGCGTCCGGGACGGACTGGATCGCCTTGGCAACCCATGAGCGCGCAATCTGGCTTGCCCCAACGATTGCCCAGCGGACTTTGCTGCCTTGGGAGACGTCAGTCATGGAGTTCCCTCGAGATCGCCGGGCCGATCGAAAAATCGCTGAAGGTGACCTCGAAGCCTTCACGCTGCGGCGAGCAGCACATCATGCCGACATCGACCGTTTCAGAAGGCGGGAAATAGGCAAGCCGCACCGGCTTCCAGTGATTGTCCGAGCTATCCAGATATTGAACGCGGATTGCCTCGGCATGGCGGGTCAACCGGATCCTCACACCGTCCGGACCTGCCGGAATGCTGACCAGCGACCAGTCGGAGGCGTCGTTGGTGACGACGACGGAGAAATACATCAGCCCGTCAGTGAACTCGATGCCGGCCTTGACCCAGTGCGTCTCGCTCAACCGGGTCATCAATCCGGCCTGGTCGTAGAGAACCTTGTAGTGGCCCTTGACCGTAACCTCGGCGCTGAAGTCGCCCTCGACCTGCCGATAGAGGAAGTGACCGCTGTCGCGCCAGAAGTCGTAGAAGGTCTCGCGCCAGAAATCGGTCTCCTTGCCGGTGCGCACATGCACGTCGTTGCCGCCGAAAGCATGATGCGGCGGCGGGTTGAGCCAGGTCAGCCCCGTGGTTTGAGATGTCATCGGCTCGCTCGCTGTTCGTGCTGCATGATGTCGGGCGCTACCTGAACCAGGTATCCGACAAGCGATAGCCCTCGGGAAACGGATCCTCCGGATCCACCCCGTAATGGCTTACTCCGGTCAGCCAGGCACGTCCGGAAATCTCTGTCACCACCGCCGGCATATTGCCCGCCATGGCCGTTTCAACGATACGGCAATCGAAGACTGTGTCGAGAATCGAGGTATGCCGGAACTTCTCGCCCACCGCGAGGTCGCCGCGCGCATGCAGCAAGGCCATCCGCGCCGAAGTTCCCGTGCCGCAAGGACAGCGGTCGAGCCTGCCGGGAGAAACGACCACGGCGTTCTTCGACGTCTTCACTCCATCGACGATCCGCAACCGGCCGCCGAATTCCGTCTGGTTGATGGTGTTGATCGATGGATTCTCTGGATGAATCGAGGGAAGCTGTCCGGCCGCCGCAGCCTTGATGCGCTCGCCGAGTTCGATTAGGTCGCGCGCCTCGTCGCGGGCCAGCGTCACGCCGACGTCCTCGGCATCGACAATGCAGTAGATCATGCCGCCATAGGCGACATCGACCCGTAGCGACCCTATCCCGGGCACATCGACCATCCGGTCGCGATGCATGACGAAGGACGGGATATTTCGGAATGTGATGCGGCGGCACTTGCCGCCGCTGCAATCCGCCGTGACCTCGACCAGGCCGGCCGGCGTATCTACCCTGACGATGGTGTTGGCGCCGCGCATGGGGATCATGCCTGCCTCGAGGGCGACGGTGACCGTGCAGATCAGGTTCGAGCCCGACATCGGCACGAAGTAATCGGACTCCATGACGATCATGCCGATATCGGCGTCGGCGCGTATGGGGGGCGTTATCAGGTTGACGGCTGCATTGACACTGCCGCGCGGGTCGAACAGCAGCATGTTGCGAAGCCACGCGCTGTCACGCTCCAGATTTTCCATGCGCTCGAACATCGTAGCACCCGGCGGCGGCAGGACGCCGCCTGTGATCACCCGGCCCACCTCGCCCTCGGCGTGGGCTCCGACGACTGTAATGACGCGATCCAGATTCATTGGCTTGCATACTCCTATCTGCGGCGAGAGCATCGCCTGTCACCGGTCGGCGATTGGCCTGCCACAGGTCATCTGACGTAATACACGCGACAGGCCTGAAGTTCTGTTTTCGCGCATGTCGCAGCCCTGTTCCGCTGTAACGGCTTGAATTGCATCCAATATATTGGATTATTGCTATGTCGGCCTTTTGTCAACGCCCTTCCCCCAGCCGAACGGGCTCCCATGTGTCCGGAACGGACCCGCGGAAAAATGGCGCACCCGACAGGATTCGAACCTGTGACCTCTGCCTTCGGAGAATGGATAGTGGCTTTCGCCGAACCTATCCGATTCTATCCGAATACGCGCTATGCCACTGAAATCACAAAACAAATTTGAAATCGATCAGCGCCGACGGTACGACGGGGCGGCTGAAAACCCTCCCTGCCGTGCTTACGCTTTGCTTACGCAGGGAATCTGTCAAGGAGACACCCAAGCATGGCGAAGCTGACCAAACGAACCGTCGATGCCACCGATATCAGGTCCTCGGACTATGTTATATGGGACGAAGAGCTACCCGGCTTTGGCTTGCGTGTCTTCACTTCGGGCAAGCGAAGCTATGTTCTGCAGTACCGCACCGCAGGCCGCTCGCGTCGCTACACCATTGGGCTGCACGGAGGCCAGGCGCGAGGCGAAAGTCCTCGGCCAAGTCGCAAGAGGCGGCAATCCCGCCGAGGAGCGCAAGCTCGATCGCGAGGCGATCACTGTCAAGGAACTCTGCACCCGTTACCTCGAAGACCTCAAGAATGGGCTGGTGCTTGGGAAAAGGGGGCGACCGAAGAAACCCACGACAATCTCCACCGATGTCGGCCGCGTCGAGCGCCACATCGTTCCGCTGCTGGGCAGTCCACGGGTGCGGGATTTGGCCAAGTCCGACATCACCCAGGCCATGAAGGACATCATGGCGGGCAAGACACGCGCCAGCGTCAAAACGGACAAGCTGCGTGGGCGCGCGATCGTGCGCGGTGGCGCCGGTACGGCGGCCCGAACGATAGGGCTCTTCGGCGGCATTCTCAGCTATGCGGTTGAACTCGGTATCATCGAGCAGAACCCCGCCCATGGCGTTCGCAAGCCGAAGGACAGGATAAACACTCGCCGTCTTGGCGAGCAGGAGTATCGCACGCTCGGCGATATCCTGCGGAAGGGCCGTCGAGGACGGGCAATATGAGACTGCCGCGGAAATGATCCGCCTGATCGCGTTGACGGGCGGCCGACGCAGCGAGGTCATCGGTCTGCGCTGGGGCGAAGTCGATATCGACGGCAGTTGCCTGCGCTTGACCGACAGCAAGGAAGGAGCATCAGTGCGACCGATCGGTCTGCCGGTCCTCGAGTACCTCGAGGGTCGCCGCGACGAGGAACAGGGTGCCGAAGACTATGTCTTTCCCGGCTGGGAGGATGACACGGCATTCGGGAGCTTCCCTAGGCATTGGACGAAGCTACTCGAGAACACCGACCTGGCTGGCATCACACCGCATGTTCTGCGACACAGCTTCGCCAGCATTGCCAACGACTTTGGGTTCACCGAGGCGACGATCGCCGCCCTAGTTGGGCATTCACGAGGAACGGTGACGAGCCGCTACATCCACACCGTGGACACAGCGCTCGTCATGGCAGCCGACAGCATCGCTGGCTACATCCAAGGCCTGCTGGATGGCGTCGCCTTCAGCCACACTGCCTATGCGCTCGATCGAGCTTCCAGGAAGTTGGCGCTTGCCCACTTCCTGGGACAGGCGAAGGGGGCGGAGCATGCACATCGTGCTGCAGCCTGATCGGGCCACAATCGCAAAGTCTGCTTTGCGCCTCATGCACAAACCCACTTCGCTGAGGGTCACCCGATCTGCTCGCTTTGCAAGCTTGCGCCTGCCTCTACCGTATGGAGCATGGGCCTATCCGTCCCGTGCTCCATCGTAAAAGGGGTGAAATTCTCGTTGCCTCAGGCAAAAAGCCACATGCTCATTGCACCGCTACTGACTTGGGTCTTCACACGATGGAACAGACAGAAAAGCGCCCGTATATGCCGACTGAATTTCACGTCGCAACCATCACTGACGAGCGTGGCAAACTCGGAATTTTGACAATTCAGACCACTGAAGGTCGGCTCGATATTGCCTTGGACCACGAGGCGGCGGACGCGGTCGTCAATGCCATCGACGCAATTCATGCGATGCTTTGGGCTAATGAAAGCTGCTGGGTGAGCTTGTCCTAGTCAGACGGCTGGGTGCGCTCGGTGATGGCGAATGCCTGTAGGTTCTTCACCTTGCCAGTGTCCTGATCAGCATGTGAAATTATCGAGAAAAACGCCGCCTTGGCGATATCCTTCCTGGAGGCTTTGGGTGCTCTTTCCTGGCAGCCTTGAAAAGCTGCTTTGGCGACATCTCCGGCGTCACCACCCTCATCAGGGTGTCGCTGATCGCACTCATCTCACTCGCGTTCATATAAGAAGGTCCTCGCCTTTGTGCCGACTATATGGCCTGCTGCCGGTTCAGTGGACAGGCACTTAAGCTAACATCGCTATTTCCTCGAACTCAACCGGCGTGCCCAGCGTCGAGCGGCCCCGCTTGGGATTGTGCGCTCGATGTAGTCGAACGGCACCGTAAACTTAACGCTGTGAAAACAAGATCTGGGAGTGAGGCTTGGTTCATTCGGCGTGAAGGCGCGCGATTTGGCGCCATGCTTGATGGCAGTTGCTCGCAGTTCTCGATGGTGGGTGGATGGAATATCGTGGCGGGGAACGTTAAAGAGGTTGGCGATCGGGTCGTGGACGGAAACGAAACGCTGAAGATGTCGCGCTGACTTGAAGCGCTTCATGATCCTCTCCCGCCGTCGGATGGGTTGATGAGAGTTCTCCGCCCGATTGTTCAGGCCCTTGTGCGAGCGATGCT
>NZ_JBFUET010000037.1:0-12103 GCF_056403815.1 Mesorhizobium sp. P2_E9
CCGTTAAGGAGGTCGCACAGGTCGGCGCGGTTCTCGGTCGGGAGTTCTCCTACGAATTGCTGGCAGCGGTCGCACAGCGAAATGCCGCTGATCTAAATGGCGCACTGGATCAACTCGGAGGCGCCGGTCTGGTGTTCTGCCGCGGGACGCGGCCACTGGCCACTTACCTCTTCAAGCATGCGCTCGTTCAGGATGCAGCGTATGGCACGCTGCTGCGCGCTAAGCGCCAGGAGCTACATAAGCGTGTCGCAGATGTGTTGGAGGAAAAATGGACGGAAATCACTGAAGCGCAACCCGAGCTCCTCGCGCACCACCTTCAGCAAGCTGGGGATTGGGCGGGCGCGCTCGATCACTGGCAAAAGGCGGGAAGGGCCGCGGTGGCCAGAGCTGCCACTCGCGAAGCCGTGTCGCACTTTGCCAGTGCTATTGACTGCAGCAGGAGACTTGGCGATGTGTCCGGCGGCGCCGAACGGATGACACGTCTCCACCTTGCGATGGCCAATGCCTTGATGCAGGCTGAAGGGTATCGTTCTGAGCGCCTTGGGAAGACGCTTGAGGATGCACGTCTTGCCGCCGCGAACACTGCATCGGTCGAATTGCAATGTGACGTTGCGCTTTCACTCGCCGCATTTTTTTATGCCACTGGGCGCAATCACGATTACCTGACCCTGGCCGAAGAGCAGCTCGCAAACGGTGCCGATCTCCTTCCAACGGCCCATCTGGGTGGTCTTTGGGCAACGAAGGGAATTGCTCATTCCAACCGAGGAGAACAACCACTGGCAGCGGAGGCATTGCGGAATGCCTTAGATCTGATTGATCGTGTTGACCCAAGTCGTCGCATTTCGTTCGCCGGTGCGGATCAACGTGTGTCTGCCCAGGCATATTTCAGCGAATCGCTGATTATATTGGGTCTCTTTGATGCTGCAGTCGAAGAGAAAGAGTGCCTGACGCGAGATTTTGACCAGCTCGATAAGCCCTTCGACCTCGCGTGGCATCTTCTCGTGCAATGCCAATTGTGCGGGCTACTCGGCCAATACAAGGAATTACTCGATAACGCTACGAAGATCGTCGAGATTTGCGAACGGCATGGCTACACGGCGCGTCGAAGCAGTGGCCTCAGGTGGCGTGGCCATGCCCGCTCGCATCTAGGTGACCTGGATGCCGGCATCGATGACGTCCGGGAGAGTGTGGTTCTTTGGCGTGGGCAGGGCGTCGTATTTCATACCCCTGAGAAAGTATGCGAACTTTGTGATCTTCTCCTGCGGGCCGGTCGTATCGAAGATGCATCGCAAATGCTTGATGATGTCGATACCCTCATTTGCGACACGGACGAGGCGAGCTATCTGGCAGAATGTATCCGCCTTCGTGGCCGGATCGCAGCGGATAGAGGTGACCTGACCGGTGCCGCGCACCTTTTCGAAGCAGCGATTGCTACTGCCCGTCGGCAGCAAGCGAGACTTTTCGAGCTTCGCGCCGCAACGCAACTAGCACCAGTTCTGGCACGTCAAGGTCGTGTCCATGAGGCCGCGACGCGTCTGCAAGCGGTGGTCCACACATTTAACACTAGGTATCCAATCGTCGACCTCATCGCGGCACAAAGGGCGCTGGACGCCCTGAGCCGCTGAGGTCGCACCATCTGCGTGGATTCCGACAACGTTGTTTGCGAGCTTGGCTCATTGCGCGCCCGAGACGCGCGTTCGTTTGGACTGGAATGTAACGGAATTGAGACGTTCACGCTTGTCCCCGCGTAGGTCCGAACATGACGCTACTTGCTCGTTCCCGTGGATGAGACGAATGGCAACATTTGCGACCCGTTGCGGACGCTCGATCGCAGAAGGCGTACGGTGGAGTTTGACCAATCCGGCCATTGTCGTTGGGAGGCACGAAGGTCTTGGAAGACCGAAGGCGGGATTGGGGTCTCCCGCCGCAGGAGGCAAGTGAGATGGGTATGGCGTGATCGCGGAAGATGGCCCGGAGCACGGCACCGGCTTCTCCGGAAATCGCTTGCTAGTAGCGCCAACCTTGCTTGAATTCGTCGATGAACCATCGCTCGACGTCGTCCCGCACCGAAGTACTGCTTCGGAATTTCAAGTGGCCCGGCGACTTCTGCTCGAGCCAAGAAAAGAAATCGGAAAATCTTGGCTTCTCCGGCTGATGAGGAAGCCCACGCTCTTCAGCCCATTTTGTGCAAAAGTAGCGAACACCCTGTTCTGCTTCATCCTTTGTCATGAAGGATGATGACAGGTGATCACCCGAAGGCAAGTGTTCTGCTCCGACACAAAAGCAAGGCACCGACGACGCCGGTCCGTCCGAATGGCACGTATGACAGCCATCCGCGTCGCCACGTCTCGCCGATCAATTTGTGACGGCGAGAGCGACAACCCGCCGAGCTTTACAGCCAAAAGGAAAGTCGGCGGCCCATCTTTCAATGAGCATTGCCTGAACCCGCCGACCTGCGGATCGCCAGTGGCCCCGCGATTCACAGCTTTGCCGGAACGAAGGCGTGCCGTCTAGCAATGTAGGCGTGTACAGGTCCAGGTGCGGAAGTCCGGGCGTTGATCCCGAGTATTCCGTTCTGTGGACCTGCTTCTTGCGCGATCCGACTTTCCCCCATACGAAAGCGGAATAGCAATAGGAGTTGATGAATGACCGAAGAGAACAATCGCCAGAACGCGGAATTGATGGAATTGACCGCGGATATTGTCGCGGCGTTTGTCCAAAATAACGCAGTACCCGTAGCAGGCCTGCCCGACCTTATTTCTTCGGTGAATTCCGCTCTCGTTAGCCTAGTCAAGCCAGCTGTAGTTGAGCAGCCAACACAGACCCCGGCGGTCAATCCGAAAAAATCCGTGTTTCCCGACCATATCATTTCCTTGGAAGATGGGCGCAAGTTCAAGTCGATGAAACGGCACTTGGGCTTGCTTGGCATAACGCCTGACGAGTATCGAGCCAAGTGGGGGTTGGCGCGGGACTACCCTATGGTGGCACCAAGCTACGCTGCACAACGGTCAGAGCTGGCGAAGTCCATCGGACTTGGTCGGAAGGCGGGCGCAATAATGCCGGCCAAGAAGGAGCCAGCTAAGAAGGCGCCGACCAAGAAGGCGGCAGCCAAGCGGGTGAAGGCCTAAGAACCGGCTTCAGGCAAGCGGACTAATGCGGTGACGCGCCAATCTATTGCCGAAGAACTTGCAAGCGCGGCCGCATTGCGGATGTCGCTTGGCAGTTGACTGTAAGAATGCGGTCGTTTCGCTCGTTTTTAGCAGTTAATTATGAGAATGATCGGGCTGAGATTCTCAAATTAACTGCTAAGGAATTAACTCCCAGACCACGCGATTTGGGCATTCGTGGCCGAGCCACAGCAGATACGGCTCCGCCGATTCTCGAGCGCTATTCTCAAATTACCTGCAGCGGCCCGGTACTATTATCAAATTAAATGCTCATTCTCAACTTACGTGCAAAGCTAAACCTCTGATATCATTGACTTTGGATTCTCACAATTAACTCCAAGCGACACTAGGCGATCACTTTCGCGCCCGGAATTACTCTGTGCCGCACTTCTTAACTCTGCCGTTTCCTCAATGAGATACGTCATCTCTCCCTGAACGCCTCCGAAGTTACCTTGGCGAGAGGCGAGAGCAGGTAATCGATCACGCGGCGGCTGTCGGTCTTGATTTCGACGGTCACGGTCATTCCCGAAGTCAGAGGGATCATCCCCCCGTCTATGTTCATCGCCTGTTCCTCGATCGTGATGGTGACCGGGAAGACGAAGCTCTGGGGCTGTCCAGTCTGACTGGTGGGCGCGGCGTTGGTCGTATTGGCGGAGGCAGCTGCATTGGCGAGGCCACGCTTGGCCTCCTGCTCCTCGACCGCTTCGGAAGCGATGCGCGTCACTCTGCCGTGCAGCACGCCGAAACGGGTGAAGGGGAAGGCGTCGACCTTGATCGCCGCGCTCTGGCCGGGCTTGATAAAGCCGATGTCGAGGTTGGCGACGAGCGCCTCAACCTGCAGCGCCCCATCCGTCGGCGCTACGACCAGGAGCTGCTGCCCGGTGGTCACGACTTGGCCGACCGTGGTCACGGCGATCTGTTGCGCAATGCCGTCGGCCGGTGAATAGAACATGGTACGCGCGAGGCGAGCGTCCGCCTTGGCAACTGCCTGTTTAGCCTCGTCCGCCTTGCGCTCGGCGTCGGCGAGCTTGTTCTCATTGTCGGCTACGAATTGCGAGAGCGTCATGATCTTCTCGCTCCCAAGCTCCGTCAGGGCGGCGTCGGTCTCGATCAGTTCCCCTTCGTCCGACGCGAGCGACGATTGCGATTTTTCCAGCTGCTGCGTGGAGTCGTAGAGATTGATCTTGCTGCCGACTTCGCGATCGAGCGCCTCCTGGCGGGTGCCGACGAGCTGGGCCAGTGTTTCGATCAACTTGTTCTGGTAGGCTATGCTCATATCAAGGCGCTGGCGCGTCGCCTCCTTCTGCAAGATCTGCTTGTCGAGGCTCAGCAAGGCGCCGACGAGCTGGTTGACGTCGGCCGTCAGCACTGAAGCCTCGCGCAGGCGGACCGCCTCCGGCAGCTCGACGCCCCACACGATTCGCGGCTCGGGGTCGGCGGCGGCTTGCGCCAGCTGCGCGACGATGACCTCGCCCGCGTTCGCCTCGCTCGATTTTGCTGGACCGTCGAGCACGGCGCGCGCCGTCGCGATGGCGAAGCGTCGGCGCGCGCTTTCGGCGAGGTTCGCATTGAGCTCGTCGCGCTGCGCGTTCTCTTCCGCCGCTGCCTCTGCGGGATCTAACTCCAGGAGCAGGTCTCCTGCCCTCACGCGCTGCCCGTTCTGAACATGTATTGCGGCGACCTTGCCGGGATCGAGCGGCTGGATCACCTTGGCGTGCCCGGCCGTATCGATCTTGCCGGGCGCCACCGCGTGCACGTCGAGCCGACCGTAGAACGACCAGGCGAGCGCGGCTGCGAAGAAAGCGCAAATCGTCAGCATCGTGATGACGGACAGCGGCGGCGCCGGCGTTTCCAGGATTTCGATCGCCGCCGGCAGGAATTCGCGATCGCGACCGGAGATGACCGGGGCCGGTCGGTTGGCCGGCTGCGGCGACGCCGGAGGGAGCGGCGGCAAGGTTCTTTCGTTCATGTCCCGGCCCTCGCCTGATCCGACTGCAGCGCCCAGAGCCGAGCGTAGAGGCCGCCCTTGCGCGCGAGGAGTTCCTCGTGGCTTCCGATCTCGACGATCTCGCCCCTTTCCATTCCGACGATGCGCGTACACGGGCGCACCGCCGCCAGGCGATGGGCGATGATCAGCACCGTGCGGCCGCGCACGATCGCGCGCATATTCTCCTGGACGATGCGTTCGCTCTCGTAGTCGAGCGCCGAGGTCGCCTCGTCGAAGATGAGGATGCGTGGATTGGTGGCGAGCGCGCGGGCGATGGCGATGCGTTGGCGCTGTCCTCCCGAGAGATTGGCGCCGCGCTCCTCGATAATCGTGTCATAGCCTTGCGGCATCTGCGCGATGAAATCGTCGGCGCCGGCGAGCCTGGCTGCCTGGATCACCCACGCCCGCGCCACGGCGGGATCGCCGAGCGCGATGTTTTCGTGGATCGACCGGTTGAACAGGATGTTTTCCTGCAACACGACTCCTATTTGTCGGCGAAGCCAACCCGGATCGAGCTGGGCGATGTCGATGCCGTCGAGCATCACCTGCCCAGCCTGCGGCGAATAGAGCCGTTGCACCACCTTGACCAGCGTCGACTTGCCCGAGCCCGACGCACCGACGAAGCCGATGACTTCGCCCGCGCCGATCGACAGCGTGATGTTGCGCAGGGCCTCAGTCGCGTCTGGTCGATAGCGCAGCGACACGCCGCGCAGCTCGATTTCGCCCTTCGGGGGCGGCAGCGTCAGCAGGTTCTGAGGCACGGGTTCTGGCGGCGTGTTCAGGATGTCGCCGAGCCGCGCCACCGAAACCTGGACCTGCTGGAAGTCCTGCCAGAGCTGCGAGAGGCGAAGGATCGGCGCAACGACCTGGGAGGCGATCATGTTGAAGGCGATCAGCTCACCGACCGTCATCGCGCCGTTGATTACAGCCTCAGCGCCGAAGAGCAGGATCAGCGCCGTCGTCACCTTGCTCACATACTGGATGAGGTTCTGGCCGAGCGCGCCGGTGACACCGGCGTCGAACGAGGTGCGGACGTAGGACGCGAGCCGCTCCTCCCATTGCGCCTGCATCATCGGCTCGACGCTCGCCGCCTTCAGGGTCGGCGCCCCGACGATCGACTCGACAAGAAACTGCTGCGAGCGCGCGCCGCGGTTGAACTTTTCATTGATCTGCTCGCGAAGAACCGGGCGGATCAGCACCGCAATCAGAAGATAGACCGGGATCGTGCCGAGCACGACCAGCGTCAGCGTGGGCGAATAGATGAACATCACGACAAAGAAGACCAGCGTGAACACGAGATCGAGCAGCGAGGTCAGCCCCTGTCCGGTCAGGAAGTTGCGGATCGTCTCGAGCTCGCGCACTCGCGCGACGGTCTGGCCGGTCGCGCGCGTCTCGAAATAGGCGAGCGGCAGGCGGAAGAGGTGATGGAACAGGCGCCGGCCAAGCTCGACATCAATCCGGTTGGTGGTGTGGCTCAGCGTATAGGTGCGCAGGAATTGCAGGACCGACTCGAACAGTCCCAGAGTTACCAGACCGACGATCAGTACGGTGAGCGTCGACACCCCCTTGTGCACCAGCACCTTGTCGACGATGAGCTGGAAGAAAACCGGCGTGATAAGAGCGAACAGTTGCACGAAGAGCGACGCGAGCACGACCTGAGCGAGAGGCCGCCGGTAACGCAGGATCGAGGGCAGGAACCAGCGGAATCCGAACGTATTGGGATTGGTCCCCGCGCCGCCGAGCCGGCGCGTGACCAGCACCACTTCGCCGGACGACAGCGCGGCGATCTCCTCGATCGCGAGTTCCTGGGCGACGGGCGCAATAGGATCGATCAGCCGGGCTTGGCCCCTCGCCGAACCCGCCGCCAAGATGCCGAAGCGTCCAGTTCGCAAGCCGATCAGCGCGGGATAGGGAACGGCGGCGAGGCGCTTGGCAGTGACGCCACGCAGAATGCGCGAGCGCAGCTCCAGGATATTGGCGCCGCGGACGATATCCTCGGCCGCTGCGAACCGGCCCGTCAGCGCGAGCTGATGGCGCATTTGCGCCGGGTCGGCGGCGATGCGGTAGTAGCCCGCGATCAGTGCAAGAGCAGCGAGGCCAGAATCAAGCGCCTGGGCCGCCGAAGGCGGATCGGCAGCGTCCTCTCGGCTCAAGACGCTGTTCATCGGTTCCCCCTAGCGAGGTCGCTCTAGCCGATCAGACTCGTTGCCGTGAGATGAATATTGCCGGCAAGGGCGACTTCCATCAACTGGGTGCTCGTTTGCGACAAAGCCCCACTCGTTGGATTGACGTAGACCAGTGTCTGGTTGGCGACTGCGTTGTAAATCCAGGCGATGCTGTCCGGGTTCACGTTCTTGCTGGTGCTGTTCAAGGTTTGGACGCTGTAGGTCGGACCCAGGATTGCCTGGAAGTTGAGCACGTCATTGATGGCGCCCTTGCCCGTCATGGCGCTGAAGCCGGTGATGGTATCGTGTCCGGTCGCCGTGTTCGGGCTGTCATTGACTGAACTGAACATAAATGTGTCGGCAACCGTGTGGCCCGATACATTGATCGAGTCCGCCCCGGCACCGGCCGTGATCGTGTCGCCGCCATGCAGCGCAGTGATCGAGTCATTGCCGCTGCCCGTCGCGATAGTGTGCGGAGCGGTTCCGGTGGTGGTGACGGAGAGATTGCCCGTGTAAGAGCCGGCCGACAGGTTGCCGCCCTCAGTTACACTGGCAGCGTGACTGCCGGTCAAGGTCAGCTTCTGCCCTTGAGTCATCGCCGACGCGTTGATCGTGTCGGTGCCGCCGCCGGTCGCGATCGACAGCGCGGGTGTCGCCGCGGTTGTGACGGTCAGGGCACCGGTCACGCTGGTCGCTGTCAGATTGCGTTGCAGGTCTGTCACCGCGAAGCTTTCGCTCCCCGCGAGTGTCAGGCCGGCACCGGCCGCGAGCGCGCCGGCGTTGACGTTGAGCGTGCCGCTGTTGCTGTCGGTAATGCTAGTCGTTCCGTTGCCGGTGGTCACCGCTGCGATTTTTGACGCGGCGGCGGCCGCGCCGAGCGTGACGGTACTTGCGCCAGTCAGGGCGAGGGTCAGGATGTTGAAGGCGTGTGCGAAATCGGCGTCGACGAGCGTCGCCGGCGCGGTGATGTCGATTATATCCGAGCCGCCATTGCCGATGATCGCCGCCGCCGAGACGAGCGCGGCCTCCGAGGCGAAATTGAAAATGTCATTGCCCGGCGTCCCCTCGAACCAGGGCGCAGACGCGACGCTCACGTTGCCAGCGGGGTCGGTGGCAGTGACCGAGTAGGCGCGGATCGCGCCGTTGTTCTGGGCCGTGGGGAACGACCAGGCGCCGCCCGCATTCGCGGTCGTCGTGCCGAGCTTCGTGGCACCGTCAAAGACGGTGACCGTTGAGCCGGCCTCGGCGGACCCGCCCAAATTCCATACGCCACTGACCAGAACCGCGCTCGTGACCGCGGGCCGCGAGGGGGCCGCGGTGTCGACGGCAAACGTGAAAGCCGCGCTCGTCGCCGTGTTGCCGGCGGCATCGGTCGCGGTTGCCACTGCACTGTAGCTTTGGCCGTTGGTGAGGCCGCTAAGCGCCAGTGACCAGCTGCCATTGGCCTGTACGGTCGCCGTCTGCGCCGGCCCCCCATTGACACTGACGGTGACGGTGTCGCCCGCCTCCGCGAGGCCTGTCAGCGTCGTCGAGCCGCTGTTGAAATGGGCTGCGTTGATATAGGCCTTGCCGTCTGTGCCGAGCGTGACGGCAGTGTCGGCAATCGCGCTCTCGCTCGTCGTGGTGTCGACCTTGAAAGCAAAGGCCGCGCTCGTCGCCGTGTTGCCGGCGGCATCGGTCGCGGTTGCCACTGCACTGTAGCTTTGGCCGTTGGTGAGGCCACTCAGCGCCAATGACCAAGTTCCAGCGGCGGCGACCGTCGCCGCCTGCGCTGGCCCCCCATTGACGCTGACGGTGACCGTGTCGCCCGCCTCCGCCGTGCCTGTCAGCGTCGTTGAGCCGCTGTTGAAATGGGCTGCGTTGATATAGGCCTTGCCGTCTGTGCCGAGCGTGACGGCAGTGTCGGCAATCGCGCTCTCGCTCGTCGTGGTGTCGACCTTGAAAGCAAAGGCCGCGCTCGTCGCCGTGTTGCCGGCGGCATCGGTCGCGGTTGCCACTGCACTGTAGCTTTGGCCGTTGGTGAGGCCGCTAAGCGCCAGTGACCAGCTGCCATTGGCCTGTACGGTCGCCGTCTGCGCCGGCCCCCCATTGACACTGACGGTGACGGTGTCGCCTGCGTCCGCGAGGCCTGTCAGCGTCGTCGAGCCGCTGTTGAAATGGGCTGCGTTGATATAGGCCTTGCCGTCTGTGCCGAGCGTGACGGCGCTATCGGATATCGTCAGCGTACCGGGTGTATTGATTAGAACATCAATTCCATTGTTGGTCGACAGAACGATATCGAGCTTTCCGTCACGATTAAAGTCAGCAATGCTAATTGTACCGTTAGCGCCAGGCACGCTGATTTCTCTTGGTGATTGAAATGTTCCGTCACCATTGCCGTACAAAATATCGACGGACTGTCGGCCGTCATTATTGGCGACAATGTCCAGTTTGCCATCGCCATTGATGTCGCCAACCGCGAAATCGTACAAGAAGGAAGACCCTAAATTGGAAATCTGATAGGAAATAGGATTGGGCGCAAACGTTCCGTCGCCGTTCCCGACAAACACCGTCACTGTCCCGGCAGAACGATCCGCTACGATGAGGTCAGGATGGCCAGTCCCCAGGTCCGCCACCTTGACCATAAACGGATCAACCGCTTGTAGATCAGCCTCTCGCGTAAAGTTGCCGTGCCCATCGTTCATATATACGTTGAGTGTGCCGCCTTGTATGTTGCTAATAATGATGTCGTTATGCCCATTTCCCAAGTCACCCACGGTGAAGTTATATGGAACGTTTCCCGCTTGAAGCGCGATAGGCGGATTGTATCCTCCGCTGCCATTCGCGTACGAAATAGACAGCTCGCTGCCGTAATACCCGACGGCAATGATGTCGGGAATCCCGTCGCCATTCAGATCGGCGGCATAGGCTTGCGTAGCGACGAAACTGCCGCTGGCCAATGGAATTGTTGCTTCGGAGCTAAAGGCGCCGTTCCCGTCCCCGACGAGTAGCTGAACTCCGCCACTGTAAGTTTCCGCAGAGACAACATCCAAATTTCCGTCGCCGTTGACGTCTGCCAGCATCCAGCCTTGCGGGTCTATAATTGAACTCGTCGGCCCGGTCGTGAATGTGCCGTCGCCGTTGCCAAGGAGCGTGCCTAGCGTTCCTGTATTGTAATTTGTGTAGACAATATCTGTCTTTCCGTCGTTCGTGACGTCCCCAACTTGAATGCCGTCGTAAGCAATTGCCCCAATGTTATTCACATTTGTCGTCAGAGCGAAGCCAAACGAACTCACCGCCGTAGTCTTGACAGTAAAGTTGTACGTCGGGCTGGTAGCCGCGTTTCCGGCAGCGTCGCTCGCCGTCGCCACCGCCGAATAGGTCTGGCCGTCGGTTAGGCCACTCAGGGTGAACGACCAACTACCATCAGCTTGTGCGGTCGCCGCCTGTGCCGCCCCCCCGTTGATGCTGACGGTGACCGTGTCGCCAGCCTCCGCCGTGCCCGTCAGCGTCGTTGAACCGCTGTTGAAATGGGCTGCGTTGATGTAGGCCTTGCCGTCGCTGCCGATCGTCACGGCACTGTCGGCGATCGCGCTCTCGCTGGTAGTCGTGTCAAGAACCACGGAATTTCCTGTGACCGGCGTGAACGAATTGCCGGCGCTGTCGGTGATGACCTGCAGCGACGAGGTGATCGAACCATCGGCAAGCGAGCTCAGATTGGCCGTGTAGGCTGCCTGGCCGCTTGTGACATTGACGACCACAGTCTTGTTATTGGCATCGGTGAAAGTCACCGTGCCAGTATCCTCACTATCGAGGCCCCCAACCGTGAACGCCACCGTGCCGGCACCGGCTGCCCCGATCGGGGTTGCCGAGTTGGCATTGACCGTCAGCGAAAGCGCCGCCTGCTCGCCGCTGTCGTCGTCCGTGACACCCCCTTGCAACGTATCGACAATCGGCGAGCTGGAGCCCGTATTCCCCGCCGTGTCGGTCATCGAGGCGACGATGCTGTTGGTCCCGAAGTAGGGCAAATTGACGCTCGCGGAGAATGAGCCGTCAGCCTGCACCGTCACTGGCGAGGACGTCGGAAGCGCCACGTCATTGTCGGTGAACGTGACCGCCTGGCCGGCGACGACGCTCAAACCTACGCCGCTTGAGACTGTGCCGGTAATCGTCTGGCTCGCTACGCTGCTCGCTTCCGCCGCGCTTGTGATCGCCACAATTGGTGCAGCCGTGTCGATCGTCAAGTGCAGGTCCTGATTGGCGAGACCACCGAGCGGATGTCCCGCCTGGTCGGTGATTGTTCCGCCCGCCAGCGCGGTAGTGACGAGGTCTGGCGTGTCCTGCCCGGCTTGCACCGTGTAGGTGAAGGTCAGCGCATTTGTCCCGGCGCCTGAGGTGTAAACGGCTTGCCCGCCATTGTTGAGCAGCACGGCGGGCGTTCCGCTGATCATCATCGGTTCGGTTCCGCCCAGGGTGATTGTCACAACATGCCCGGCGTTGAGGCTCGTCGCGCCGTTATCGGTCGCGACCGAAACCGAGTCGACCGCCAGGGGGGTCTGCACCCAGTTGATATCGGTTCCGCCGTTTCCGTCGCTGCTGAAGGTTACGGCGTCGCCGGTGAGGTTGCCGGAAACGTTGAAGGTCAGCTGCTGGTTGTTGGTCTCGGTCACGGTCAGCGTCGAACCGTTATAGGACACGGCGCTGACGGCGACGCCGGCGAGGTCGAGCGTGGTGGCGAGCCCGGCGCCGGTGATGGCGCCGGTGAAGGTCGCTGGCGCGTCGAGTCTGAGCGTTCCCGGTCCGGC
>NZ_JBFUET010000038.1:0-10927 GCF_056403815.1 Mesorhizobium sp. P2_E9
AAGCAACTGCATGGTCACCGCTATGCGCGGTTCCGAAGTCTCATCAGGGTCGCCTGCCAGTGCCTGATCGCCGCCGCCGCCCAGAACATCAAAAAGATCGCCCTTTGCCTATGGCCGAACCCCAAACCGGCCCTCGCATGAGGCCCTACGCCTCCTGTCAAAATCTCCTGACACAAACATTCCAAGACACTTCAATCACATAACAAAAAAACCCCGCCGAAAATCGACGGGGTTTGTCAGCAGTCTGAAATGGCCGGGTTCATCCCGGCCATTTTTCTTTGTGATCCAGGACGCAGTTCCGATTGTCAGCCAGTTGCGGCGGTCGAAGCGTGTTCCTCGACGAACCGCACCAGCACGGTCCCGTCGCTGACCTGGGCTCCCTCCACGGCGATCTCGGCGATCACCCCGTCATGCGGCGCGGCGATGGTGTGCTCCATCTTCATCGCCTCGAGGATCAGCAGCGGCTGCCCTTTGATCACCGCGTCGCCCTTTGCCACGCGCACCAGCTTGACCAGGCCGGGCATCGGCGCGCGCAGGCTGCCGGAAGCGGCAGCCGCGTCATCGCTCCTCGCCAAGGGGTCCGGCACCGCGAATGTATAGCCGACGGCGCCTTCGAACACCGTGATGTGGCCTGGCCAGCGGGCGAGGCGAGGAGCGGCGCGAAGGTCATGCACATTGGCGCTGTCATAGGGCGCATCGAGCGCCACCTGGAAGCGCCCGTCCGGTCGTACCGAAACCTTTGCCAGTATAGCGGCCTCGCCGAACTTTAGCCGTATGCGCCGCGCGATGCCGTGGAAATGCGCGTAGCCGGAAAGCGAAGACCATGGATCATTCGATGGCGGCGAAGCTTCCGCGCCGGAGGCGGCAAGGGCAGCTGCCGAGATGATTTCGCCGCTCGGCGGCGCGACCGCGGTGAGCGCCTCCTGGTGCCTGCCGATCAGGCCGGTGTCGACGTCGCCAGCGCAAAAGTCGGGATCGGCGGCAAGGGCGGCAAGAAAGGCGGTGTTGACGGTGGAACCGGCAATTTCGGTCTGCGAGAGCGCTGCGCCGAGGGCTTCCAGCGCCGCTTGCCTGTCCTTTGCATGGACGACCAGCTTGGCGATCATCGGATCGTAAAAGGGCGAGATGGCATCTCCGACCCGCACGCCGGTCTCGATGCGCAGCGCCGCCGCGTCGGGCTCAGGAAACTTCAGATGGTGCAGCGTGCCTGTTGCCGGCAGGAACCCTTTTGCCGCGTCCTCTGCGTAGATGCGTGCCTCGAAAGCGTGGCCGGCAAGTGTGATCTCGCTTTGCGTCTTCGGCAGCTTCTCGCCGCTGGCGACCCGCAACTGCCACTCGACCAGGTCGGTGCCGGTGACCATTTCGGTAACCGGATGCTCGACCTGCAGGCGAGTGTTCATTTCCATGAACCAGAAGCGGTCGGCCTTAAGACCTTGCGAGGCATCGACGATGAACTCGATGGTGCCGGCGCCGGAATAATTGATCGCCTTGGCGGCCTTCACGGCGGCGTCCGTCATTGCCTTGCGCAATGCCGGCGCCATGCCGGGGGCGGGCGCTTCCTCGATCACCTTCTGGTGGCGGCGCTGCGCCGAGCAGTCGCGTTCGTAGAGATGCACCGCATTGCCGAAATTGTCGCCGAACACCTGCACTTCGATGTGCCGCGGCTTGTCGACATATTTCTCGACCAGAACGCGGTCGTCGCCGAAGGCGGCTTTTGCCTCGCGCCGGGCGCTGGACAGCGCCTCGGAGAAATCATCGGGATGCTCGACGCGGCGCATGCCCTTGCCGCCGCCGCCGGCACGCGCTTTGATCAGTACGGGATAGCCGATCTCGCGTGCCTTGGACGCCAGCAGGACGATCTCCTGCGCCTCACCATGATAGCCCGGCACCACCGGCACACCGGCCTTCTCCATCAGCCGCTTGGCGGCGTCCTTCAGTCCCATGGCGCGGATCGAGGCCGCCGACGGGCCGATGAAGGTGAGCCCTGCCGCCACCACCTGGTCGACGAAATCAGGATTTTCCGACAGGAAGCCGTAACCGGGATGGATGGCTTGCGCCCCGGTCGCCAGCGCCGCCGCGACGATCTTGTCGCCGCGCAGATAACTTTCGCCGACAGGCGAGGGGCCGATATGAACAGCCTCGTCGGCCATCTCGACATGCGAGGATTTCGCGTCGGCATCCGAATAGACGGCGACGGTGTGCACGCCGAGCTTGCGGGCCGTGCGGATGACACGACAGGCGATCTCGCCCCGATTGGCGATCAGGATCTTGTTAAACATGGAGCCTCCCGGGTCTGTCTCGGGCGGCGCCATTGGGCTGGCGCCGGCCTACTTCGAAGCGGCGATCTCGCAAGCGCCGCAGTTCGTCACCTTGTAGTGCGCACGTGTGGCCAGGCAGGATTTCATCGCTAGCTCTTCCGCCACCTTTTGCGATGGCGCATTCAGCCGCGTGCCGCAGAGGATGTACAACGAGACCACCCTGGAATACGGCGTGGTGGCATAGGCGGAATGGCCGTTGGCGGCCACATAGGCTTTGTATGCCTTGGCGCATGGCGACTTCGAGTCGCCCAAATTCGGAGGAAAACGCTTGTCCCCCTCGCTCCCCGCCAGCGACCCGGCCACGCCGAAGCCACACGAGGTGATGATGAACAACCCGGCCAGCATCGCCATGGCTGTCCGCCTGGAATTCGTCGTTTTCATTCTGCTCCCCACAAAGAGAAAGACCGCGCGCGTTCCAGCCTATTTGGACGCGGCGATGCTGCAGGCGCCGGCAACCGTAACCTTGTATTTGCTCTTGCTGGCCTGACAGGATTTCAGCGCCAGTTCCTCGGCCGCCTTCGGTGACGGTGCATTCAGCTTCACGCCACAAATGAAATACTCGTTCGCCGGAACGATTGGCGTCGCCGCGAAGGCCGAATGGCCCGAGGCTGCGACATACGCTGCATGGATCTTGCCGCAGCCCCCGGTGGTCCCCACGGGAATGTTTATTGGGTAACGCACGTCTCCCTTGCTGCCCGCCAGCGACCCAGCCATGGCGGCGCCAGCCATTGCGAATATTAGTAGTCATGCAAGTATCGAGACGGACGTCCCCCGATAATATTCCAGTTTCATTTCCACCCTGTCCCCGTTGCACTGAGTAGGACAAGCAGTAGCGAATGTTTTGCCTCGGCGCCAGTTCGTTGGCCGGAATTTTGGTTTGCCTGTGCTGATGAATCGGTTGGTCCATACAGTTCAGCCTTTCCGGAGCGCAGCAACGGTTCGCTGGTATAGTTGCGCCATTTGCTCATCGAAGCAGCAGAAAATGACGGTCTCCGGCATTGCTTTTTCTTCGACGACCATGCTGACCGTGCCGACAGCGATCTCGGTCGCCTCATCTTTCGGGTAGCGATAAACACCGGTCGAGATCGCCGGAAACGCCACCGAGCGGCAGTCATTGGCGGCCGCGAGTTCCAGCGACCTGCGATAGCAGGAGGCCAGCAGTTCGGCTTCGCCCTTGCCGCCACCCTGCCAGACGGGTCCGACCGTGTGGATGATGTGTCGAGCCGGCAGTTTGTAACCCTTGGTGATCTTGGCGTCGCCGACCTTGCATCCGTTCAGCATCCGGCATTCGAGTTCAAGCTCGCGGCCCGCCGCGCGATGGATGGCGCCATCGACCCCGCCGCCGCCGAGCAGCGACGAATTGGCGGCATTGACGATGGCGTCGACATCCAGCTTGGTGATGTCGCCGGTGTGGATGCGGATCCTGTCCAGCGCCGCGCTCATCTCACATCCTGAACACGCCGAAGCGCGTGTCCTCGATTTCGGCATTGAGCGCGGCGGACAGGCTGAGCGCCAGCACCTCGCGCGTCTTCGCCGGATCGATGATGCCGTCATCCCAGAGGCGGGCGGACGAGTAGAGCGGATGGCCCTCATGCTCGTATTTCATCAGGATCGGCTTCTTGAATTTTGCTTCCTCCTCGGCGCTCCATTCGCCCCCTTTGCGCTCGATGCCTTCGCGCTTGACCATGGCAAGCACGGTTGCCGCCTGTTCGCCGCCCATCACCGAAATGCGGGCATTCGGCCACATCCACAGGAAGCGTGGCGAATAGGCGCGGCCGCACATGCCGTAATTGCCGGCGCCGAATGAACCACCGATGATGATTGTCACCTTCGGCACCCTGGCGGTGGCAACCGCCATCACCAGCTTGGCGCCGTCCTTGGCGATGCCGCCGGCTTCGTATTTCCGGCCGACCATGAAGCCGGTGATGTTCTGCAGGAAGACAAGCGGGATCCTGCGCTGGCAGCACAGCTCGATGAAATGCGCGCCCTTCAGCGCGCTTTCGGAAAACAGCACGCCATTGTTGGCGATGATGCCGACCGGCATGCCATGCAGATGGGCAAAGCCGGTGATCAGCGTGGTGCCGTAGTTCTGCTTGAACTCGTCGAATTCGGAACCGTCGACAAGGCGCGCGATCACCTCGCGCACATCGTAGGGCTGGCGTAGGTCGGTCGGCACCACGCCATAGAGCTCATCCGCCGGATGAAGTGGTGGAATCGACTTCTGTAAGTTCAGGCTTACGGTCTTGTTTCGATTCAGATTCTTGATGATGCGACGGCAGATGGCGAGCGCATGGTCGTCGTCCATCGCATAGTGGTCGGCGACGCCGGAAAGCCGCGTATGCACGTCCGCGCCGCCCAGATCCTCGGCACTGACATCCTCGCCGGTGGCCGCCTTCACCAGCGGCGGGCCGCCGAGGAAGATGGTTGCCTGGTTGCGCACCATGATCGTCTCGTCCGACATCGCCGGCACATAGGCGCCGCCAGCCGTGCAGGAGCCCATGACGCAGGCGATCTGCGGGATGCCCGCAGCCGACATGTTGGCCTGGTTGTAGAAGATGCGGCCGAAATGCTCTCGATCTGGAAACACCTCGTCCTGGTTGGGCAGGTTGGCGCCGCCGCTGTCGACCAGATAGATGCAAGGCAGATTGTTCTGCAGCGCGATCTCCTGCGCGCGCAGGTGCTTTTTCACCGTCAGCGGGTAGTAGGTGCCGCCCTTCACCGTGGCATCGTTGACGACGACCATCACCTCGGTGCCCTCAACACGGCCGATGCCGGCGATCATGCCGGCCGAGGAAATCTCTTCGCCATACATCGACCACGCCGCGAACTGGCCGATCTCGAGGAAGGGTGAGCCGGTGTCGAGCAATTGGGCGAGGCGTTCGCGTGGCAGCAGCTTGCCGCGCGAGACATGGCGCTCGCGCGCCTCCTCCGAGCCGCCGCGCTCGACGGTCGCGGCTTTGTCGGCGATGTCGGCGACCAGCGCGCGCATGCGTTCGGCATTGGCGCGAAAGGTTTCGGAGGAAGGCGAGATCTGGGTTTGAAGGACGGCCATGCTACACCCCTTCCGCCATAATCTCGCGGCCGATCAGCCAGCGGCGGATTTCGCTCGTGCCGGCGCCGATCTCGTAGAGCTTGGCGTCGCGCAGCAGGCGTCCCGTCGGATAATCGTTGATGTAGCCGTTGCCGCCAAGCAGCTGGATGGCGTCGAGCGCCATCTGCGTCGCCTTCTCGGCGGCAAACAAAACGCAGCCGGCGGCGTCCTTGCGGGTGGTCTGGCCGCGATCGCAAGCGGCGGCGACGGCATAGACATAGGCGCGCGCGGCGTTCATCACCGTATACATGTCGGCAAGCTTGCCTTGCACCAGCTGGAATTCGCCGATCGGCTGGCCGAACTGCTTGCGCTCGTGCACATAGGGGATCGCCACATCGAGGCAGGCGGCCATCAGGCCGATCGGGCCGCCGGCGAGCACGGTGCGCTCATAGTCGAGGCCCGACATCAGCACCTCGACGCCACGTCCTTCCTCGTGCAGCACATTGTCGAACGGCACCTCGACATTCTCGAACACCAACTCCCCGGTGTTGGAACCGCGCATGCCGAGCTTGTCGAGTTTTTGCGCCACGGAGAACCCCGTCATTGCCTTCTCGACGATGAAGGCGGTGATACCGCGCGATTTCCGCTCCGGATCGGTCTTGGCATAGACGACCAGCGTATCGGCGTCCGGCCCGTTGGTGATCCACATCTTGGTGCCGTTGAGCACATAGCGGTCATTGCGCTTCTCGGCGCGCAGCTTGAGCGAGACGACGTCGGAACCGGCGCCGGATTCTGACATCGCCAGCGCGCCGACGCGCTCGCCCGAGCACAGCGGCGGCAGGAATTTTTCCTTCTGCGCCGGCGTCGCCCAGCGATTGATCTGGTTGACGCAGAGGTTGGAGTGGGCGCCGTAGGAGAGACCGACCGAAGCCGAAGCGCGGGAAATTTCTTCCACCGCGATGACATGGGCGAGATAACCCATGCCGCTGCCGCCGAAATCGGGATCGGCGGTGATGCCGAGCAGGCCGAGCGCGCCGAACTCGCGCCACAGATGCGCTGGAAATTCGTTGTCGCGATCGATGTCGCCGGCAATCGGCGCGATCCTGTCCTGCGCGAAGCGGCGCACCAGGTCGCGCAGCGCCTCGATATCCTCGTCATGCCCGAAGCTGAGCGTGTTCGTGTACATGCCGTTCCTCCCCGGCGTATGACCCAAAGATCGCCTCGATCTTCGGGGTCATACGCAAATCAAAGTGCTACAGCGTCCTTTGCGCGTCGGAAGGGATGCGCGGCGCTGTAGGTGCCGATCCTCGCGCCAACCAGGCGCATTGTCATCGAAAGATATGTCGCCGTCACTTCAGGGACCGACAGCCGCTCGCCCGGGCGAAACCAGACGATGACGCCGGTCATCATCTGGATCAGCGCCATGGCCGTCAGGCCGGTGTCCTCGATGTTGAAGACGCCGGACTCGGCGCCATCGCGCAGGATGGTGCGCAGTTCCTTTTCATAGGCTGTGCGCATGCGCAGGATCTGCGTCAGCCTGTCGGGCGACAGGCTGCGCAATTCCATGTTCGACACATGTGTGGCATGCCGGCGCTCGATATGGAAAGCGATGTGGTTGCGTACATAGGTCGCAAGCTGCTCCGCCGGATCGGCACCGGTTGGCCTGATGTGTTCCCAGGCCATGCGAAGCCCTTCCATATGCTCGCGCATCAGCGTGAACAGCAGGTCTTCCTTGGTCGGGAAATAGCGGTAGAGCGCGGCCGCCTGGACGCCGACCTCGGCCGCCAGCTGGCGCATCGACATCGCCTCGTAGCCATAGCGTGCGATCAGGTTGACCGCCGCTTCGCGGACTGCCGCTTCGGTTCGCTCGCCGTCGGATCCTGTGGTGCGCGCCATGATCGCCTCGTCAATGCGGAGATAATAAAACGAACGTTCAATTAATTCAAGAGTGTCTGATGAATTCAAGTGGCGCGCCTGCGCCTATGCGACGATCCTGAAGTCTCCAGGCGCGGTCCAGGTCTCGATCTCCTCGACATCGATCCGTGAGACTGATGCGCCCAGCGGGCCTTGCCAAAGTCGCTCGATCATGGCCGAAACCGCTGCGTCGGCGCCGGCAAGCCATGTCGTTACCGAGCCGTCTCTTTCATTGCGCACCCAGCCCACCAGCCCAAGCCCTGCCGCTTCGCCTCTCACCCAGATCCTGTAGCCGACGCCTTGCACCCTGCCGTGTACGCTGGCCCGCACTGCCCTTTTCCGATCATTCATCTCGCGCTCCCTTGCATAGAGTCTGGCGCAGGATCGAGTGAAGGCAACTGGCTTGAAGGGCAGGCGATCGAATATGAGCCGAGGCTTGTTCGGAAGATAGATGACTTGATCCAATAAATACTTGACCTGGTCAACTTTTGCGCGATGATCTGCCGACGTGGAATCTCATGGAGGCGCATGACATGCCCGCCGATCGGAATGCTTTGGTCCGAGACCTCAGGTGTTTCAACCGGTTCTATACCGGCCTGATCGGGCTGCTCGACGAAACCTTGACGCACAGCGCCTATACGCTGACCGAGGCGCGGGTGCTGTTCGAACTGGGCCGTCGATCCGGCCATATTGCCGCCACCCCTGATGGCAAGGCAGGTTTTCTGGCACGGGCGTTTCAAATCGATTTCGCACCAGCAACGTCCGACATCGCCCGGGAGCTCCAGTTGGAGCCGGCCTACGTCACGAGAATCCTTCGAAAACTCGCTACCGCCGGCCTGACGGAAACGCGTGCCGATGCCCTGCGCGGTCGCGTCCTCTCGCTCACCGTCCGCGGCCAGGCCGCGCTTGCCACACTCCAGGCAGCCGCGGATCGCGATCTCTTCCGCCTGACCGCGGACCTAGGCGACGAGGAAGCCGCCGAACTATCCGATATTTTGACACGTGCAAGGTATCTGCTCGGCGGTGCGCCGGCACCTGGGAGTGGTGAAATTACCTAGTTCCCTCGCGCCGCCGCCAGCGCGCCCGGCAGTTCCTCGGCGAAAATATCTAGTTCATGGTCGAGACCGACGCTGACGCGGATGCAGCGGTCGAGCCCTGGCGCCATCGGCTTGCGGATGAACACGTCGCGCGACAACAGTCCCTGCAGCACTTTCAGCGCGAAGGCGCCGTCATGGCCACAATCGATGGTGACGAAATTGGTGGCCGAGGCCAGCGGCTTCAACCCGTTCTGTTCGGCGATCGCCGCGATGCGCCGGCGCCCGGCAGCCACCCGCGCCACCACCGTCTCGAGATAGGCCTGGTCGGCAAGCGCCTCGACGCCGGCGATCTGTGCCATGCGGCTGACGCCGTAATGGTTGCGGATCTTCTCGAAGTCGCGGATCACCTGGGCTTCCGCCACTGCATAGCCGCAGCGTATGCCGGCAAGCCCATAAGCCTTTGAAAAGGTTCGCATGCGGATGACGTTCGGCCGCGAGATATCAAGCGGCGGCAAAGCCGAGGCCGGCCCCAATTCGCCATAGGCCTCGTCGAGCACCAGCATTGTGGTCTGCGGCAACGCTTCGATGAAGCGGATCACCTCGTCCGCCTCCCACCAGCTGCCCATCGGATTGTCCGGGTTGGACAGATAGACCAGCGGTGCCTTCTCCTTGACGACCGCCGCGAGCAAACCATTCAGACTTTCCCGGTCGTTCTCGTAAGGGATGGTGACCAGCCGGCCGCCGACACCGGCAACATGGAAGTTGAAGGTCGGATAGGCGCCGAGCGACGTCACCACGGCATCGCCAGGCGCCACATACATGCGCGCCACCAGGCTGAGCAGCCCGTCTATGCCTTCGCCGACAACGACGTTCTCGACCGCCACGTCGTGATGCACGGCAGCGGCGACCTTCAGATCGAAATTGTCGGGATCGCAATACATCCACATGTCGCGGGCGATCTCGGCCATGCGCGCAATGACGCGCGGCGAAGGACCAAAACTGCTCTCATTGGCGCCGATGCGGGCGCGGAAAGCGCGCCCGCGCTCACGCTCCTGCGCCTCCGGGCCGACAAACGGCACCGTTGAGGGAAGCGCGGCGACGAGGGGCGTGAGGGGAGGGCGCTGGTGCATGGCAGAGGCTCGCTGGAAAAGGGCCTTCTTGCTAGCGTGACCGGCTTGGCCGTGCAAGCACCCTGCGTCCGCAGCCGTAACGCTGAATTCCGTCGCCTCTTTTTGCTAGCGAGGCACCATGAACAATCGTCTGCCGCCTGCCTGGCCCAAACACATCAAGCCTGGCCCCACGCCGAAGCCGAATCTGCCGACGGCTAATTCGCTTTCACGTGGGCAGGCCGATGAAGCGCTGCTGAAACAGGCTGACGCTCTCCAGCAGGCCAAGCGCCTCAACGAAGCACAGGACCTGTGCCTTCGAGTTCTGTCGCGCACTCCAAATCACCCCCTGGCTCTGTATATCCTGGGAACCATTTGCCTGGGTTATGAGGATGAGGCGGCTTTGCGATATTTCGCGCGAGCGGTCGATGCGGAACCCAAGAATCCTTACTATCACCGCGCCGCTCCCTCGAATTCGACATTACCCATGAGGCGGCGCCGTAAACACGATCGTACCGGCGACAGGGCTGTTCGGCAGCTATCACCCAGCGTTGTTGCGCAAATGACACGATTTGGCCTCACTCAGGAAGCTCTTGTTAACCATCAGCCCCGCCGCAACCGTTTATTTCCAGCCGAATCCGGTGATCGACGGACGGTCGATGGCCAGGGAATTGCCGCAGAACCGCCGCACCTGGGAAGGCGGCAGCTCCGTCCGCTCTTATTTTTCCATATAATGACGCGGGCTTGTTGATTGTGCCGGCGCTTTTCTTTATCCAGCGGCGCAACGGAGAGGTGGCCGAGTGGTCGAAGGCGCTCCCCTGCTAAGGGAGTAGAGGTCAAAAGCTTCTCGTGGGTTCGAATCCCATCCTCTCCGCCATCCTGTTTCGCTCTCCGAGCTTCGCAGGACAAGCCCAACCCTCCGTACGAAGCAGGATGCCCTCCGAAACCTCGGCGAAGGAGGGCCTCAAGCCCCTCGGTCGTTAAGACATGGGCATGGGCGATGCCGGCGTGATCACCGGGTCGAACAACGCTCCGGACCACATGGACGGCGATCCCCAGGACACTTATTGGAAGCGCGCTCCTTCGCACTGAAGACCTGGACCGGTCAGGGAACTGAATTCGGTATCTTGAAAGCCGCTTCAACTTCGGCAACTCCGCCATCATGCCGCGATCGCCGGAGAGTTCGCCTCTCACCTCTCCCCTCGGCGTCACCTGCCGCCCTGTGGGCAAAGTCCGAAAACACTCGGCGGCGAAGGAGCCAGAGAAATACTCTAGAGCGTTTCACGTTTTGATAGAAGCGTAGCCTGCGTTTTCGAAGTAGTTTTTGCATTCGGCTGCCTCGATGGTTTCGACGAGTTGGCCGATATGGCGCCAAGTTTCCTCGACGGTGCGTTTCTGAGCCTGGCGCATCCAGTGTTTGATCTTGGCGAAGGCCTGCTCGATCGGATTGAGGTCCGGAGAGTAGGGCGGCAGGTACCAAAGCCTGGCGCCGGCGGCTTTGATCATCTGCCTGATGGCCGC
>NZ_JBFUET010000039.1:0-9727 GCF_056403815.1 Mesorhizobium sp. P2_E9
GCTTCCGCCCCGGCGATCACCGCCATAAGACACAGCAGCAGCACCTCATCCAGCGGATACCTTACCTTCGCACTCTGCCGACCATCAGGCAGATCCTTGAAATGACCCAGAAAAACAACCGTTTCCGCGAACGCACCGGCGTTGCAAGCCACATCGTCCATCCAGATATTCCCCCTCAGAATCAAATGATCTCGACAGATTCAGCTCTCAACCTCCTTGTCACGCGTTAACTCACCCGATTGCCCTGGGTGAGGACGGATGCGTTGAAATCAGCCCGGACTGCGCTTAGGTTCCAGCCATGACGTTACCTCATCCCAATACGGACCAGATCAGCCTGCCCATCGTGCTCGGCGTGCTCGGCGACCCGACGCGGCTCGCCATCGTGCGCTACCTTGCCAGTAAGGAAGGCGTGCCGCTGAACTGCAGCCAGTTCCTCGATCTCGGCTCCAAGACCAATCTCAGCTACCACCTCGCCAAACTGCGCGAGGCCGGCGTCACCCGCGCCGAAGTGGTCGGCACCAACCGCATGATCACGCTGCGCCGCGCCGACCTCGACGCCCGCTTCCCCGGCCTGCTCGACAGCGTTATCGCCGCCGCCGGCGACGATCCCGCACTGCCTGCGGTCGGCGGCCACGACATCGAAGCGCTGGCCTGAACCTTGAAGAACTTGGGTTCCCCGCCCCCACGGGAGTGTGGGAGAGGTGGCTACCGCATGCACACATTTCCAGTCGGTTGGTCTTTGGCGATAGCGTGCATGACAGCTTGGCGCATGCATTGTCTTATGCTGCACGGTCGACCCCCACTCCGTCTCGGCTTCGCCGAGCCACCTGCCGGGGCGAGCCACGGGTCTCGCCCGTCCTTCGGACCCCCCGATCGACGGGGTAGAGGAAAGGCGCCAAGCTTTTGCCGTCAACGCTCGTCCAGCAAAGCGCCTTTCCTTTCTCTCCGGAGGGGGGAAAGGTGGCGCTGCGAAGCATTGGGGGAAACACCTGGCAATCAAGCCTCGCGCCGATCAATCACGCCAGTCACAGGAAATGTGTGCATAGCGTAGCCGCGAAGCGGGGGCGAGGAACCCAAGTCCTGCTAGGGTAGCCGTTCCGACCAGTCATTCATCATCCACGGGGCCCCTAAAAATGCGCATAGCCGTCCTCGCCGATATCCATGGCAACGTCCTGGCGCTCGACGCCGTGCTTGAGGACTTGGCACGGCGCGGCGGCGCTGATCTCACCGTCAATCTCGGCGACAGCGTTTCCGGTCCGCTCTGGCCGCGCGAGACGTTTGCGCGGCTGGAAGCGCTGAACCTGCCGACGGTGCGCGGCAACCATGACCGCCGTGTCGCCGCCGATCCGGCGGATGAGACCATGTGGGCCTCCGACGTCTATGCGCAGGAACGGCTGACCGAGGCGCAGCGCGCGGCGCTTTTCGCCCAGCCGCTGACGCTGGAGATCGCGCCGGGGATTGTCGCCTTCCATGCCCGCCCCGACCATGACGAGAAATACTTCGCCGACGCCATCGTCGACGGCCAGCTGGTGCGCGCGCCGCTGGCGGCGATCCGGCGGCGGCTGAAGGCACTCGACCCCGCCTGCCGCATCGCGCTGTGCGGCCACAGCCACCGCGCGGAGCTGGTCCGCATCCCCGATGGCCCCGTCATCTTCAATCCCGGCAGCATCGGCTGCCCTGCCTATGACGATTCCACGCCGCCGGCGCATGTCTCCGAACAGGGCTCGCCGCATGCGCGCTACGGCATCGTCACCTTGGGTGGCGAAGGCCAGCCCGACCGCTTCGAGGCCATCGCCGTCGACTACGACCACGAAGCGGCGGCGCGGCAAGCCGAACAGGCGGGACGGCCGGAATGGGCGCATGCGCTCAGGACTGGCTTCATGCCGAGCTGAACTCGTTCATGCCAGGCTGAACGCCTGCGTTCACATTCGGGCTGAAGAAGGCGTGAACATCTCGCTTGTAGACATGGCGGCGCACCGTCGCTTATAAAACCGGCTTCGCGTGCGGCAGCGTTTTCGGGTTCTGGCGGTGCCTTTGGTAATGCAATTGATCGCCGACAGCCAAGTGATGAGGCGCCGACTGCGGACAATTCTCTACGCGCTGATCGCCGCTCCGTCGTTGCTGACGGCGTTTGCAGCAGCTTTCCCCGCCTATGCCGAAGACACGCCCTTCATCTCCATCGTCAGCGGGCTGGCCCCTGACGACCTGCTCAATGTCCGCGCCAACCCCTCGCCGATCGGCAAGACCGAGGCCCGCATCGCCAATGGTGCGAGCGTCACCAACCTCGGCTGCAACGACATTGACGGACATCAATGGTGCAAGATTGTATCGGACAATCCGAAAGCCACCGGCTGGACGCCGGCACGCTACCTCGTTCCCGTCAATCCGGCGCCCGTGCCAGACACCGACCAGCCGACGGGAGCTCAGGGCGCGACGCCTGCCGAGTCCAGCCTACCGCCGCCGGACCTGACGGCGCGGCTCGGCGATGTGGCCCATCCGGCCGCTCCGGAAACGCCGGCGAAATCCGCCGCCGACACCGCCATGCAGGACGCCTACGGCCTGGCACTGGTCGCGGCTGCAACCCCGTCGACCGGAGACGACCCCGCAGGGCCCGTCCAGGATGCCGCCGTCGACACGCAGACCGTCGCCGACCTGCCCCCGCAGCCCGCAGCTCTTGCCCCGGGTAGCGTGGAGGTCCCCTGCGCGCGCTATGTCGGCCAGCCGATGGAGCGCTGTGCCGCGACCGTCGTGCATAAAGGCAAGGACAAGGCCGACGTGACCGTCACCTGGCCCGATGGCGGCACACGCGTCATCTCCTTCCGTGCCGGTCTGCCAGCCGCCTCGAACGGGCAAAGCGGATTCCGCTTCACCCGCGAGGGCAGCCTGAACCTGATCCGCATCGGTGCCTCCGAACGCTTCGAGATCACGGACACGGTGGCGTTTGGGAACTAGGTGTCGGGACGAAGGCAGTAGGGCCTAGGCAGTAGGGCTTGCCTACTCCCTACTGCCCACTGCCTAATCCCTCATTTTCGGGGTTACATCCGCCAAAACTCTTCCCTATAAGGCCCACCTAGCCTGATACCAGAATCGCGAGCACAACCGGCCGGGTCTTCCCGTCCCGGTTTTTTGTGCAAGCCGCCCGCCAAACGGAACTTCGCCATGCCAAGACGCACTGACATCAAGTCGATCCTGATCATCGGGGCCGGCCCCATCGTCATCGGCCAGGCCTGCGAGTTCGACTATTCCGGCACCCAGGCCTGCAAGGCGCTGAAGGAAGAGGGTTTCCGCGTCATCCTGGTCAATTCCAACCCGGCCACCATCATGACCGACCCGGAACTGGCCGACGCCACCTATATCGAGCCGATCACGCCCGAGGTCGTCGCCAAGATCATCGCCAAGGAGCGGCCCGACGCGCTGCTGCCGACCATGGGCGGCCAGACCGCACTCAACACCGCACTGTCGCTGCGCCGCATGGGCGTGCTCGAGCGTTACAATGTCGAGATGATCGGCGCCGACGCGCACGCCATCGACAAGGCCGAGGACCGCGCTTTGTTCCGCGAGGCGATGAAGAAGATCGGCCTGGAAACACCGAAGTCGATGCTGGCCAACGCCACCGACGTCAAGAACACCGACCGCAAGACGCATGAGGCCGAGCGCGCCGCCGTCAAGGCCGAAGCTCCGGCCGATCTCGACGCCGCGCTCGACGCGCTGGAAACCCGCTGGAACCTCGGCGAAGGTGACCGCAAGCAACGCTATATCAGCCATGGCATGGCGATCGCCGCGCAGGCGCTCGACCATGTCGGCCTGCCCGCCATCATCCGCCCGTCCTTCACCATGGGCGGCACCGGCGGCGGCATCGCCTACAACAGGGCCGAATTCTACGACATCGTCCAGTCCGGCCTCGACGCTTCGCCGACCACCGAAGTGCTGATCGAGGAAAGCGTGCTCGGCTGGAAGGAGTATGAGATGGAGGTCGTCCGCGACAAGGCGGACAATTGCATCATCGTCTGCTCGATCGAGAACATCGACCCGATGGGCGTGCACACGGGCGATTCCATCACCGTCGCCCCTGCCCTGACGCTCACCGACAAAGAGTATCAGATGATGCGCAACGCCTCGATCGCGGTGCTGCGCGAGATCGGCGTCGAGACCGGCGGCTCCAACGTGCAGTTCGCCGTCAACCCGGCCGATGGCCGCCTCGTCGTCATCGAGATGAACCCGCGCGTCTCGCGCTCATCGGCTTTGGCTTCGAAGGCGACCGGCTTCCCGATCGCCAAGATCGCGGCCAAGCTCGCAGTCGGCTACACACTGGACGAGCTGGAGAACGACATCACCGGCGGCGCGACGCCCGCCTCCTTCGAGCCGAGCATCGATTACGTGGTGACAAAAATCCCGCGCTTTGCCTTCGAGAAATTCCCCGGCGCCGAGCCGGTTCTGACAACAGCCATGAAGTCGGTCGGCGAAGTCATGGCCATCGGCCGCACCTTCCAGGAATCGCTGCAGAAAGCTTTGCGTGGTCTCGAAACCGGCCTCACCGGCCTCGACGAAATCGAGATCCCCGGCCTCGGCCACGGCACTGTCGCGGCCAACCATGCCGACGACCGCAATGCGATCCGTGCGGCACTCGGCACGCCGACGCCCGACCGGCTGCGCATGGTGGCGCAGGCGATCCGCATGGGCACCTCGCTGGAAGACGTGCACGCCATGTGCAAGATCGACCCGTGGTTCCTCGAGCAGATCGCCGGCATCCTCGCCATGGAAGCCCGCATCCGCGAGCACGGCATTCCGCAGGATGCGGTCAATCTGCGCATGCTGAAGGCGATGGGTTTCTCCGATGCACGCCTGGCGTCACTGACCAAGACCGATGCCGAAGTGATTTCCAGGATCCGCGACAAGCTCGACGTTCATCCCGTCTACAAGCGCATCGACACCTGTGCCGCCGAATTCGCCTCGCCCACCGCCTACATGTATTCGACCTATGAAGTGCCGTTTGCCGGCGCGCTGGCCAACGAGGCGCAGGTCTCGTCGCGCAAGAAGGTGGTCATCCTCGGCGGCGGGCCGAACCGCATCGGCCAGGGCATCGAGTTCGACTATTGCTGCTGCCATGCCGCGTTCGCGCTGCGCGACGCCGGCTATGAAGCGATCATGATCAACTGCAACCCGGAGACGGTCTCGACCGACTACGACACCTCCGACCGGCTCTATTTCGAACCGCTGACGGCGGAAGACGTGCTGGAGATCCTGCGCGCCGAGCAGGCGTCGGGCGAACTGGTCGGCGTCATCGTCCAGTTCGGCGGCCAGACGCCGCTGAAGCTGGCGGACGCGCTGGAAAAGGCCGGCATCCCGATCCTCGGCACCTCGCCCGACATGATCGATCTGGCAGAGGACCGCGACCGCTTCCAGAAGCTGCTGCACAAGCTCAACCTCAGCCAGCCGAAGAACGGCATCGCCTATTCGGTCGAGCAGGCCCGCCTTGTCGCCGGCGAGCTCGGCTTCCCGCTGGTGGTGCGCCCGTCCTATGTGCTGGGCGGCCGCGCCATGCAGATCATCCATGACGAAGGCATGCTGCAATCCTACCTGCTCGACACCGTGCCCGGCCTGGTGCCGGAGGACATCAAGCAGAAATATCCCAACGACAAGACCGGCCAGATCAACACGCTGCTCGGCAAGAATCCGCTGCTGTTCGACACCTATCTCTCGGGCGCCATCGAGGTCGATGTCGACTGCCTCTGCGACGGCAAGGCGACCTTCGTCTCCGGCATATTGGAACACATCGAGGAGGCCGGCATCCATTCGGGCGACAGCGCCTGCTCGCTCCCCGTTCATTCGCTGCCTTCGGAACTGGTCGACGAGCTGGAGCGCCAGACGGCGGCCCTCGCCCGCGCGCTCAATGTCGGCGGCCTGATGAACGTGCAGTACGCGATCAAGGACGGCACGGTCTATGTGCTGGAGGTCAACCCGCGCGCCTCGCGCACCGTGCCTTTCGTCGCCAAGACCATCGGCCGGCCGATCGCAAAGATCGCCGCCCGCATCATGGCCGGCGAGACGCTGGAAGACGCCTTCGCCCATTATGGCGCGATGCCCGACCCGCGCAATCCCGGCCACATCGCGGTCAAGGAAGCCGTCTTCCCCTTCGCCCGCTTCCCCGGCGTCGATATCTTGCTCGGCCCGGAAATGCGCTCGACCGGCGAGGTCATGGGCCTCGACCGCGATTTCGCGTTGGCCTTCGCCAAGAGCCAGCTCGGGGCCGGCGTCGACCTGCCACGCTCCGGCACGCTGTTCGTCTCGGTGCGCGACGAAGACAAGAAAGGCATATTGCCGGCGGTCAAGCGCCTGGCCGGCCTCGGCTTCAAGGTGCTGGCCACATCAGGCACACAGCGCTTCCTCGCCGAAAACGGCGTCGTCGCCGAGAAAATAAACAAGGTGCTGGAAGGCCGCCCGCACATCGAAGACGCCATCCGCAACCGCCAGGTCCAGATCGTGTTCAACACGACGGATGGCCAGAAGGCGGTGTCGGATTCGAAATCGCTGCGGCGGGCAACGCTGATGCAGAAGGTGCCGTATTACACGACGCTGTCGGGTGCGGCGGCCGTGGCGGAAGCGATCGCGGCGTTGAAGGCCGGGAGCCTGGAGGTCAGGCCGCTGCAGGAGTATTTTGCGTGAGGAAATTGGCCCTCTTCTCCCCGTTCAATCGGGAGAAGGTGCCCTCAGGCGGATGAGGGGCCGCGCTATTACCTAAGAGCGTAAATTGCCAACCCCAAGCCAACAATGCTCGCAATGCTCGCAAAAAAGGCAACAAGCTTGTTTTCAAGAACCCAGGAGACGCTAGTTCGGATGCGGCCACCATGCATCTCCCAGCGCGTGGTATTAGTTTGAAGAGAGCGATCCTTAACCAAGGTTGCAAGATTCGCTAGAATATCCACCTTGCGTAACGTGGACTGATGAAGTCCGCTAAAATTTCTCTGTTCGAATGCCGCTGCTTCCTGCGCTCCTGTCATAAAGTCCAACGGTCGTATTTTATTCTTTTCAATTAACGACTCCAATCGCGGATGCGCTATATACCCCTTCCCGTATATATTTATGATTATTCTCGACAAATCATGCTTTCGCTCGTCGTCAATTACGATAGGTAAACCGCCGAGAACCGTATACCGATGATCTATTGCTGCAAATCCATAATTCGCATCCCGCATATTCCAATGCATAAAGTGGCTGTTCCGGTATGATCCCACGAATGAGAAGAACGCATCCAGCATGAGGCGCTCTAATCGATCGTAATGTTGTTCGATCTCCCCGAACGCCACGCCTTGGCGTTCAGCGATTTGATGAATAGAGAAAGAATGGGTCTGCGCGTCGCTTAGTTTCCGAACCGCAATGGAAGTAACTCTCGGCGAACGCCCCTCCACTCGATCATAAAAGCTTTCGCAAGAATAATGAATAACCCAAGTATTCTTTGAGTCTGAGAAAATCGCGTCAATCTCTCGCCATTCCTCTTTCTGCCGAGTCGCGTCTGGGGCGGTCATTGAATACCAAATCAGTTAGCGGTCATTGATTTGCGACAATCGGATTTATGCGCTATTGTTCCATGGCCTGATCTAGACAGGCAAGAGGGCCGCTGGACATCGGCTTTGGACGCCGAGCCAGCGGCTCCCGTGGTTCTCAGCTGGGCTGAGAATATCTCCCATTTGGACTGGGAGATTATTCTGTAGACGCCATCGCACGTATCACATTGGCAATCTTGTTCGCTTCCGCAGGCGTCAAGTCATAAGGAAGACCCTGTATCTGGACTACCAGATCCGGCCTTATAGGAATGGGCAAGATCGAGACTGATGCAGGCGGTGGACTAGAAACGCTAGCTATCGGGCGAGAGACAGAACGATCAGTAGCATCAACCTCGCCTTGCCCAACTCTCGGACGTTCTGTCACCTTCCGCCCGCTTGACTGCACCGAAGGCCGGAAGGTCATTGGGTTGTTTTGGTAGTTCTTGAAATCTTCAATCGCAGCTTTGAGGCGCCCTCTGTAGACATTCAGGCTCTCAGGCTTATATTTTGAGCCTGCAAGATTGGCATATCTCACAAAAAGCTGATCGATATCAATAATCGTGACGTCTTCGGCTTCATTGCCGTCCAGGATGCTTAGAACGTTATTTGCGGCCGCTTTACGGGCGCTAGCCGTAGCCTTGTTCATCAAGCCCTTTTTGGCAAGATAGTCGAGGAATTCAAGCAGCGCTTCGCGAGATCGTTTTCCGTCCATGTGATACCGTCCTTTGGAATACAGATACCACGATTCGGACGGCATGCAACAGATATTATGTCTAGCAGACGCATTCTATGTCTATCAGACATATATTTTTCTGAATCCGATGGGGCAGACAAACAAGAATCTTTCACCCTCTTTCCGCTAAGATGTTGAAATCACGTTATCTTTCACATGACTCACGCCATGCTTGGCCCTTGTTAGAATCATCCAGCGAGCGTTTCCGTCTCCCTGGAAGCCAAGCCCCTCAAGCCACCGCCACACACTCGATCTCAATATCAAACTCCATCGGCCAAGACGCCACCGGCACAAAACTCCGCGCCGGCGGGTTGACGCTGAAGTACTTCGCATAAACCCGGTTGATGGCGTTGTAGAAGCCGGAATTGACGGCGTAGATGCGCACCATCACGACATTGTCCAGCGAGGTGCCCGCCGCTTCCAGGCAATGTTTCAGCGCCTTCAGCGACGCCTCGGTCTGCACCTCGATGTCGCCCTTGACCAGCTTGCCGGTCAAAAGATCGAGCGGTGGTGTGCCGGAGACGAAGACCAGCCCGGCGGCCTTGGTCACCAGCGACAACGGCACGCCGAGCGTGCGCACCGCCGCCGACAGCACCGGCACTTCGACGATTTCCTTGGTCATGACGATCTCCCTGTGGTTACGGCGAGAGAAGAAAAGCTCAAGCCACCGCCACGCACTCGATCTCGATATCAAACTCCATCGGCCATGACGCCACCGGCACGAAACTCCGCGCCGGCGGGTTGGTCGAAAAGTACTTCGCATAGACCCGGTTGATGGCGTTGTAGAAGCCGGAATTGACGGCGTAGATGCGCACCATCACCACATTGTCGAGCGAGGTGCCGGCCGCTTCCAGGCAATGTTTCAGCGCCTTCAGCGATGCCTCGGTCTGCGTTTCGATGTCGCCACGCACCATCTCGCCGGTCACCATGTCCACCGGCGGCGTCGCCGAGATGAACACGAAACCGTTGGCCTTCACCGCCGTCGAACAGGGCAGGCCGAGTGAGCGGACCTTGTCCGACATGACGGGCACTTCGATGACTTGTTTTTTCATGTGGTTCTCCCTGGGTTGGCAAGGAGCTTATCTTGCCGGCCGACGAACGCCAGCGCCGTTCTTCCCTTCTCCCCTTGTGGGAGAAGGTGGCACGGCGCGCCAGCGCCGGGTCGGATGAGGGGTGTTCCAGCGGAGTGAGGCGTTGGCGTTCCCTGGAACACCCCTCATCCGTCGCCTTCGGCGACACCTTCTCCCACAAGGGTGTTTGGACCGGTGACATCGCGAACAGGTGTGCGAGGACATCGCGAACAGTTTTGCGCTTTTTGCGCGAGGGGGTTCGGGATGCCATTCGAGGACAGAAGCGCTATGAGACAGAAGGAAGAGTTCGTGCGCCTGGCGCTAGCGCCTGGGGCGAATGTGAGCCTTTTGTGCCGGCGCTTCGGTATCGGCCGGACCTGTGG
>NZ_JBFUET010000040.1:0-8109 GCF_056403815.1 Mesorhizobium sp. P2_E9
TAATGCGACGAACTGCAGGCTTCGATTCCGACCAGGCAACGCGGCAGGCTCTCAAAGAACGGCAGCACGCGCCCACGCGTCAACTTCCTGCGAACTGCAACCTCACCAGCCGCATCCACGCCGTGGACTTGAAACACGGACTTCGCAATATCCAGACCGATTGTCGCAACGTTGCTCATCATAGCGCTCCTCCAGCTCTAATCCCGCGATCATACCGCAGGAAGGGAGGAGAGCCGTCCACCGCATCAATAGCTGACTGGCAGCTTCGGGCCTCGGATCTTCAATAGCGGACCTTCAAGTCGGTGCGAGTATCGCCGTGACGTGACCCGATTGCCGCTGCACTTCGGCAACGTCGCCGAAGGGTGGACAGCTGAAGTACCAGGAATTGTCATCGGTGGCAGGATTGCGAACAAAAACTGACATTCCATGATGCGCGTAAGCGAAGTTCCAAATTTCTGGAATCTTGCGGTTCTTCGATAGGGCGCCGCCTCAGCTCGTACCAAACATTCGCGCCACCCCGTGAAACGTCGGCTCAGGATGATGCGAGCGTCGCCTCAGTATGCGCACAATATACGAAAGAAATAAAAGCAGGCGGATCCGGCGGAAGGAATTCCTTCTGATGTTTCCATGCGAGACAGAGGGCGTATGTATCGAAGGGTTTCTGTTCGCGCCGTTCTTCAATACCGCCATTTGCAAATGTAAGAGAAATAATATGCGCGGTTGCATTCACAATATGGGAATCCGCTTTTGCAGCCGTCTGCGCTGTCAAAAGGAGAGCGAGAGCGATGATGAACCTGGTCCGTTTCATGTCAGCCTCCTGTCCAATCCAGTGCCGCCAGGATCGCTTGGAGGCGGCGGCCGAATGGGCTATGCTAGGAAGCGCGCCAAGAGGGTGAAATGTCCCGAACGGCCCCTGAAATTGACCTGAAATCTGCTGAAACGGTCACGTTCCGCGGTTTTGTTTTTTTTGCGAACGGCAACGAACTCCGAACCGTGGAAGGCAAAGCGGTCAATCTTCGCAGTCAGTCCGTCGAGGTGCTCTCCGTGCTCGCGGCGCGACCGGGCGAAATCGTGTCCAAGGATGCGATTATGCAGGCGGTTTGGCCCGACACCTTCGTGACCGAAGACAGCCTCACTCAATGCATTGCCGATATTCGCCGCGCATTGGCGGACGACGCGCACGTGATCGTGGAAACCCTCCCTCGGAGAGGCTACCGACTGAATGCCGATCCATCGGACGCGGCGGCCCCAAACGCCGCAGCCGGCACGGAACGTGCCAAGTCACGATTCTCGCAGCGCGGCTTCATTCTGGTTGCAGTCGTTCTCGTCGCGGCAGCGGTCGGCGCATACTACGGCGCGGAAATATGGCGAGCCGCTCCCGTTCGTTCGAGCGACATGCCCAGGATTGCGATCCTTCCCTTCGACGACATGAGTGCCGGTGCGGACAAGGGATATCTCAGCGATGCCGTTGCCGAGGGGATCATCACCGAGCTTGCGCGGAGCAAGACTTATGCCGTCATCGCCCGGAACTCGAGCTTCAGGTACCGCGGTAAGCCGGTTGACATCAGGCAGATTGGCGAAGAACTCGGCGTCGACTACCTGCTCGAAGGCAGCCAGCAGAAGGCCGGAGACCGGCTGAAAGTGTCCGCCCAGTTGCTGAATGCGCATGACGGATCGCATATCTGGGCCAACACCTACAACCGGGAGATCGGCGATCTTTTCGTCGTCCAGGAGGAGATCATCCGCACGCTTGCGGCTCGGGTCGGGCAAAGGATCGAGCGACCCTTGCCACAGAGCGACGCCGCCCGGGTTAGCGCGCTCAGTTATCTCCTGATGGGGTCTGCCGCGAACGAAAAGGATTTTTCTGCCGCAGGGAACGAACTGCTGCGGCAGTTCAGCCTCAAGGCGATTGAAGCGGATCCGAACTCCCAATTCGGCTATATCGGGCTGGCCTGGTCCTATCGCTTTGACTCGGTATTCTGGCACAAGCAGGAAAACAACCCCGACGAGGCGTTGAAGCGGGCCGCAGAGTACGCCGACAAGGCCATCCTGCTCGCTCCGGACGATGCCAACGCGCATCAAATCCGCGCCCAAATCCATAGTGAAGCCGGCGAGATCGGGCAGGCCATTGCGCAGTTCGATCAGGCGATCGCCCTGAACCCCAGCGCCTCGAACATCCTCGAGGGCAGTGCGGCCCCGCTGCTCTTTGCCGGCCGCACCGACGAAGCGATCGATCGGATCGAGCAGGCCAAAGGCATCGATCCCTTCTACCCCGACTGGTACAACTGGGACATGGGCTGGGCGCTCTATGAAAAGAACGATTGCGGGGCTGCGCTAACGGCGATGCGGAAAATGTCCCCAATCCCGATCGGCGCACACCGAATGCTGGCGGGGATCTACGCTTGTCTGGGAAACCAGCGGGAGGCAAAGGAAGCGCTTGCGGTTTTCCTCAAAGACTCGCCCGGCGACTCCATCAGCAAACAACGCAAGCAGTGGGAGAAGAATTGGACCGCCCCCGGACCTCTCGAGCGCTGGATCGGACACATGCGGATCGCGGGGTTGCCGGAGTGACGGCTGACCGTATGCGGCCCGGCGGACTTGCAGCATGGTCATCCGCGATGTCTGCTTCTGGGCAGAGACAAAATTGCCTCTATGGCCGACATGCTGAAGGGTTTCGGGTGCCGTCAGGCGTACGAAAGCCTCTCATGCAGGAACCCGCGGGCAGCAGGCGGTGAGCTATGGGGATTTGTGTCTCGGGGTGTGCCAACGTCTGTTGCGGACGTCCGCATGGGGCGCTGGTGGCTGGTCGAGCATGCGGCTTCTGGGCCAGGTCGGAGAGCTTCTTGCGGTGATGCCGACGGGCTTCACGTGCCTGACGACCGGCGCCATAGCGATGCGCGCATACCTTCCCATTGACCCGCGCCGGCGTGGCGCGGTCGTGCGAGGAAGCGGGCCATGCCGGGTCATGGAGCGCTCTCCCGGTTCGTCCGTGCGCCCGGCGGTCCGCGCGGCTGCCTGCACCGTTCGAACACCTCGATGACGATCATACGCCCGCCGCAGCACGGGCACGGCGGGCGGAAGTCGTCCGGTTCTGTCGGAGGATCGTTCGTGACGGCAGGCGCGGCCGCCAGCAGTTGGCGGGCGAGCGCGAGGCAGTCCTTGCGAGAGCCGCCTGCGAGCAGGCCATAGTGGCGGATGCGATGGAAGCCGCGCGGCAGGACATGGAGCAGGAACCGGCGGATGAACTCGTCTGTGGCGAGGGTCATGACGCGCTGGCGGTCGGCGCCGTCGCGGCGATAGTCCTTGTAGCGGAAGGTGACGCCAGCCTCTTCGAAGGCGATCAGACGGCGGTTCGAGATCGCGACCCGGTGGGTATAGCGTGACAGATAGGCGAGCACCGCCTCGGGACCGGCGAAGGGCGGCTTGGCGTAGACCACCCAGCGCTTCTTCCTGACGGGAGCGAGGTGGCGTAGGAAGGCCCGTCGCTCGGCGAGGGGCGCCATCGATCCGAAGAAGGCGAGCCGCCCAGCATCGTGCAGTGCGATCAGCCGGGTGAGGAACAGGCGGCGGAAGAGCTTGCCGAGCACCTTCACCGGAAGAAGGAAGGCCGGGCGCGAGGAGACCCAGCGCTTCCCGTCGAGCGCGATGCCGCCGCCCGGCACGATCATGTGGACATGGGGATGGTGCGTCATCGCCGAGCCCCACGTGTGGAGCACGGCGGTGGTGCCGATGCGCGCGCCGAGATGCTGGGGGTCCGCTGCTATCGTCAGCATCGTCTCCGATGCCGCGCGGAACAGCAGGTCGTAGACCAGCGCCTTGTTCTGGAAGGCGACGTCGGCGACTTCGGCCGGCAGCGTGAACACGACATGGAAGTAGCCGACCGGCAGCAGGTCGGCTTCGCGCTCGGCGAGCCATGTACGTGCGGCCGCGCCCTGGCACCTGGGACAGTGCCGATTGCGGCAGCTGTTGTAGGCGATGCGCCATTGGCCGCAGTCCTCGCAGGCCTCGACGTGACCGCCAAGGGCTGCGGTGCGGCAGTTCTCGATCGCTGACATCACCTTGAGCTGCTGCTGGCCCAGATGCGCTGCATGGGCGGCCCGGTAGGCGGGCCCAGCAGCACGGAAGATGTCGGCAACCTCCAGGTCCGCGCGCAACGGTTCAGCCGGGAGGCGACTTATCCTCCATCAGCGCCATCAGCCGGTCGAGCGGCCCTGCGACCGCGTGGATCGTCCGGGTCGAGACCTTGGTGTAGAGCGCTGTCGTTTCGAGCTTGCTGTGCCCGAGCAGCACCTGGATGACGCGGATGTCGACATCCTGCTCAAGCAGGTGGGTGGCGAAGCTGTGCCGCAGCGTATGCGGGCTGACGCGCTTGCGGATGCCGGCGACTTCGGCGGCCTCCTGAACTGCGCGATGGAGTTGCCGCGACGAGATCGGATCGGTGCAGCTGCGCCCCGGGAACAGCCAGCCATGCGGAAGCATCACCCCGCGACGCCGGCCTTCGCGCCACCACAGCCGCAGCAGTTCCAGCAGTTGCGGCGAGAGCATGGCGTTGCGATCCTTGCGTCCCTTGCCCTGCTCGACGCGGATCAGCATGCGTGTGGAGTCGATATCATCGACCTTGAGGTGCGCGACCTCCGATACGCGCAGGCCCGCGCCATAGGCGACACCGAGCGCGGCCTTGTACTTGATGCCAGGTGCTGCTTCGAGCAGTCGCGCCGCTTCCTCCACGCTCAGCACGTCCGGCAGCTTGCGCGGATGGCGCATGATCACCAGCACACGGGCCAGATCCCGCCGCTTCAGCGTCACCAGGAACAGGAACCGCAACGCCGAGACCGCGCCGTTGATGGTCGCAGGCCCGACGCCGTTCTCATGCTGATACAACTGGAAGCGACGGATGTCCTCGGGCGTCGCAGTATCGGGAGAGCGTCGGAGGAAGGCTGCGAAGCGCCGGACGTGACGAACGTAGTCCTGCTGGGTATGGGGGCCCAAGCCCCGCATGAGCATGTCTTGCTGCATGCGCTGGCGAAGTGGCGTGATCGGTGCAACGGTCGACAGAGTATCCATGGCAAGTTCCTCTCGTTGAAGGAACCCATGGTCAGATCGCAGCTTCTACCTGCTCAAGACCAATGCACTGTCGCGCCATCTCAGAACGAGGCGCCCCTCCCGCGAAGCGGGTTCGTGCATGCGGCGCAAAGCTGCCGTTCCTTCCGCGCGCGAAACTGCGCGCCATGATCGCGGCCCAAAGGGTCCGCTAAGCGCCACAAGCGGACCACGCGTCGCCGTTGGCCACACGAGCGCCCTCCACCTATCCAGCTATGAGTCCGGCCGGCTCAGTGGAGGGTCGTTTTATAGCGGAGGCCCGGAAACGACGCTTCGCCGGGTCGCAGGGCCGCCTGCCCGATGGAATCACCTTTTAGAATAGTGAGGAAGAATGCGGCGGTCAGCGTCTGTGCTTGATCGAACTGCGGACCGGGACCGGAACCGTAAGCGAACATCATGTGCCCACCCTTGTCGAATACGGCCAGCGCCTTGTCTCGACTTCCGATGCTATCATGCGCCCATAGGGCATTGAATTCCGGCTTCACCATCTCGTCGTCAGAAGTGACCAGTATGAGCGTCGGCACTTTGACAGCCGCAATGCCCGTGGTGCCAAATACCTGCAACTCGCCGCCCGGAGCTGCGAGAACGAGCGCCGCCACGCGGCTATCCCAAATGGGTGGCATCGGCCCCGCAAACGGGTCTGCAGCGCCGTAGAGTTTGGCGATCGTCGGCTCGAAACCGACAAATTGACATGCGTCGCCAAATTTCTCGGCCTTATTTGCAGCGCACCAGCTATCCAGTGCTTTAAAGTCGATCCGGGCGCCTCCCGCCTGGAGCGCAGTTGCTCCGCCCGACGAATGCCCCCAGACGCCGATGTGGGAGGTATCTATGAGTCCAGCGAGTTTGCCACCCGGGGCTGTGAGTGTATCGGCGTAGCCGATCACACGAACCACATTGGCAGAACGGTAGTAGAGCAACCGGCGAACGTCGAATCCGGTATCATAGCTCGAAGCGAAGACGACGAACCCGTAGGTCGCGAGAAACTGGCCCCAGCGGGTGTAGGCTATGCCCGGCATCGAGGATCCGGGGATCAGCACAAGCAGTGGATAGGGACCGGTCGTTGCCGGCGGTGCGTCCGGTGTCGTCTTCAGGATCGCACCTGCGGGATCTGGCGCAGGACCAGCAGCGGGATACCAGACCCATGTTTCCAGCGGGTGCTCACCAGTCACGTCGGGTATCGTGAACTTCTGAAGACCGACCGCGAAAGGACCGGGCTTGCTGAAATCGGTTGCGATCGCCGGTGTCACTGCGACCACGGGCAGGATGACAAGCCAAGGCAGCAGAAGAAAACCCAAGACAGCCTTGATCATCTTGATCATAACGTGCCTCTCCGCGCGGTGCCGGGTTGCCGCTACCGTTCACCCATGATGGCGAAACGTCAAGCCAGAGTACCGCCCACAGTCCATCTATTTGGTACGTTCAATCGTGTTGCTGCCCTGACTCTTCGCTTGAGCGGGACCAAGAGGAGTTGCAGCCCTAGGAATGTGCGGAACGGTCAAAAGTCGACAATTGGCTGGTGGGTCGCTCATGCTAACATCGTGGCTAATTAAACGGCGCGCCATGATCGCGGCCCAAAGGGTCCGCTAAGCGCCAAAAGCTGACCTTTTATTATGTCGTATCTTGACCCAATGAGACCTTCGGGGCGCCAACCGCAATGACATCTTCGGGTCTGAAATAGGCGCCAGTACCGGTCGGCATGGCCGCCGGCCAAGCGACGAATTTCGGCCCAGAGCGCTCTTTGTCGCTGGCATTTCCTAGAGATTGCCGCGGCTACGGCATGTCGATTCAGCTTTCAGTGGGAGCCGGGAAAGCGCTAACATCTACACGGCGCTGCGGTGATGCCGACTGTCGCTGCGACAGCGAGAGCGGCGCCGGTAACAAAGGAGCCGCAACCCGCACCGTGAATAGCAACGCCAGCCTGCCAAAACCGAAACACGCTAAGGCATCGAGTGGCCGAGCTGGAAACGAAGCGGAGGAGAAACCGGAGGTAGCGGCGATCGACGCTAGGATTAAGGTTGCCGAAGAAAGCCTGAAACCTAGCGCTGAACGCCTCAAGGAAACAGTTTCTCAGAATGTCGAAAAGCTCGTCCAGGCATCGCCCAGGAAACGGCGAAACTATCTCGATATTTTCGCAACGACGGTCCCCGACCCCGCCGAACTCGGCCTGGAGGGCGTCGAAGGAACGCGGAGGATCATCGGATGAAGCGGCTGGTCGTCTTTGGCATGCTCGTGGCGCTGTCGAACCTCTCAAATGCTGCCGACCTCAAGCCCTATTGGTTCGTGGACGAGTTCGGGCGCATCCAGCCGCTGTAACTCGCGAGCCTTCCCCCGCTCCGGTCGAACCCGTCCAACCGCGTCTCTGAAGAGACTCGTCCATTCGAGCACTGAACTTTCTGAATTGAATATTGGACTCAGCGCGGTTATTCAGATATTGCTAATATACGAGAAAAAGGCTGGGGAGCTACTCTACGGTAGTTTCGGAGAGGTGAATGTTTGAGTGGTTAACGCGCTCAGACTGCGTGGGCGCGTTGCCTTGGCGCGAACAGGGTGCCTTGGCACGTGCAAACTCCGACCACCGTGTGCGCCCGGCGACTGACTGTCATTGGGCAATGCGACGCTCAGTCTTAGAATATCCCCAACAAGTGGGATTTTGACGACGACTAAACTTCATCTGGCTTTTCGAGGGGTAGCTCAGAGAAGACGAAAGCGAGCAGGAGCGGGTCATGGCAAGCGTATCGTGGCTTTTCGGCGCGACKGGGRACTGGTCGACGGCGGCGAACTGGGTGACGGGGACGGTGCCGACCTCGTCGGACGACGCCTCGCTGAATAGCGTGCCCTCTGGCGCGGCGACGATCACCGGGGCGGCGGCGGCCAATTCGCTGGTCTTGAACAGCGCTTATCTCACTGACAGCGGGACGCTGACGCTCGGAACCGCTCTGACGCTGAACAGCTCGTATCTCTACTTGAATGGCGGCGTCGTCGTCGCCCCTTCCGGCATCTCCCTCCACA
>NZ_JBFUET010000041.1:0-8018 GCF_056403815.1 Mesorhizobium sp. P2_E9
CCGGCTCACCGCATGGGGCAAGGCCGTCTACCGTCGCCGTAAGGAAACCGTTGAACGCTCTTTCGCCGACGCCAAGCAACTGCATGGTCACCGCTATGCGCGGTTCCGAAGTCTCATCAGGGTCGCCTGCCAGTGCCTGATCGCCGCCGCCGCCCAGAACATCAAAAAGATCGCCCTTTGCCTATGGCCRAASCCCAAACCGGCCCTCGCATGAGGCCCTACGCCTCCTGTCAAAATCTCCTGACACAAACATTCCAAGACACTTCAATCACATAACAAAAAAACCCCGCCGAAAATCGACGGGGTTTGTCAGCAGTCTGAAGCGGGATAAATCCCGCCTTCCCATCCTTGGTAGCCTGATTGGGAGCGTCCGGTCCGGGCTGGCAGCTATCTGCTGTTCCAGCGTATCGGGTCTTTCCGCTCCGGGCGCGCTTCTCGCGCGACCGTCAGTACATCCGTGACTTGCCGCACGCCCCGGGCTCTCGCCCGGCGCGCGCCATTCGCAAAATCAGGCTGCCTTGCTCAGAGATCCAGCGGACGACTTGCCAGTGCGGCGGTCCTGCTCGATCTCGAAGTTGATCTTCTGGCCTTCGACCAGCGTCGACAGTCCAGCGCGCTCGACTGCGGAGATGTGAACGAAAACGTCCGCGCCGCCCGCGTCAGGCTGGATGAAGCCGAAGCCCTTGGTGGCGTTGAACCACTTGACCGTTCCAGTTGCCATTTTAGATAGTCCTTCAACATTTGCTTTAGTTTGACCAGACCAATGTCCAGCCGGTGTGCATCGAGATTTTGGAGATAGACGTCAGCAAACGCGAAGATCGCGAGGCCCGGATCGATCGGCCGAAATATCAATGGGGCTGATATAGGCTGGTTTCGCAGCAAAAACAAGACTGCGTGAGAAAGCCGTGATGCGAAGACCGCCTAACGGCCGCCCCAATCTGGTGAAACCGTTGCGGCAGATCGCTGTCCCTGGGGCGGCGGATCAGGGGAGGAGACCATGAAAACCATAGTGCTTGCCGCCTGCCTGACGCTGGTGGCCGCCGAGGCGCAGGCGATCTCGCGCTATGACCCGACGCATATGAGCTGCGGCAAGGTGCAGTCGACGATCGCGCGGCAGGGCGCGGTCATCCTGCGCTACCAGTCGACGCGCGTGCCGGGGCTGCCGCTCTACGACCGTTATGTAGAGAGCCAGCAGTTCTGCACCATGGGCGAGGTGAGGGCGCGCGCCTATGTGCCGAGCGCCGACACCAAATCCTGCCCGGTCTACAACTGCAAGCGGCCGGACAATGGCCGGCATTTTCGCCGGCGATTCTTCAGTGACTACTAGCGGACTCATCAACCGGAGCCGGAAGCCTTCGCTCAGTCGAATGACTGCGCCTCTGGGACAAAATTGTTTTCAATCCTGGATTTGTTCCATGAGCATGGACACGAACCGCGTCACTTTTTGCGGGCGAAAGCGCGCCGCCGGATAGACGACGTGAATGCCGCCGGAGGGTAGCGCCCAGTCGGGGAGCATATGGACGAGACGGCCCTGCGATAGATAATCGACGACCAGATAGTCCGGCAGAACCGCCAGTCCGCCGCCGGCGAGCGTCGCCTCCAGGACGGCCGGGGTGGAGTTGATGGAGAACGTCTCGCGCATGGTGATGGTGCGCCGCTCGAAATCGCCTCGGCTGAAGCTCCAGGTGAACGGCTTGCGAAGGACGGAATTGGCGACGAGCGGCAAGGAAGAAAGGTCTTCCGGTTCGTCTACCTTGACCCCGGCGGCGAAATCCCGCGATGCGACCAGGATTTGCCGGAAGGTGCCGATGCGTCGCGCCTGCTGGCTGGAGTCTTCCAGCCAGCCGACCCGGATGGACAGGTCTATCTTGTTGCCGATCAAATCAATTATCGCATCGGAAATGAACAGTTCGACGCTGCAGGCAGGAAATTTCTGCCGAAAGCGGGCGGCGATCGGGGCCAGCACGATCGCGCCATAGTCATTGGACGCAGAAACGCGCAGCACGCCGGCCACTTCGGTGTTGCCCTCGCCAACTTCGGCGACGGCCTCTTCAACGTCCCGCAGGATCAGGACGCATCGTGCATGCAAAAGACGGCCTGCTTCGGTCGGCTCGAGCCTCCGCGTCGTGCGCACGAGAAGCGTGGTCTGCAGTTCGGCTTCAAGGCGGGCGACCTGTTGGCTGACGACGGCTTTCGTGATGCCAAGTCGCTCGGCTGCCCGGGTAAACGAGCCTGCGTCGATGACCGTAGCAAAATAGGCGAGGCGGTTGAGGTTGATTGGTTCCACGGGACGCTGTCAGTTTGATTGTAAGTCTACAGCATACAGTCTGTATTATTATAGGAGATTTATCAATTAATCCAGGGACGTTACCTCTGCGCTGTTCTCTCCATCGGGGCGCACCGTGGCTTGCGCTCTTCCCTCTCGGACAGCCGGTCACGCCACGCGGCCTGCCCCCATTTCAGTCAAAGGAGCTATTCCATGTTCACGAGGAGACAGATCATGAAGACCTCATTGGCCCTCGGCGCAACCGCCGTATTCGCCGCCACCGAGCGCGGCCAAGCCGCCGGCACCACGCTTGGCTGGAAACATTTCCCGGCGGGTCCGAACGGCTTCTTCCGCGCGCCTGTGCTGGTGTCCGGGCCAAGCGAGGCCCTGCTGATCGACGGCGGCTTCACCTATCCGGACGGCAAGGCGCTCGCCGAGGCCATCAAGGCCACCGGCAAGAAGCTGACGACCATCTATGTCAGCCAGTCCGATCCAGACTACTACTTCAGCCTGAAGCCGGTGCGGGAAGCCTTCCCGGAGGCAAAAGTGATTGCTGCCTCCGCCACGCTCGAAGCCATCAAAAGCAGTGTGGAGAAAAAGCTCGCGGTCTGGAGCCCGCAATTGAAGGAAAACGGCCCCCAGGCGTTGTCCGACATCGTTCTGCCCGAAGCATTCGACGGCCCAACGCTCAGTGTCGACGGCGAGACGATCGAGATCGTCAATGCGGAAGAAGGACTCGCCAACCGCCGCTACCTGTTCGTGCCGTCGCTCAACGCCGTGTTCGGTGGTGTGATGATCTTCGCTGGCGTTCATGTCTGGACCGCCGACACGCAGACCAGGGAAAGCCGCGCCGCCTGGGTCAAGACGCTGGAGGCGATTGCCGCCCGCAAGCCCGCCGTGGTGGTGCCTGGCCATATGGCCCCCGATGCCGCAACCGGTCCTTCGGCGGTGGAATTCACAAAGTCCTATCTTCTCACCTTCGAGGAAGAATTGAGCAAGGCGGCCGACGGCGCCGCGCTAAAGGCCGCCATGGAGGCACGCTTCCCCGGCCTCGGTATGGGCGTCGCCCTCGATATCGGATCCAAGGTCGCCAAGGGTGAGATGAAGTGGGGCTGACATGGCGACGAATCTCGACCTGATCCGCAGGACCTAAGAGGGAGCCTCCGAGAGAACGGCCGCAATCTTCTGGCCGTTCTTCCCCTGACATCGAGTGGTCGGCGGCTCAGAACCCGAAGGACACCTGCGCCGGCGGCGGTGGGCCGACGCGCACGCCTTCCATGGCCAGCATCTTCTCCTTGGTGACGGAGCCGCCGGGCGCCGAGAAGCCGCCGATCTTGCCGCCGGCGGCGAGGATGCGGTGGCACGGGATGACCAGCGGCACCGGATTGGCGCCAAGCGCAGCGCCGGTTTCGCGGGGCAGGCCGGGCTGGCCGGCGCGCTTGGCGAGTTCCCCATAGGTGGTGGTTTGCCCATAGCCGAGTTTGCGTGCCGCGTCGTAGATGGCGAGGCGGAAATCGTCGATGCCGTCGAGATCGACCGGCACGTCGGAGAAATCGACGTCCTCGCCGGCTGCATAAGCCTTGATCGAAGCGATGAGGTCGACCACCCATGGCGGCTGGACGGTCGAGGCTGAAACGCCGGCGTGGCGCATCAGCCGCCGTTCCACGGATTCGCGGCTGCGTTCGGGCAGGCAGAGCCGGATCAGGCCCTTTTCGCTCCAGGCTATGCCCATGAAACCGATCACTGTTTCTAACACTGCGTGGCCGGCTGTGATCGAAGCTGTCGTTTCCATGTTGCGTTCCTTTCCGCAAAGTGGCGAAAACCGGCATTTGCGCCAGTACATATCAGGAACAATATGGCAGTTCGGCCCGAGTCCCGCCACCCGAAAACCACCTGATGGCCCCGATTGCCGGCCCTGAATCGCTGGTGTAAGGGATTTCTTAACACCCGACGAACCGGACCCGTGCGCGGCTTGCCAGCAAAACATACCCTTATCGCGATCGGCGTGATCATGGCGGCGGCCGGCATCAGCGGCTGCACCTCGACCTCGCAGATGAAGGCAGCACCTGCCCTGACCGAAACCGCGACCGTTGCCGGCAGCGATGCCGGCTTCACCATTCCGCTGCCGGAGACGGTTTCGGTGCTGCCGCAATCCTCGGGCATCGCCCCCGTCCAGACGGCTGAGTTGACACCTGGCCCGGCTGCCGCGCCAGCGCTTGATCCCGCCGCCCAGCCGGCTGCCGCGACCGCGGCCTTTGCCGGGGCGACGCCGACGGCACCGGCCGTGCCCACTGTCATGACCGCCAATGCCTGGCAGGCGCCGCCGCCGAGCAAGGCGGGCCAGACTGTCAAGGCGGCCGAGACCTACTCCACCGCCGGGCTCATCGTGCCGGCGGTTGCCGGCAGCGGCCAGAAACTGCCGGGCGTGCAGCAAGTGGCCTATGTCGTGCCACAGAACCCGGCTGCCCTGGTGCAGTTCCCGTCCGCGCCGCTCAGCCCTGCCGCTCCGGAAGAGCACACAGGCATGCGCGGTGACGTCGACCGGCTGATCGTCAAATACGCCGCCCTCTACCAGGTGCCGGTGGATCTGGTGCGCCATGTCGTCAACCGCGAGAGCACCTTCAACCCCAAGGCCTACAACAATGGTCATTGGGGGCTGATGCAGATCAAGCACGCGACGGCACGCGGCATGGGCTATGACGGGCCGGCCAAGGGCCTGTTCGACGCCGAAACCAATTTGAAATACGCGGTCAAATATCTGCGCGGCGCCTGGCTGGTGGCCGACGGCAATGCCAAGAAGGCCGACTGGCTCTACCAGACCGGCTATTATTTCGACGCCAAGCGCAAGGGCCTGCTCGAGGCGACCGGCCTCGGTGTCGACCGCACGCGGCACCGCCTGCAGCCCGACGCCTGAGCGCGATGCCCGAACCGCGCCCGCCGGCCCTGAACGATATCCGGCTGCGCAAGATCCTCGACGAGACGCTGGTTGCACCGCACTGGCCGGATGGTTTTGCCATGCGCAGCTTCGAGCCCGGCGACGCACCGCCTTTGCATGCGCTGCTCAGCGACGTGTTCGACGACGGCACCGACGGCCCGTTCGACGAATGGTGGCCGCGTATTTCAGGTGATCCCGAATTCGACCCGGCGCTGTGTTTCCTGGTCATCGACGCCAAGGGTCGGCTGGCGGCGGCAGCGCTGTGCTGGACCTCGGCCTTCGTCAAGGATCTCGCCGTTCATCCCGAGGCGCGCGGCAAGGGCATTGGCGAGGCGCTGATGTGGCAGGCCTTTGCCAGTTTTCGTGAACGGGGCGCTGACCGTGTCGACCTGAAGACCAATACCGCCGAGAATCCCGCCGCTGTCAGGCTCTATCAACGGCTCGGCATGTTCGAGGTCGATTGGACTGGGTGAGAAGCGGTCGGCGAAGCCGATCAATCGACAACGATTTGTCGATTGAAGCGACGAACGCCCGGAGCCATAGCGAAGGGCCGGCGGCGTTCAGATATCCGGTGCGTTGCCGATCTTCTGCTTGAGCTCGAGCGCCCAGGCGCGGCCCTCGTCGCCACCCCACAGTAGCCAGGCGATGTGGCCGGCTGACGGATTGTCCTCATTGCCGTAATTCTTGCCGAGCTTGTCGACCTCGTGGCGGGCGAAGTAGCTGACCATGCGGCGGATGGTCGACGGGGCGAGCTTCTCGCGGTTCTTCAGTTCCGTTGCCCGCGCCACGCCGATCTCGGTGCCGCCACGCCCGAACTGCTTGCGCAGCCGAAGCCCCTTGGCGGCATTGTCGGCCACCACTTGCGGGCAGCGCAGGTCGATCTCGTCGTCGTGCATTTTATCCCCCATGGCTCGCTTTACCTTGCCGTGAGAATGCCGGGAAGCCGCGGAGGTTCCGCAAGCAATCGCCGTGCGCCATCCGCAAAAAATGTCGGGAACCGGTGTTCGCCAAACGTCCTTGGGTCGCAGAGCAACCGCGCCGGGACGCCGGCGCGCGGACCCAAGGAGCCGACCATGATCACCTTTCCCAACGAATCCGCCAGATACCGCACCGCACGCGAAAAGCTCTTGAAGAAGGAAATCGAGCTGCGCCGCGCCATGGAAGCCGTGGCCGAGGCCCGGCGCACTTTGCCGCCGGGCGGGCTGATCCGCCAGGATTATGTCTTCGACACGCTCGGCGCCGACGGCAAGCCGGCGAAGACAAAACTGTCGGAGCTGTTCGCGCCGGGCAAGGGCGCGCTCATCCTTTACCAGATGATGTTTCCGCGCCATCCGCAGGAGACGCGCGATGTGGCGGCGAGCGGCGGCACGGCGAAGCTCGCCCGGCCGGACCAGCCATGCCCGTCCTGCACGGCGCTGCTCGATCAGCTCGACGGCGCCGTCGGCCATCTCGAAGCCGCCGGCTTCAATTTTGCGGTGGTGGCCAAGACCGGACTGGAAAATCTCACCACGCTCGGCCGCGATCGTGGCTGGCGCAACATGCGGTTGCTGTCGTCGGCCGCCAACAGCTTCAAGCGCGACTACAATGCGGAGACGGCTGACGGTGCGCAGATGCCGCTGCTGTCGGTGTTCCACCGCGATGGTGACGGCATCCGCCATTTCTGGTCGTCGGAGCTTGGCTTCGCGCCACCCGAACCCGGCCAGGACCCGCGCGCCATCGGCACCTGCGAGATCTTGTGGAACCTGATGGATTTTACGCCGGAGGGAAGGCCGGATTGGCGCGAGCAGCTGCAGTATGGGGCGGGGTGTTGTCATTGAGAGTGGCGGGTGCATTGGGGGCGATCCGTGCCAGAGGAATGCGAACGGTCCAAGATCAGCGCTCTACGGCGCCCCCCTCTGTCCTGCCGGACATCTCCCCCACGAGGGGGGAGATTGGCCGTCATCGCGGCCTTCGCCAATTTTCATCGTTGAAAAGAAAAGAGCCGGCGCCAAAGCTGCCAATCTCCCCACCTGTGGGGGAGATGTCCGGCAGGACAGAGGGGGGCGCCGTAGGGCGCTACGTAAACACAAAAATCGAGGGAGAACCCATGCCCAAGATCGACCTCTCAGCCGTCCCCATCCGCCAGGGCTCCGGCTACCCCGCGCCCTTCGACGCCCCTTGCGCCACCCGCACCCGCCAGCGCCTCGGCGATGCCGGCGGTCTCACCGATTTCGGCGTCAATTTGATGACACTCCCACCCGGCGGCTGGTCGAGCCAGCGCCACTGGCATAGCCATGAGGACGAGCTCGTCTATGTGCTGGAAGGCGAGTTGACGCTGGTCGAGGATGGCGGCGAGACGCTGCTCAGGGCCGGCGATAGTGCTGCCTTCGCCAAGAACAGCGGCAATGGCCATCACATGATCAACCGCTCGTCGGTCACGGCGCGCTACCTGGAAGTCGGCTCGCGCAACTCGGACGATGTCATCACATGCTCCGACATCGACATGATGAGCCCGAGTTCGGATGGCCGGTTTTTGCACAAGGACGGCACGCCGTATCCGGGGCAGGGGTGAGCGCTGGCTCTGGCCTCCCTTCTCCCCTTTGTTTGGACCGGAGACATCGCGAACAGGTGTGCGAGGACATCGCGAACAGTTTTGCATTCTATCGAGCCAGGGTATTGAGGTCGATGGTTTCTATTTTCTGATGTCTGAACCATGCGTCGAATAGGCCGTCCGTTGCGGTCGGCCTGAAGGCGACGGACTTTCCCGCGAAGGCCCTGCACAAGCGCATTGAGCGTCCAAGAATGGAGACGAAGCCGTGCTGCTGAACGCGGCGGATG
>NZ_JBFUET010000042.1:2500-6149 GCF_056403815.1 Mesorhizobium sp. P2_E9
AGAAGATTTGTTCGAACTTCATGAGCCGAAAGGTTTGTGATTTGTCGCCGGGGACGCTCAATCCCTTGCATATGATGGGTTTGCCTAACCGCACCCTCGAACCGATCTCGAGAAGCTGGTCTTTTTGTGCCAATGACATCGAATTGGATCCCGCACAGGATCTGGTTCAGGCGACAATCCTTCGGATTGCGCGGACGCTAATTCCGCAAGGGAGAGGCTGAAGCGACAATCCTTCGGATTGCGCGGATGGGCATTGGCAATGAGAACGATCAAGTGTCTTAAGGGCAATTGGTGGATGCCTTGGCATGCACAGGCGATGAAGGACGTGATACGCTGCGATAAGCTACGGGGAGGTGCGAATACCCTTTGATCCGTAGATTTCCGAATGGGGAAACCCACCTAAGGTACTTGGAAAATCAGAGCAGCAGGGTGACTTGCTGCTGTGGTTTCCAAGTATCGATAATAGGTAACTTACCCTGAATACATAGGGGTAAAGTGGCGAACGCGGGGAACTGAAACATCTAAGTACCCGTAGGAAAGGACATCAACCGAGACTCCGGAAGTAGTGGCGAGCGAACCCGGACCAGGCCAGTGGCGATTGAGAGACAAGCGGAACCTTTTGGAAAGTAGGGCCATAGTGGGTGACAGCCCCGTACGCGTAATGCAATCAATCGTCCTCGAGTAAGGCGGGACACGTGAAATCCTGTCTGAAATTGGGGGGACCACCCTCCAAGCCTAAGTACTCGTGCATGACCGATAGCGAACTAGTACCGTGAGGGAAAGGTGAAAAGCACCCCGACAAGGGGAGTGAAAGAGTACCTGAAACCGATTGCCTACAAACAGTGGGAGCCCGCAAGGGTGACCACGTACCTTTTGTATAATGGGTCAGCGACTTAGTGTGACGAGCAAGCTTAAACCGCTAGGTGTAGGCGCAGCGAAAGCGAGTCTGAATAGGGCGTTCAGTTCGTCGCATTAGACCCGAAACCGAGTGATCTAGCCATGAGCAGGTTGAAGGTAAGGTAACACTTACTGGAGGACCGAACCCATAACTGTTGCAATAGTTCGGGATGACTTGTGGCTAGGGGTGAAAGGCCAATCAAACTCGGAAATAGCTGGTTCTCCGCGAAATCTATTTAGGTAGAGCGTCGACCGAATACCCCAGGGGGTAGAGCACTGGATGGGCTAGGGGTCCTCACCGGATTACCAAACCTAACCAAACTCCGAATACCTGGGAGTACTAGTCGGCAGACACACGGCGGGTGCTAACGTCCGTCGTGAAAAGGGAAACAACCCTGACCTACAGCTAAGGTCCCCAAGTTATGGCTAAGTGGGAAAGGATGTGAGGATCCCAAAACAACCAGGATGTTGGCTTAGAAGCAGCCATCATTTAAAGAAAGCGTAACAGCTCACTGGTCTAAATAAGGGTCTTTGCGCCGAAAATGTAACGGGGCTAAAGCCATACACCGAAGCTTAGGGTTTGGTCCGCAAGGGCCAAGCGGTAGCGGAGCGTTCTGTAAGCTGATGAAGCCATACCCGTGAGGGGTGGTGGAGGTATCAGAAGTGCGAATGCTGACATGAGTAACGTAAGGGGAGTGAGAGACTCCCCCGCCGAAAGACCAAGGGTTCCTGCTTAAAGCTAATCTGAGCAGGGTTAGCCGGCCCCTAAGACGAGGCGGAAACGCGTAGTCGATGGGAACCACGTTAATATTCGTGGGCTTGGAGGTAGTGACGGATCATTGAGGTAGTCCAATCTTATCGGATTGAACGGGCTGCTGCGTGGTTCCAGGAAATAGCTCCTCCTTATAAACCGTACCCGAAACCGACACTGGTGGTCTGGTAGAGTATACCAAGGCGCTTGAGAGAACTATGCTGAAGGAACTCGGCAAATTGCACGCGTAACTTCGGAAGAAGCGTGACCCTTTTCTACGCAAGTAGAGGAGGGTGGCACAGACCAGGGGGTAGCGACTGTTTATCAAAAACACAGGGCTCTGCGAAGTCGCAAGACGACGTATAGGGTCTGACGCCTGCCCGGTGCTGGAAGGTTAAGAGGAGGGGTGCAAGCTCTGAATCGAAGCCCCAGTAAACGGCGGCCGTAACTATAACGGTCCTAAGGTAGCGAAATTCCTTGTCGGGTAAGTTCCGACCTGCACGAATGGCGTAACGACTTCCCCGCTGTCTCCAGCATAGACTCAGTGAAATTGAATTCCCCGTGAAGATGCGGGGTTCCTGCGGTTAGACGGAAAGACCCCGTGCACCTTTACTATAGCTTTACATTGGCATTCGTAGTGGCATGTGTAGGATAGGTGGTAGGCTTTGAAACCTGGGCGCCAGCTCAGGTGGAGCCACCCTTGAAATACCACCCTTATTACTATGGATGTCTAACCGCGGCCCGTTATCCGGGTCCGGGACAATGTATGGTGGGTAGTTTGACTGGGGCGGTCGCCTCCTAAAGAGTAACGGAGGCGCGCGATGGTGGGCTCAGAACGGTCGGAAATCGTTCGCTGAGTGCAATGGCATAAGCCTGCCTGACTGCGAGACTGACAAGTCGAGCAGAGACGAAAGTCGGTCATAGTGATCCGGTGGTCCCGCGTGGAAGGGCCATCGCTCAACGGATAAAAGGTACGCCGGGGATAACAGGCTGATGACCCCCAAGAGTCCATATCGACGGGGTTGTTTGGCACCTCGATGTCGACTCATCGCATCCTGGGGCTGGAGCAGGTCCCAAGGGTATGGCTGTTCGCCATTTAAAGCGGTACGTGAGTTGGGTTCAGAACGTCGTGAGACAGTTCGGTCCCTATCTGCCGTGGGTGTAGGAATATTGAAAGGATCTGTCCCTAGTACGAGAGGACCGGGATGGACGGATCTCTGGTGGACCTGTTGTGGCGCCAGCCGCATAGCAGGGTAGCTATATCCGGACGGGATAACCGCTGAAGGCATCTAAGCGGGAAACCCACCTTAAAACGAGTATTCCCTGAGAACCGTGGAAGACGACCACGTTGATAGGCCGGGTGTGGAAGAGCGGCAACGCTTGAAGCTTACCGGTACTAATAGTTCGATCGGCTTGATCGTTCTCATTCCTTATGCCCATCTGACAAAGTTAGATGGATGGCACAACAAGACCAGCGAACAGCTCCGAGAGAGCACCACGATAGGGATCTCCCTATTGGCTACTCTCTCAGCGCTATTCGCTCAAAAAGCTTCTCGAACAACGTGCGTTTTGCCGACCTGGTGGTTATGGCGGAGCGGCTGCACCCGATCCCATTCCGAACTCGGCCGTGAAACGCTCCAGCGCTGATGGTACTTCGTCTCAAGACGCGGGAGAGTAGGTCGCTGCCAGGTCTGCTAAATGCACGTTGAACTCACATCCAAGCGGACGTGAGTGAAATCTTCTCTCTACGAACAAGGCCCGCCAAGGGACCACGGGCCGCGTAAGCGGCCCTTTCATTTGGTGGTTACCAATACCGCAATCGCCTCAGGCGATCGCAGACTACGCAAGCAAACGCTTGCTCAGATCGGCAAGCAGATGCTTGCCTAGGGTTGGCGCGGGGTGGAGCAGCCCGGTAGCTCGTCAGGCTCATAACCTGAAGGTCACAGGTTCAAATCCTGTCCCCGCAACCAAACATAAAACGGCCCGCCTGGCGCAAACCAG
>NZ_JBFUET010000043.1:0-5978 GCF_056403815.1 Mesorhizobium sp. P2_E9
ATGCTGGAGTTCCGGTCGATGGCTCTCGTTGAGGGCCGATGAAGGGAGAACTCCATGAAACTCGTCAACCATTCACGAAACAAAAGAACAATAGGGGAAAGACTCATGAGCAAGAACTATCGCATTCTCGATCTCATCCGGCGCAACCGCTCTCCGCTCGAAAACCATCTAATCGACGGCCTTGTCGACGGCCGTGTCAGCCGCCGCGATTTCATCCGCCATGGCAGCCTGCTTGGCCTGTCGCTGCCGCTGCTGGGCGGCATAACTGCCGGCGCGGGCTTAGGGGGCATAGCCTCGCTGGCGCGGGCACAAGGCGCGCCCGGCGCTACCATCCGTGTCGCCGTCACCGTGCCGACGGCTGCAATCGATCCCGTCACCATCGCCGACACCGGTGGCTTTTTGATATTGCAGCAGGTCGGCGAGTTCCTTTGCGTCGATGGTCCCGACCTGGTGCTGAAGCCAATGCTGGCCGAAAGCTGGAAACCCAACGACAAGGGTGATGTCTGGACGTTCAAGCTGCGCCAAGGGGTCAAATTTCATTCCGGCGCCGAGATGAAGGCCGACGACGTCGTCGCCAGCATCGAGCGGCTGGCCGATCCGGCCAATGCATCCAACGCGCTGTCGGTGTTCACCGGCATCCTGCAGAAAGGCGCCACCAAAAAGGTCGACGACTACACGGTGGAATTCCACCTCGACGGGCCCAACGGCAACTTCCCCTACATGGTGTCCTCGGACAATTACAACGCCATTATTCTGCCTGCCAGCTACAAGGGCGACTACGAGAAGAGCTTCGACGGCACCGGCCCGTTCAGAATAGAGAAGTACACGCCAAAGGTCGGGGCCTCCTTTGTCCGCAACGACGACTACTGGGGTGAAGAGGCGCTTCCCGGTCGCACCGAATTCACCTTCTTCACTGATGAGCAGTCGCAGATCCTGGCGCTGCAGGGCGGTCAGGTAGACATTGTGAACATAGTGTCGGCGCTGGGTGGCGTTGGCCTGCTCAACGATCCGAACTTCGATATCATCAGCCTGAAGTCGTCCGCGCATCAGCAACTGCACATGCGCTGCGACGACGGCCCGCTGAAGGATGCGCGCGTGCGCCGCGCCATCGCGCTCTGCCTCGATCGCGACAAGCTGGTCGCCGGTCTGATGAAAGGCCGCGCCGTGGCCGGCAACGACAGCCCGTTCGCTCCAGCCTACCCTTCGACCGATGCGAGCGTGCCGCAGCGCAAGCAGGATATCGCCCAGGCCAAGCAGTTGATGGAAGCGGCGGGCGCCGGCGCCGGCTTCAAGGTGACGCTGACCACCGAGCGCTATATGGAAATCCCCGAATACGCCCAGCTCATCCAGAATTGGGTCAAGGAGATCGGCATCGAGATCGAGCTCAACATCCTCGATCAGGGCAGCTATTACGGCGATGCGGTGTTCGGCAAATCGAACTGGCTGGATTCGGTAATGGGCATCACCGACTATTCCCACCGCGGCGTGCCGAACGTCTTCGTGGCCGCGCCGCTGAAGAGCGACGGGACCTGGAATGCGGCGCACTTCAAGAACCCGACCTACGATACGCTGGCGACCAGCTATATCGCGGCCCTCGATCTGGAGGCGCAGAAGGCGGCCGCCGGCAAGATCCAGAACCTGCTGCTCGAGGAAACGCCGGTTATCTTCGGATACTTCTACGACACGCTGGTGCCGACCGCGAAAGGCGTGACGGGCGTGCAGCCGACGCCCATGTCGCAGCTGTACCTCGACAAAGCATCGAAATCCTGAGCGGAAGCGAAAGCCAATTCTCAAACAGCCAGCTCCTTCCCTGGGGGCTGGCTCCACAAGGAGTATCAGCCATTCTCTCCTTCCTTGTCAGGCGGACATCTCTTTCGCTCGTCACGCTGATTTTGCTCAGCGTCATGGTGTTTCTGGGCGGCCAGGTGCTGCCCGGAAATGTCGGCCGCGCCATACTGGGGCCGTTCGCCGATCAACGTGCCGTCGACGTGGTCAATCACACGCTCGGTGTCGATCGGCCGTTGCTGGTCCAGTACTGGGGCTGGATCTCGAATTTCGTCCAGGGCGACATGGGCACCTCCTACATCTTCCGCTCGCCGGTGGCGCCCTTCGTCATCGATGCGCTGGGCAATTCGATGAAGCTGGCGGCGGTCGCCTTCGTGCTGGTGGTACCGATCGGCATCCTCGGCGGCGTCGTTGCCGCGCTCAACCTCAACCGGCCGCTCGACCGTATCATCAGCCTCGGCGGCCTGTCGGTGACGGTGCTGCCGGAATTTGTCACCGGCATCATCCTGATCCTGATCTTCGGCGTCTGGCTGCGCTGGCTGCCGATCTCGGCTGCATGGCCGAAGGATGCCGGCTTCTTCATGCAGCTCTATTACCTGATCCTGCCTTCGCTGCCGCTGTTCCTGGTGCTGTTCGGCTACATCGCCCGCATGGCGCGCTCCGGCATGATCGAGGCGCTCGATGCCGACTACACACGAACAGCGGTGCTCAAGGGTCTGCCATGGCGAACGGTGATCTGGCGCCATGTGCTGCGCAATGCGTTGCTTCCGACCATCACCGTCATCGCGACACAGACCGGCTATCTCATCGGCGGCCTGGTCGTTATCGAAACGCTGTTCCGCTACCAGGGCATCGGCTCGCTGATCTTCACCGCCGCGCGCGGCAAGGATTTCCCGATGCTGGAAGCCGGAAGCCTCACCATAGGCATCGTCTATGCGGTGGCGACACTTGCCGCCGACTTTCTCTATTCCCTGCTCAATCCGCGTATCCGGCTGGGGTCAGATCAATGAGCGCTGTCCAAACTACCTCGCCGGCACAAGACAACACGCGCCAGCGCGGCCCGCTGGCCGAGGTGCTGTTTTCGCTGCTGCGCTCCGGCACCTTCCTCACCGGTCTCGCCATCGTGCTGTTCTGGGTTGCCTGCGCGCTGTTCGGTGAACATTTCGCGCCCTATGATCCGCTTGCCGACGACATCATCAACGCGCTGGCGCCACCTTCGGCCGAACACTGGTTCGGCACCGACCAGATCGGCCGCGACGTCTTCTCGCGCGTCATCGTCGGCTCGCGCGACATCCTGACCGTCGCACCGCTGGCGACCTTGCTGGCGACGGTGGCCGGCACGGCGCTCGGTCTGCTCACCGGGTATTTCCGCGGCATCGTAGACGACGTCATTAGCCGCATCCTCGAAGCCTTCATGGCGATCCCCGTGACGATCGTGGCGTTGCTCGCCATCGTCGCGCTCGGCACCTCCAAGACGACGGTGATCGTCGTCATCGGCCTGAGCTTCGCGCCGATCATCGCTCGCACCGTGCGCTCCGCGGTTCTGGCCGAGCGCGAACTCGACTATCTCGCTGCCGCACAGCTTCGGCATGAAAGTGCTGTGCATACGATGTTCGTCGAGATCCTGCCCAATGTCATGCCGCCGATCCTGGTCGAAACCACCGTGCGGCTTGGTTATGCCATTTTCGCGGTCGCCACGCTTTCCTTCATGGGCTTCGGCATCCAGCCCCCCTCGCCCGACTGGGCGCTCTCGATCTCAAGCAATTACGGCATGATGGGCGGCGGCTTTTGGTGGACGGTGCTGTTCGACGCGCTTGCCATCGCCTCGCTGGTCATCGGCGTCAATCTGGTGGCCGACGGCGTTCACGGAGCACTCAATGACTAAGTCCGCCAAGGCCAAGAACGCGCTCGAACTTACCGACCTGTCGGTTGCCTACCGCGTCGCCGGCCGCAACCGCGCCGTACTGCGCAACCTCAGCCTTAACATCGGCCAAGGCGAGGCCTACGGGCTGGTCGGCGAATCCGGCTGCGGCAAATCCACCGTGGCGCTCACCGTCGTACGCTATCTCCCGCGCAACGGCTCGATCACCGGCGGCGCGATCTCGCTCGATGGCAAGGACGTCATGAAGCTCGACGCCGAAGCGCTGCGACGCGCCCGCGCGGAAAGCGTCTCAATGGTCTATCAGGACCCGGGCAAGGCGCTGAACCCGTCGATCCGCGTCGGCCGCCAGCTGACCGAAATCTTCGAGCTCGGCGGCGTAACCGGACAGGCGGCCACCGACAAGGCAATCGCCATGCTGAACCGGGTGCGCATTTCAGACCCGGTCAGCGTCATGCAGCGCTATCCGCACCAGCTTTCCGGCGGCATGCAGCAGCGCGTGGCGATTGCCATGGCGCTCGCCAACGATCCGTCGATGCTGATACTCGACGAGCCGACGACCGGCCTCGACGCGACGGTGGAAGCCGAAGTGCTCGACCTGATCGCGCAGCTCAGACAGGAACTGTCGGCCTCGATCCTGTTCATCAGCCACAACCTCGCTGTAGTCTCCAACATGTGCGACCGGGTCGGTGTGCTCTATGCCGGCATGCTGGTGGAGGAAGGGCCAACCGAAGCCGTATTCAACGATCCGCGCCATCCCTATACGGTGGCACTGCTGCGCTGCTTGCCGCGCGGCGGCCAGCGCAAGGATCAGGGCCGTCTCGACACCATTCCAGGCTTCCTGCCCGGCATCGGTGCTGACATCAAGGGCTGTGCCTTCGCCGATCGCTGCGCGCTTGCCGACGACCGCTGCCGCTCCGAATTGCCACCGCTCTATGATCTCGGCGGCCGGCTGTCGCGCTGCTTTCATCACGACAAGGCGCAGGCGCTACCGCGCGCGACGCCGAGCGATGCGCCGCCGCTTGCGCCGAAGGCGACAGCCGTGCCGGTGCTGCGCGTCGCCGGGCTGAACAAGACCTATGGTAACGCCGTACGGGCGGTGAAGGACGTATCACTCACCCTTTGGCCAGGCGAGACGCTCGGGCTGGTCGGCGAATCTGGCAGCGGCAAGACGACCTTTGCCAGGCTTCTGCTCGGCCTGGTGCAGTCGGACGCAGGCGGCGCCATTGAGCTGGAGGGCAAGGCACTGGCGCTGCGGCTGGAGAACCGTAGCGACGATCAGATCAAGGCGATGCAGATCGTCTTCCAGAACCCGGATTCAGCACTCAACCGCTCGCATTCGATCCGGTATCTGATCGGCCGCGCGCTGAAGCGGCTGGCAGGCTTGAGCGGCAAGGCGCTGGAGGCCCGCCTCAACGATCTCGTCCGTTCGGTGCGGCTGACCGACCGACATCTGACCGTTAAGCCGCGCCAGCTGTCGGGCGGACTGAAACAGCGTGTCGCCATCGCACGCGCCTTCGCCGGCGACCCACGCATCGTCGTCTGCGACGAACCAACCTCGGCACTCGACGTTTCGGTGCAGGCGGCGATTCTCAATCTGCTCGCCGACCTGCAGTCGAAGGAGGATGTCAGCTACATCTTCATCTCGCATGACCTTGGCGTGGTGCGTTACCTCTCGGACAAGATCGCCGTGCTCTATCTCGGCCGGATCATGGAACTCGGCCCTTCCGAAAACGTCTTTGCCGGCCCGCATCATCCCTATACGGAAGCGCTGCTGTCGGCGGTGCCCAAGCTCGACCAGAGCGAGACGGCGCGCATTCGCCTCGACGGCGAAATCCCCAGCGCCACCCATCCGCCTTCCGGTTGCGTGTTCCACACACGCTGCCCGCGCAAGATCGGAGCGATCTGCGAGCAGCAGGAGCCACCGCTGGCCGAGGCGCATCCGGGCCACTCGATCCGCTGCCATATTCCCTATGCGGAGCTGGCCAAGGTGCAGAGCTGCAAGCGGCAAGTGGCAGGTGGCAAGTGGGAACCGGCCTAATCACGGTAGGGGTCGACTACCAGCCAGGGCACCGTAACGTTAACCGGGCATCGATCAAAATGTGGGATCTGGCGGCATGACCAGATTTTGCCGTGATCCTCTTTATCGTCGCCACCGATTTCCGGCGCAGGTGATTGCCCATGCCGTTTGGCTCTATTTCCGGTTTCCGCTCAGCCTGCGGATGGTCGAGGATATGCTGGCAGCTCGTGGCGTCATCGTCTCTCACCAGACCGTGCGACTTTGGGCTGAGAAATTTGGCAGACACTTTGCCAA
>NZ_JBFUET010000044.1:0-4991 GCF_056403815.1 Mesorhizobium sp. P2_E9
CCGGCGGTGATCAGATCGCCAACGACGACCTGTCCGGTGCCGATACCTATACGAACCCGCAATGGCTCGGGCTCTGGAAGTCGCCTAACGGCATTGACGAGAGCAAGGCCAGCGCGCACCGCCTGCTCGGCGGCGTTCTCGTGCGCCTGCGGGTAGCCGAAATACACCAAAACTCCGTCGCCCATATACTTGGCGACAAAGCCGCCGAAGTGGGCGACCGTATCGGCGACACAGAGCTGATACGCTCCGATGGTCTCACGTAGGTCCTCGGGATCCAGACGCGTCGACAGCGCCGTCGAGCCGACGAGATCCACGAACATAACGGTCAGCTGTCGACGCTCCGCGCGAGATTCCGAGCGTGGAGGCGGCCGACGAGCCGTGGTGGGCCGGATCTGATCTTCGGCCAGGGCCGCAATGCCGCTGAGCAACTTACGCCGATGCCCAATCGACGTGATCCCGAGCGCCGTCAGATCGTCGGCGGTCAGGCTTGGAAGCACCTTTTCATCGATGTCGTGGCTACCGAAGGCGTCGGCATACTCGCCGAGGCCGAGGCTCACCAGCCATGCCCGAACATCCACGTGCCTACCTCCCAGGCGGTGGAGGCTTTGCCCGACCACTATATCGCAAACACTAAGCCTGGTCGCGTCTCTCGCGATGAGCAATGCCCCTTTGGCGGTGCGTTATCCTATCAATGAATGATGCCACCAGTCCCGAATTTTTACTGGTGGGTAGCCTGCATTCAGATGGCATATTAGGACAAGTTAAATTAATCTAGAGTGCGGCCCACGACCATTCGCGCGATTGATCTCCACTTTGGAGGAACTGGTATCCAGAAACCGGAACGCGGGAGGATGAAATGACTTTGAAGCACTGTCTGCTAGCCGTCGTTTTCACGTCACTGTGCATGGGTTCTGCCCAGGCCCAGTCTGCGAAGGAAGCCATCGAAGCCGCTAATGCCGAGTTCGTGAAGGCTTATAACAGCAAGGACGCGGCCGGAGTTGCGTCGAAGTACGCGGATGACGCGGCCGCATTCCCGCCGGATATGGCGCGTGTCGACGGCCGCCAGAACATCCAGAAGCTATGGCAGGGCGCGATGGATATGGGCATATCGGGGCTCACGCTTTCGACGCTTGATGTTCAAGAAAGTGGAGATCTTGCGTTCGAGTCCGGGAGTTTCTCTCTCAAGGCACCCGGCAAGGATTCGAAGCTGGTCGATGCGACCGGGAAATATGTGGTGGTCTGGAAGAAAGGTCAGGACCGCACCTGGAAGCTCTACCGGGATATATGGAATTCCGACTCGGGGAAATGAAAGGCACGTACGACGCTATGAGCGGCGCCATCTCGCCGAGAACTTCTTCTGCGACTTCAAGCAATTCAGGCGTGTCGCCGCTTGATACGAAAAGACCGACGAGAGCTTCCGCGCCATGATCTATGCCGCAAGCTCAGATGCGCCCGGCAACGAGCCGCTCCATGTCGGGGCCATGAAAGTTGAAAAAGCCGTGTAGCAGGATGGCGGCAGGCCGCCCCTTTCCGCCGACATTAAGGCTCGTTCGTGGCGCTCCCATGGAGAATCTGACCCATAGCGCATCCTTTGATTCGGACGACAATGATGCCCCATCAAAGCCCGGGCGGCGCTGCGGTAGAGGTAAGTCTCACTACGATCGCGTGTGACGCCAGCTTAGCAACTCACGCCGCGCGCCTTTTATTTATCTGCTGTGCGTTGCAGGTCGTGACAATAGGAGTACCATGAACCCAGATGCTGGCGGTTGATCGGAGGACATTTGGTATGATTGCAAATGCCGACCACGAAAAAATCAATAGAGACCAGCAAGTCGCATTGTCGAATGCTCGGCTTGGCCACTATATGACGGTAATGGGCATAGCGTTCGCGGTCACGGCTGTGAACGTATTTTTGATATTCAGCTTCGCTCACACAGCGCCAGCTTCAGCAAAGCTGGCGCTAGCCTTGTCAGTTTTCAACATATCCTGTTTTGGCTCTCTCGCAGGAAGGTCAATTCTCCAGGAAATCAAGGCAATCAACCAAGACTATTCCGAGGCGAAACTGGGAACCCACCACGCGAGGTACGTCGCCGAGATCCCAATAGATTTGTTCGCTGCGCTGACGGTAGGTCTTCTCGTCTTGATTGGGTTTGTGCAACTCTGGATGTTGTTTACTATTTGAAGCAACTGATCGGCGTCTGGCTCGCGGCCATATCGACGTCCGCTCGATCGCCTGCTGGCCCTCGTCTATGAGTGGCGGACCCGCCGCAACATAGAGCGCGGGCTTGGTCACCTGTCCAACTTCTATCTGCGCGACGTTGGCTTGACCAAAGCAGACGTCGAAGCGGCTTGCGCCGACAGCTTCGATCGATCCGCCTATCGCGCGCTCAAGAGTGCAGCGCATAACCGCACGGGCAATTGGTGAGAAGGGAAGGCTGGCGTGTGCGGCGCACGGTTTGAGTGCCGCGTTGATCCAAAGACCACACTGAAGAAGCGCCTCAAGTCTGCCGTAGGGACTTCAAGCAGGCAACTATTGGCAATAATGCGGGGAGAGCGCAGGATCGTCCAAAGGGCCTTTGTTTGCGAAGGACATGGCGCGATGAGTCAATTTGATAGCGAACCAGTTCGTGATCCTGCCGGCCTCGGCTTCGACAAGGGGCGGCTGGTACGACTGAAGCAGTGGATGCAGCGCTATGTCGACACCGGGCGCTGGCCGGGTGGTGCGGTGCTCGTCGCGCGCCATGGAGAACTCGCCTTTTTCGACTGTGCCGGTTACGCCGATGTCGAAGCCAAGCGGCCCTGGCAGCGCGACCTTATCGCCCGCATCTACTCGATGACCAAGCCTGTCACCGCAGTTGCGCTGATGATGCTGTACGAGGAGGCGCGCGTGCATCTCGACGATCCGGTCGAAGCTTACCTGCCGGAATTCAAAAACGCGCAACTTCTGATACCGGGCGCTACATCGCTGGATCAAACAGTGCCCGTCAAAACGAAGATAACGATCCACCATCTGCTGACCCACACATCTGGCCTAAGCCTTTTTACGAATCCCGGATTGCTCGGTGAAGCTTATGCCAAGGAAAAACTTGGCCTCGCCCTTGCCTACGGTGGGCTCGACAAGATGGTGCGCAGGATTGCCGAGCTGCCATTGGAATGGGAACCGGGCAGGAAATGGCAATACAGCACCGGGTCCGATGTCATCGGCCGCATCGTGGAAGTCGTTTCCGGAATGACGCTCGACAAGTACTTCGCGACTCGCATCTTCGAGCCGCTCGGCATGACCGACACCGGCTTCTCTGTGCCGGAGTCTGAGATCAGCCGTTTTCCCCCGCTCTATGAGGCGACTGTTGGCGGCATGGCATTGCACGAAGCGCCGGAAGTTTCAGCGTGGCGGCAAGGCAGGGTTGATACGTTCTGCGGTGGAGGCGGGCTCGTCGGAACCATCGACGATTACTGGCGGTTCGCCGAAATGCTGCGGGCTGGAGGTGTACTCAACGGCGAACGCATCCTTAGTCCCCGCACTTTGAGCTTGGCGGCGCGCAATCACCTACCGGGAGATCTTGCCTCGATGGCAACCGAAGTTTGGGCCGAGACACAGTTCGATGGTGTCGGGTTCGGCCTATTAGGCTCTGTCGTCCTCGACCCGGCCAAGGCACAAATTTCGGCGCAAGTGGGTGATTATGGCTGGGGCGGAGCGGCAGGCACCTTCTTCTGGGTGAGCCCGGTCGATGACATGGTTGTTGTTCTCTTCACGCAACTGCTGCCTTCGAGCGCCATTCCCGTGCGCAAAGAGCTGCGCGCACTCGTCCATGGCGCGTTGACGGGGGCCTAGACCTCTCAACAGAAGCTGAGCAAACTTTGCGCATAGCAAGCTGGGCCGGCTCGACTTCGTCGTGCTCGATGAGCTCTTCGCCCAAGCCGGCGGGCAGTGCTCTTCCACCTCATCAGCCAGCTTCACGAGCGGACCTCGCTTCCGCCATCGGTCACCTCACGGCGATGGCCGCACCACCTCAATGTCCGCTATTGAATACCCTAGTCGCGAACCTGCCAGTCCGCTTCCGGCCGGTTGCGGTCGTTCCGGATCGAAGTTGGACCAAGCCGTTTGGCGCTTAATGGGCGGGTTTCGCCGCGATGGCCGCCCGCCGTTTAATTAGCCACAATGCTAGCATGGATCGTCCGCCGGCAATGGGTCGCCGTTTGACGCGGATCCGTTCAGTTTCGCACGCGGAAGGAACGGCGGCTTTGCTGCCAAAAGCTATCCGCCGCGGCAACCATGCCGGGCTCCCAAGCCCCCAATTCTTCCAGAGGGACCTTCAGCTTCGACAGAAATCCGAGTCTACAGCATTTCCCTGGCATCTGAGTTAATATTGCGGCTGAGGGACCCGAATTCAGCCTTGGGAGAGCTGTGTGGACGTTGCCGCTTGGTTGCGAGGCCTCGGCCTCCAGCAATACGAGCAGGCATTTCGCGACAACGCGATTGACGCGGAAGTCCTGCCGGAACTGACCGATGCCGACCTCGAGAAGCTCGGGATGCTCCTCGGTCATCGCAAGCGATTCCACAAAGCGCTCTTGGGGCTGGGCTCGTCAAGCCATCCCGACGCGAGCACCGATGACATCGCGGCTCAGGGCCGCACTCGGGAGCTAAGCGCGGAGCGTCGACAGCTGACCGTCATGTTCGTGGATCTCGTCGGCTCGACGGCGCTGGCGACGCGTCTGGATCCCGAGGACTTGCGTGAGACCATCGGAGTGTATCACCGCTGTGTCGCCGATACGGTCGCCCACTTCGGCGGCTTTGTCGCCAAGTATATGGGCGACGGAGTTTTGGTGTATTTCGGCTACCCGCAGGCGCACGAGAACGCCGCCGAGCAGGCGGTGCGCGCTGGCCTTGCTCTCGTCAATGCCGTTAGGCGACTTCCAGAGCCCGAGCCATTGCGGGTTCGTATAGGTATCGGCACCGGACAGGTCGTCGTTGGCGATCTGATCACCGCCGG
>NZ_JBFUET010000045.1:0-4625 GCF_056403815.1 Mesorhizobium sp. P2_E9
GGCTGGCTATGGCAAACGGGCCTTGGTTGAAACGGGGATGGGCAGATATAAGGGCATCATTGGACGGCGATTGCGGGCACGATCATTCCATGCTCAGCAGACAGAAGTTGCCATCGGTGTTACCATTCTCAACCGGATGCTTGACACTGCACGCCCGGTTTCCGTCCGTTGCAAAGCGGCAACGGCGAATTCAAAGTAACCAACCCCATCAAAGACCGAGCGGCGCCTTCATACTGATCCCTGCACCAACGCCCTTTAGGCGGGCACTGTGGCGCGCCGCCTGCCGGCTTGTCCCTTTGAACCAAGGCCTGGCCATTGTCACTATGACCGGCGCGACCGTGAGCGCGCCGCAAGTACGTCCCGGATCGAAAAGCTCGAATGGATTCTCAATAGGCCCGGCAGTGTGGAGAGGACTTCCTTGTGAATCCGTTCGAACGCCCCCGCGTTCTCGACATCGACCCGCAGCAAATAATCTGAGCCGCCGGTCATCAGGTAGCATTCCCTGATTTCGGGGTGTTTGCGGACGGCCGCCTCAAACCGGTCAAGATAGTCTTCTGTTTGCCGCTCGAGCGTGATGTTGATGATCACGGCGATTGTCGATTCAGACTGGGTGGCGTCGATCAGGGCCGTATAGCCGCGGATAACGCCAGCCTGCTCCAAAAGCTTGATGCGTCTCAGACACGCTGATGGCGAAAGGCCGACTTCAGCGGCAAGTTTGGCGTTGCTGACCCGAGCGTCAACCCGAAGCAATCTCAGGATGTTTCGGTCGATAGTGTCCAGTGCCATCATAGCATTAATCCCCGCAAATGTGATCGAACATGCGAATCGATCATCTATTTTGAAACAATCAACGTCACATATGCCAATAATTTCGCTCGTTATTTCATAAGCTCGCTGCCAGGTTAAGGGGAGTCGGACATGGACCGCGTCGTCGTCATGCAGGAGAGAGAAGCAACGGTTCCAAACAAGGGCGCTTCTGGATATCTGACTTTCGACCTTTCGGCGCTTGCTCGCAATTATTCAAAACTCTGCTCGATCCTTGCACCAGCGCGGGCCGCCGCCGTCGTGAAGGCCGACGCCTATGGTCTTGGTGCGGAGCGCGTGGCTCCCGCTCTTTATCGCGCGGGCTGCCGGCACTTCTTCGTTGCGCATCTTGCAGAAGCCGCGAGATTGCGCCCGCTGCTTGCCGCGGATGCCCAGGTTTTTGTGCTCAACGGCCTGCAGCCGGGCAATGAGGAGCCCTGCGCTGAGAGCGGCATCATCCCGGTTCTGAATTCGCTTGAGCAATGGCGGTGCTGGCAAGTGGCTGCAACGCGCATGAAACGGACGCTACCCGCCGTGCTTCAGTTCGACACGGGGATGTCGCGGCTTGGCGTGCCCGTTGAAGAGCGCGAGGCTCTCGCGGCAGAACTGGCTGGCCAAGGCACCGTCGAGATCCTGTTCATCATGAGCCACCTGGCTTCGGCCGATGAGATGGACAGCTATCAGAACGATGACCAACTGGCTGAGATGAAGCGCATCGCCGAAGAATTCCGAGGCCTCGATGTCTGCTTCGCCAATTCGGGCGGCATTTTCCTCGGCAAGACGTATCATGGTGTTCTCGCGCGCCCGGGAATCGCCCTTTATGGCGGCGCCCCGACCGCGGGAGAAGCGAACCCGATGGAGCCGGTCGTTCGTCTCGACGTCGCGGTCGTGCAGACGCGCACGGTTCCAGCAGGTGCAAAGGTTGGCTACAGCGGCACCCACATCGCGGATAGTAAAACCCGGCTTGCGACCATTGCGGCAGGCTACGCTGATGGATTGCCGCGGAGCCTGAGCGGACGTGGGGCCGTCTACTACCAGGGCACACGCCTTCCGATTGTCGGCCGCGTCTCGATGGACAGCATCACGGTAGACATCACGGCGCTGCCCGAAGGCACACTGCGATTGGGCAGCCTCGTCGAGGTGCTCGGCCCGCATCAAACGCTCGAGGACGTGGCCCGCGATGCCGGCACCATATCCTACGAAATCCTGACCAGCCTGGGTGACCGTTATCACCAGCAATATCGCTAGGAGCCGTGGGGCTCGATCATTGGGGACATCATGAAAGTCATCGTTCTTGGGGCCGGCATCGTCGGCGTCACCTCCGCCTATCAACTGGTGAAAGCCGGCCACGACGTCACGGTTATCGACCGGCAGAAAGGCCCAGCGCTGGAGACGAGCTTTGCCAATGCCGGCGAAGTCTCCTTCGGCTATTGCTCGCCCTGGGCAGCGCCGGGCATTCCGATGAAGGCCCTAAAATGGCTGTTCATGGAGCATGCGCCGCTGATCCTGAGGCCGAAAATCGACGCGGCCATGCTCTGCTGGATGGCCAAGATGCTCGTGAACTGCACGTCCGAGCGTTACGCCATTAACAAGAGCCGGATGCTGCGGTTGGCCGACTATAGCCGCATCTCGCTTGCCGCCCTGCGCAAGGAAACGGGCATCGAATATGACGAGCGGATGCAGGGTACGTTGCAGCTCTTTCGCACGCAGGCACAGCTCGATGCTTCCGCCAAGGACGTCAAGGCGCTTGCCGCCGACGGGATTCCCTTCGAGGTTCTCGATCGCGATGGCTGCGTTCGCGCCGAGCCAGCACTCGCGCATGTCCACAACAAGATCGTCGGCGGCCTGCTGACGCCGAAGGATGAAACCGGCGACTGCTTCAAGTTCACCAACGCCCTTGCCAACAAGGCCGAACAATTGGGCGTTCGCTTCTCCTGGGGCACTGAAGTCAAGAAACTGGATGTCGAAGGCGGCCGGGTATGGGGTGTCGTGACCAACTGGGAACGGCTCGCGGCCGAGGCGGTTGTCGTTGCACTTGGCAGCTATTCGCCGCTGCTCCTTAAACGCTACGGCATCAAACTGCCGGTGTATCCGGTCAAGGGTTATTCCTTGACGATCCCAATTACCGATGCTTCGCGCGCACCCGAATCGACGATCATGGACGAAACCTACAAGATTGCCATCACCCGGCTTGGCAACCGTATCCGCGTCGGCGGCATGGCCGAAATCTCCGGCTATACCAATGATCTCGGTGAGGCGCGCCGGCGCACGCTCGAGCATTCCGTCATGGACCTCTTTCCGGGCGGCGATGCCGGCAAGGCGACCTTCTGGTCAGGGCTGCGACCAATGACGCCAGATGGCACGCCGGTGATTGGCCCGACGGAAATCACCGGCCTGTTTCTCAACACCGGCCACGGCACGCTTGGCTGGACAATGAGTTCAGGCTCGGCCCGGGTGATTGCCGATCTGGTTTCTCGCCGCAAGCCGGAAATCGACGCCACTGATCTGGCAATCAGCCGTTACGCCTGATCCAAACACCATATCAATCATCATGGAGGACTGAGCTTTGATCGAACCAATTTCCACAACCGACGCCCCGAGCGCTGTTGGCCCCTACTCTCAAGCCATCAAGGTGGGCGATCTGCTCTTCGTCTCCGGTCAGTTGCCCATTGATCCTGCTACAGGGGAGTTCAATTCGACAAATGCGATCGAACAGGCCGAGCAGTGCCTCAAGAATCTTGCAGCGATTGCCAAGGCCGCAGGGACCACGCTGGCGAAGACGGTGAAGACGACAGTCCTCCTCACCGATCTCGGTGATTTCGCGGAGGTCAACCGCATCTATTCCGGCTTCTTCTCCACGCCCTTCCCTGCCCGCGCCTGCTATGAAGTCAAGGCACTGCCCAAAGGTGCCAAGGTCGAGATCGAAGCCGTGATCGCCTTGATCTAACGGCGACAAATCATCGCCAGCAAAGGAAGGCACCTGAGCAGTGATGGGTCATTGCTCCGGCTTTCCCGTTTCGCATAGAGGTGCGTGGACATCGCAGCCGCACAGGACTGATGGAGGAAGAGGAATGACGCTGACACCGGCGCTGACAAAACACCTGAACAAGCCGCAGCTCTTCCTCGACCTCGCAGCGGAGCCGTATCCGTCGGTCGCCATCTCGAGAAAACGCTTTGCCGTTTTCAATCCCTCGACCGGCGAGTTGCTGGCGGAGGTGCCTGACATGGGTGCTCACGATGCCCGCGCGGCCATCGAAAGAGCATCTGCTGCGCAGCAACCATGGGCTCATCTCACCGCTCGCGCGCGATCGAACGTGCTGTGGGAATGGCATCGGCTAATCCTGGAGCACAGCGACGATCTCGCAGCGATCCTGACCGCTGAGATGGGCAAGCCTTTGGCCGAGGCAAAGTCCGAGGTGCAGCATGCGGCTGCCTATCTTCAGTGGTATGCCGAAGAGGCGAACCGCATCTATGGAGAGACGATCTCCGCCCCGTCGAACGATAGGCGCATGCTGGTGATCAAGCAGCCGATAGGCGTCGTCGGTGCCATCACGCCCTGGAACTTTCCAGCCTCGAGGCGTTGGTGCAGGGATCAGTATGAAGGCGCCGCTCGGTCTTTGATGGGGTTGGTTACTTTGAATTCGCCGTTGCCGCTTTGCAACGGACGGAAACCGGGCGTGCAGTGTCAAGCATCCGGTTGAGAATGGTAACACCGATGGCAACTTCTGTCTGCTGAGCATGGAATGATCGTGCCCGCAATCGCCGTCCAATGATGCCCTTATATCTGCCCATCCCCGTTTCAACCAAGGCCCGTTTGCCAT
>NZ_JBFUET010000046.1:0-2383 GCF_056403815.1 Mesorhizobium sp. P2_E9
TGCCAGTTCTGCTTCTCCTCACGTTCCGCCCCGAGTTTCAACCGCCGTGGACCGGGCAGGCGCACGTCACGGTTCTTGTCCTCAATCGGCTCGACCGTCGTGAAGGCGCCGCGCTGGTCCAGCGGGTCGTCGGCACCGGGGAGCTCCCGAGCGACGTTGTCGCGGAGATTATCGAACGCACGGATGGGGTGCCACTGTTCGTCGAGGAGCTGACCAAGGCGGTGTTGGAGGGCGGCAACGCCAGGACAGTGCTCTCAAGAGCTGCTGCGACGGCGTTGAACGTTCCCGCCACGCTGCATGCCTCGTTGATGGCGCGGCTCGATCGCCTCGGCTCAACCGTTAAGGAGGTCGCACAGGTCGGCGCGGTTCTCGGTCGGGAGTTCTCCTACGAATTGCTGGCAGCGGTCGCACAGCGAAATGCCGCTGATCTAAATGGCGCACTGGATCAACTCGGAGGCGCCGGTCTGGTGTTCTGCCGCGGGACACGGCCACTGGCCACTTACCTCTTCAAGCATGCGCTCGTTCAGGACGCGGCGTATGGCACGCTGCTGCGCGCTAAGCGCCAGGAGCTACATAAGCGTGTCGCAGGTGTGTTGGAGGAAAAGTGGACCGAAATCACTGAAGCGCAACCCGAGCTCCTTGCGCACCACCTTCAGGAGGCTGGGGATTGGGCGGGCGCGCTCGATCACTGGCAAAAGGCGGGAAGGGCCGCCGTGGCCAGAGCTGCCACTCAGGAAGCCGTGTCGCACTTTGCCAGTGCTATTGACTGCAGCCGGAGACTTGGCGATGTGTCTGGCGGCGCCGAACGGATGACACGTCTCCACCTTGCGATGGCCAATGCCTTGATGCAGGCTGAAGGGTATCGTTCTGAGCGCCTTGGGAAGACGCTTGAAGATGCACGTCTTGCCGCCGCGAACACTGCATCGGTCGAATTGCAATGTGACGTTGCGCTTTCACTCGCTCCATTTTTTTATGCCACTGGGCGCAATCACGACTATCTGATGCTCGCCGATGAGCAGCTAACAAAAGGCGCCGATCACCTTCCTCCAGCCTATTTGAGTGCCCTTTTGGCAACAAGGGGGATGGCTCATTCTAACCGGGGAGAACAACCGCAGGCAGCGGAAGCTTTGCGGAATGCCTTAGATATGATTGATCGTGTTGAGCCAAGTCGGGGTATCTTGTTCGCCGGTGCGGATAAACCCCGTGTCTCTGCCCAGGAATATCTAAGCGAAACGCTGATTATATTGGGTTTCTTTGATGCTGCAGTCGAAGAGAAAGAGCGCCTAATTCGAGATTTTGACCAGGGCGATAAGCCCTTCGAACTCGCGTGGCGTCTTCTCGGGCATTGCGAATTGTGCGCGCTACTTGGTCAATACGAGGAACTCCTTGAGAACGCTACGAAGATCGTCGAGATTTGCGAACTGCATGGCTACACGGCGCGTCGAAGCAGCGGCATTAGGTGGCGTGGTCATGCCCGCTCGCATTTAGGCGAACTGGATGCCGGCATCGATGACGTCCGAGAGAGTTTGGTTCTTTGGCGTGGGCACGGCGTCGTATTTCATACCCCTGAGAAAGCATGCGAGCTTTGTGATCTTCTCCTGCGGGCCGGTCGCATCGAAGACGCATCGCAGATGCTTGATGATGTCGATACACTCGTTTTCGATACGGACGAGGCGAGCTACCTAGCAGAATGTATTCGCCTTCGTGGCCAAATCGCCGCGGATAGAGGTGACCTGACGGGCGCCGCGCACCTATTCGAAACAGCGATTGCTACTGCCCGTCGGCAGCAAGCGAGACTTTTCGAGCTTCGCGCCGCAACGCAACTTGCACAAGTTCTGGCACGTCAAGGTCGTGTCCATGAGGCCGCGACGCGTCTGCAAGCGGTGGTCCACACATTTAACACTAGGTATCCAATCGTCGACCTCATCGCGGCACAAAGGGCGCTGGACGCCCTGAGCCGTTGAGGTCGCACCATCTGCGTGGATTCCGACAACGTTGTTTGCGAGCTTGGCTCATTGCGCGCCCGAGACGCGCGTTCGTTTGGACTGGAATGTAACGGAATTGAGACGTTCACGCTTATCCCCGCGTAGGTCCGAACATGACGCAACTGTGACCTCTACTATGGTCCCCAGCGATGTCTTCTGTGGATGGCTCCCGCATTGCAAGGGGTGATTTGACGTTTTTGACGATTGGGTCAGGTGCAGTCTTCTGTCCGGCCTGTTGATGCAGTCGTTCATGTTGACCGCTGGCCTTGATGGTATCCGCGAGTCAGGTCCCACTCTGCTTTGCGGGCAATGACGCCCACGACATTCGCACGGGTTATCCCAGCTCCCGGTATGACCGGTTCGCCATCACATCTCATCGCCCTTGCAACTGGTGAACT
>NZ_JBFUET010000047.1:0-2179 GCF_056403815.1 Mesorhizobium sp. P2_E9
ATGCTGGAGTTCCGGTCGATGGCTCTCGTTGAGGGCCGATGAAGGGAGAACTCCATGAAACTCGTCAACCATTCACGAAACAAAAGAACAATAGGGGAAAGACTCATGAGCAAGAACTATCGCATTCTCGATCTCATCCGGCGCAACCGCTCTCCGCTCGAAAACCATCTAATCGACGGCCTTGTCGACGGCCGTGTCAGCCGCCGCGATTTCATCCGCCATGGCAGCCTGCTTGGCCTGTCGCTGCCGTTGCTGGGCCGCATCGGCGCCGCCGCCGGCCTCGGTGGCATGCCGTCGCTGGCGCGTGCCCAGGGTGCGCCCGGCGCCACCATCCGTGTCGCCAGCAGGGTGCCGGCGGCGACGATCGACCCGGTCACCATCGCCGACGCCGGCGGCTTTTTGATATTGCAGCAGGTAGGCGAATATCTCTGCCTCGACGGCCCCGACCTGGTGCTGAAGCCGATGCTGGCCGAGAGCTGGAAGCCGAACGACAACGGCACGGTGTGGACCTTCAAGCTGCGCAAGGGCGTAAAATACCACAGCGGCGGCGAGATGAAGGCCGGCGATGTCGTCGCCAGCATCGACCGCCTCGCCGATCCGGCAAACTCGTCCAACGCGCTGTCGGTGTTCAACGGAATCCTGCAGAAAGGCGCCACCAAGAAGGTCGACGACTACACGGTGGAATTCCACCTCGACGCACCGAACGGCAACTTCCCCTACATGCTGTCGTCCGACAATTACAACGCCGTCATCATCCCGGCGAGCTACAAGGGCGACTACGAGAAGAGCTTCGACGGCACCGGGCCGTTCAAGATCGAAAAATACACGGCCAAGGTCGGCGCCTCCTTCGTCCGCAACGAAGATTATTGGGGACCGAAGGCTTTGCCGGAGCGCACCGAGTTCACCTTCTTCACTGATGAGCAGTCGCAGATCCTGGCGCTGCAGGGCGGACAGGTGGACATCATCAACCAGATGCCCGTGCTGTCGGGCGTGGCGCTGCTCAACGACCCGAGCGTCGACATCATCAGCCTGAAGTCGTCGGCGCACCAGCAGTTGCACATGCGTTGCGACGACGGCCCGTTGAAGGATGCGCGCGTGCGCCGCGCCATCGCGCTCTGCCTCGATCGCGACAAGCTGGTCGCCGGCCTGATGAAGGGACGCTCCGCACTTGGCAATGACAGCCCGTTCGCCGCGGTCTACCCCTCGACCGATACCAGTATACCGCAACGCAAGCAGGACATCGCGCAGGCCAAGCAGCTGATGGAAGCTGCCGGTGTCGCCCAGGGCTTCAAGGTAACGCTGACCACCGAACGCGACCTCGAAATCCCCGAATATGCCCAGCTCATCCAGAACTGGGTCAAGGAGATCGGCATCGAGCTCGAGCTCAACATCCTCGATCAAGGCAGCTATTACGGCGATGCTGTGTTCGGCAAATCGAACTGGCTTGATTCGGTGATGGGCATCACCGACTACGGTCACCGCGGCGTGCCGAATGTTTGTCTTGCGGCACCGCTGAAGAGTGACGGCACCTGGAACGCGGCGCATTTCAAGAACAAGGACTACGACGCGCTCGCCACCAGCTACATTGCCGCACTCGACCTCGAGGCGCAGAAGGCGACGGCAGGCAAGATCCAGAACCTGCTGCTCGAAGAAACGCCGGTCATCTTCGGCTATTTCTACGACTATCTGACAGCGACGGCGAAAGGCGTGGCCGGCGTGCAGCCGTCCGCGATGTCGCAGCTGTTCCTCGACAAGGCATCGAAGGCCTGAACGGAAAAAACTCTTTCTTTGACCATGTCGCTAGTATCTCAAGAAAGTGGGAGGAAGATGCTGTCAATCCGCCGACAGCTTTATTCAAATATCGGTTTTTCGCCTCCTGGAAGATGGCCGACCTTCTCGTATTAGGCCTTCCGCCGTCCAGCAACAGACGGACTGGGTGAGGCTGCATGCTGGAGTTCCGGTCGATGGCTCTCGTTGAGGGCCGATGAAGGGAGAACTCCATGAAACTCGTCAACCATTCACGAAACAAAAGAACAATAGGGGAAAGACTCATGAGCAAGAACTATCGCATTCTCGATCTCATCCGGCGCAACCGCTCTCCGCTCGAAAACCATCTAATCGACGGCCTTGTCGACGGCCGTGTCAGCCGCCGCGATTTCATCCGCCATGGCAGCCTGCT
>NZ_JBFUET010000048.1:0-1892 GCF_056403815.1 Mesorhizobium sp. P2_E9
CAAGGCCCGCCAAGGGACCACGGGCCGCGTAAGCGGCCCTTTCATTTGGTGGTTACCAATACCGCAATCGCCTCAGGCGATCGCAGACTACGCAAGCAAACGCTTGCTCAGATCGGCAAGCAGATGCTTGCCTAGGGTTGGCGCGGGGTGGAGCAGCCCGGTAGCTCGTCAGGCTCATAACCTGAAGGTCACAGGTTCAAATCCTGTCCCCGCAACCAAACATAAAACGGCCCGCCTGGCGCAAACCAGGCGGGCCGTTTTGCTATGCAGCGCTGACCGGCCGGTTCTAACCCTCATCAGCAGCCCACAAGCAGGCCAAGCCAAAGCAGTGGGACAAAAAAGCCAAAGCCTCTCCCCAAAAACAACAGTCAACGGCCCGCCAGGATCAAAACCAGGCGGGCCGTTTTGATATGCGGCGACGACCGTGGCCCGCCTACTCTAACCCTCATCAGTAGCTCCCAACGCCGCTAAGCTAACGACGAAGGCCAAAACAAGAATCAGGCCTCTCGGAGCAGAAGCCTGCGGCGAAAGCCGAATCCGAGCGGCGACCTGAACCCAAATGCGAAATGAATTTAGCTGGCGATGTTCTTTCTCAGCCGGCTTCAGTGCCCGCCGTCTCGCAGGGATGACGAGCGCGGATCGCCGCAGCTATCGATTGCGGGATCGATTCTCGATCGCGCCGGCGTCTTCAGGGCTGAGGCGATATCCCGGCTATGCCGAATCAGGCGGCTCGAGCCTGTCTGCCGGAGAATCCGAATCAAGGGCAGAGCGCAGCCGAATCGGCCAATGTTGGCAATAGGTGATATCTATTGCTATGTTCTCCCATGACCGCATATTCTTCCCAGAGGTTGCCATGCCCAATTACGCTTTGAACGACCACTACGAGAGCTTCATCAGGAAGCAGATCGAATCAGGCCGCTACAACAATGCCAGCGAAGTTGTCCGCGCCGGCTTGCGCATGCTCGAGGATTTCGAGGCGGAACGAGAGAAGTGGCTGCGTGAGGAGATCCCGGCGCGCCTGGCCGAACTCCAGCGGGATCCGGCGAAGGGTGTTCCTGCCGAAACGGTCTTTTCCCGGCTTGAAGCGCGTCATCGCGCGAAGCAGGCGAAAGCCAAGTAAGGGATGGAGTACCGGATTGTCTTCCACTCCAACGCGGAAGCCGAACTCGAACAGCTCTACGACGACATAGCCGAGCGCGCATCGCCTGCGATCGCCTGGAATTTCGTTGCCGGGATCCGTGGCCATTGCCTGGGTTTATCGACTTTTCCACAGCGCGGCACAGAGCGGGTCGAGATCATACCTGGGCTGCGGATTGTTGGTTACCGGCGCGCCGTCAGCATTGCGTTTGCGATCGAAGGCGAACGGGTGTTGATCCTGGGCATCTTCTACGCCGGTCGAAACATCACGCCGGAATTGCTGGAAGGCCGGCTCTGAAGCGCCGCGCAGACCGGCTCGCGGTCGACAGCCACCAAGCAGGACAGGCGGTTTTCAGGCCGATTGCACGCACCAGGCGCCGAGGGTGATGGCAAGCCCGGGCAGGAATGGTCGGTAGCGAAAGACCGGTCTCAATTTCAGCCAAGCCAACTCACGAATTTCGCATCGTGGATATCCACACGAGAAATCGAAAAAACATCAGAGATCGGTGTTGACAGTTCGCCGAGGTGGCGACTATATACGCCTCACGAACGAGGGCGGTGCGCCGCTGGCGACGAAGAAGTTTGCTTCTAGGTCTGCCCTCTGCGAAATTCAAGAGAGCCGCGTAAGCGACACTCGGACGGCCCCGGAGCCAAAAGCGAAGCGGGCCACGACACTGCGTATGCGGCGTCTGTTCTTTGAAAATTGAATAATGAAGAAAGAGAAACGTGGGCGGCAGAGTCCTGCTGAACCTCTT
>NZ_JBFUET010000049.1:0-1397 GCF_056403815.1 Mesorhizobium sp. P2_E9
GGCCATAGGCAAAGGGCGATCTTTTTGATGTTCTGGGCGGCGGCGGCGATCAGGCACTGGCAGGCGACCCTGATGAGACTTCGGAACCGCGCATAGCGGTGACCATGCAGTTGCTTGGCGTCGGCGAAAGAGCGTTCAACGGTTTCCTTACGGCGACGGTAGACGGCCTTGCCCCATGCGGTGAGCCGGTTGGCGTCGGTGCGCTCCTTCGCATCGGCCCAGACATGGCGGATGATGGTGCGCTGGGCTTTGGCATTGGTCGTGCAGGAGGCGAGCAGTGGACAGTCGCGGCAGATAGCTGGGTCGCTCTTGTAGTGGCGGTAGCCATTGCGGTCGGTGGTGGCGTAGGTCAGCACCTGGCCCTGTGGGCAGCGATAGCCATCAGCCGCCGGCTCATGAATGAAGGATGACGGTGCCATCATGCCGGGTTTGGGCGGTCTGGGGCGGCGATAGCCGGTGACACCGCGTATAGCTCGATCCTCCAGTCCTTTGGCGATGCCTGCCGTGGCGTAGCCGGCGTCCAACCCGACGGCGCCGACATCAAAGCCGAAGCGTTGCACCTGCCGATCGAGCCTCGACAGGTAGACGGTCGAATCGTGGACGATCGCTGTCGTGTGTGTGTCGGTGATGATGGCGTGCGCTGCATCCACCGTGCGATGATCGAGATAGAAAAAGCCTTTCGGCTTGCCCTCGCGCACCATGTACCCGCTGTCGGGATCGGTACGCGAGACCTTGGTCTCCTTCTCGGGCGGCTTGCGCTCTTTCTCCTTCAGCCGTTTCTGGCCATGGGCGGCACGCTCGTCATCGATCGCCGCGTCCAGCGCCTCCCAGTAATCGGCACGCGACTTGGCGACCACCGCCAGATCGAAGCGGGTCTTGTTGGCGTTGGCCTTCAGATGGGTGGAGTCGGTGTAAAGCACCGTGCCGTCGACCAGACCCGCCCGGATCGCCTGCTCGACGATGCGGTCGAAGATCGCCTGCGACACGCTGGTGTCGTCGTAACGCCGCCGCCGATTCTGTGACAACGTCGAGGCGTCGAACACCTTGTCCGTCAGCTTCAGCCGCAGGAACCAGCGATAGGCGACATTGACCTCGATCTCGCGCACCAGCTGCCGTTCCGAGCGAACTCCAAACAGGTAGCCGATGAACAGAGCCTTGAACATCAAGGTCGGGTCGAGCGGCGGGCGGCCATTGTCGGGGCAATACAGCGGCGCGGTCAGATCGTGGATGAAGGAGAAATCGATCAAACGGTCGATCTTGCGCAACAGGTGATCAGCCGGAACCAACTGATCCAGCGTTACCATCTCGAGCGCGGTCTGTTCAGGGGCGGGTCGCTTCAACATGGCCCAGTGAATCAAAAACCCCCGGCAAATGCCAGGGGTTTGTCAGCAGTCTGA
>NZ_JBFUET010000050.1:0-1365 GCF_056403815.1 Mesorhizobium sp. P2_E9
TGATGCGGTGGACGGCTCTCCTCCCTTCCTGCGGTATGATCGCGGGATTAGAGCTGGAGGAGCGCTATGATGAGCAACGTTGCGACAATCGGTCTGGATATTGCGAAGTCCGTGTTTCAAGTCCACGGCGTGGATGCGGCTGGTGAGGTTGCAGTTCGCAGGAAGTTGACGCGTGGGCGCGTGCTGCCGTTCTTTGAGAGCCTGCCGCGTTGCCTGGTCGGAATCGAAGCCTGCAGTTCGTCGCATTATTGGGCTCGCGAGCTAATCGCGCGTGGCCATGATGTGCGGCTGCTGCCGGCACAGTATGTGAAGCCGTATCTGAAGCGGCAGAAGAATGATGCTGCAGATGCAGAGGCGATCTGCGAGGCCGTGACAAGACCGACGATGCGCTTCGTGCCGGTGAAGTCGCCCGAGCAGCAGAGTGTGATGATGCTGCACCGGGTTCGATTGATGCTCAACCGCCAGCGCACACAGATATCGAACGCGTTGCGGGCGCACCTATCCGAGTTCGGGGTCGTGGCGCCGATCGGGCGTAGTGGAATTGAGCAACTTCTCGTGGTCATCAACGACGAGAACGATGCCAGGATACCGGCCGACGCACGGCTTTGCCTGAGGATGCTGGAAGCACAGCTTCGTGTCGTGAAGGAACAGATCCTCGAAAACGATCGCCGGGTCCGTGCGAGTGCGCGAGAGACCGAACTGGGTCGCAGGTTGATGGAGATTCCGGGCGTTGGCCCACTGCTGGCGAGTGCGTTCGTTGCGACCGTCGCCGATCCGCACGCATTCAAGTCGGGGCGATGCCTCTCGGCTTGGATCGGGCTCGTGCCGAAGCAGAACTCGAGCGGGGGCAAGGAGAAGCTCGGCAGCATCTCCAAAGCCGGCAATCGCTACCTGCGACAGTTGCTCGTGGTCGGCGCCATGGCGGTCATCCGCTATGCCGAACGGAACGGGACCAGGCGCCCCTGGCTGGTGCAACTGATGGCGCGGCGAACAACCAAGGTCGCGGCGGTTGCGCTGGCTAACAAGACAGCCCGCATGGTCTGGGCATTGATGACCGGCGGCGAGCGCTACAGGGAGCCGGTCATCGCATAGAACGAAACAAGGCGCGGGATCGCCAACGAGGTTGGAAAGGGCGGACAGGAGCTAATGCACAAAGCCGGTTGAAACCGCCGGATCAGGAAAACCCACTGGGGCCGTGCACTATAAGTGCGAGCTTTCGATCGGGACCTGAAACGCGCGAATGGCATTATGGCCAGCGGCACATGAAAGGCCGCACCTACAGGTCGGATACATGGCCGCACCAACCAGCAACTGCAAAAGCTCACAAATCCCTTGCCAACGGAGAGCCGTCCATACACGGCCCCA
>NZ_JBFUET010000051.1:0-1253 GCF_056403815.1 Mesorhizobium sp. P2_E9
CAGGGCAATCGGGTGAGTTAACGCGTGACAAGGAGGTTGAGAGCTGAATCTGTCGAGATCATTTGATTCTGAGGGGGAATATCTGGATGGACGATGTGGCTTGCAACGCCGGTGCGTTCGCGGAAACGGTTGTTTTTCTGGGTCATTTCAAGGATCTGCCTGATGGTCGGCAGAGTGCGAAGGTAAGGTATCCGCTGGATGAGGTGCTGCTGCTGTGTCTTATGGCGGTGATCGCCGGGGCGGAAGCCATCACCGACATCGCCCGCTTTGGTGAGAAAAAGCTCGATCTGCTTCGTCGGTTTCGACCCTTTCGTGAAGGCGTGCCAGCGCATGATCATCTGGGTGATATCCTTGCCAGCCTTGATGCCGAACACTTCCAGCGCTGCTTTGTGGCGTGGGTAGCGTCACTGACGGGTGCGCCGGAAGGCGTCGTCGCCATAGATGGCAAGACGGTCCGCCGCTCCAAGGGCTCCAGGAATGCCGAGGAGCCGATACACATGGTTTCCGCCTTCGCCGCCCGCCAGCGTCTGGTGCTGGGGCAGGTCAAGGTAGCGGACAAGGCCAATGAGATCCTCGCCATTCCCAAGCTGCTGGACATGCTGGCCATTGAAGGGGCCATCGTGACCATCGATGCCATGGGCTGCCAGCGCGCCATCGCCCAGAAGGTCCTGGACAAGAAGGCCGACTACATCTTCGCCCTCAAAGGCAATCAAGGCACACTGCGCGATGACGTCGAACTCTTTGCGGCCGAACAAAAAGCCAGCGATTTCAAAGACACCACCGTAAGCCGTGCCAGTACGGTCGATGGCGATCACGGACGTATCGAGACCCGGGATATTACCGTCATCCACGACATTGACTGGCTTCAACAAAGCCATCAGTGGCCGGGCCTCAAGAGCGTCGTCATGGTCCAAAGCACCCGTGAGGCTGGCGCCAAGATCGAACGGGAGACGCGTTTCTACATCACCTCGCTGGCTCTCATCGCCAGCTTGATCGGACCTCTCATCCGCGACCATTGGGCCGTCGAGAACAGCCTCCATTGGGTGCTGGACATGGTCTTCCGAGACGATGAATGCCGCCTGCGTACCGATCATGCTCCCGCAAACTTCACAACCATAAAGCACATCGCTCTCAACCTGATACGAAAAGCCCCCGGAAAGGATTCCTTGCGGCTGAAACGAAAGGTCGCCGCATGGGACGATGACTTTCTGGCAACCCTCATCACACGATAATTAACTCACCCGATTCCCCTG
>NZ_JBFUET010000052.1:0-1132 GCF_056403815.1 Mesorhizobium sp. P2_E9
GGCGTTGGTGCAGGGATCAGTATGAAGGCGCCGCTCGGTCTTTGATGGGGTTGGTTACTTTGAATTCGCCGTTGCCGCTTTGCAACGGACGGAAACCGGGCGTGCAGTGTCAAGCATCCGGTTGAGAATGGTAACACCGATGGCAACTTCTGTCTGCTGAGCATGGAATGATCGTGCCCGCAATCGCCGTCCAATGATGCCCTTATATCTGCCCATCCCCGTTTCAACCAAGGCCCGTTTGCCATAGCCGGTAGAAGCCTGCCATGCGAGGCGGCCATCCGTTTTGATGGACGCGATATGATGATCGCGCTGGCTTGGCGGTTCAGTGTCTTGATTTGCGACGGCTGTTGAGCGTGGTGGAATGACGACCTTTGCTTTTGTGCTGTGACGCAGGGCGGCCTCATAAATCGGATCGCCGTCMTAGGCGCCAYCTGCGGTGAACTGGCCGATCGCAGCGTCGATCTGATCGAGCAACGGCTCGACCTGCGAGGCGTCGCCGGCGTCCTGATCCGTGAGCACATGCGCAATGATCTCGCCACTGCGGCATCAAGCGCCAGATGCAACTTGCGCCAGCCACGGGGGGATTTTGCGCCATACTTTTCTTCCAACCATTGACCCGCCCCGTAGATCTTCAGCCCGGTGCTATCGACCAGAACATGAAGGGGGCCATCCGCGATAGACTGACGGTCATTGCCTTTGGCAGGTGGCCTCCAAGTTCTTGCCCGCCGGCTGAGGGTTGTGTGGTCGGGCACGGGAAGCTCCAATCCCATCAGCTTAAGCACCGAGCCCAGTAATCCTTCGCCCTGGCGGAGCGGCAACCCAAACGCCATGCCAAGCGTCAAGGTGGCCTCGATGGCGAGATCCGAATAGCGCGGCTGGCCACCACGTGTCGTGCGTCTTGGCGCAGCCCATCCGGCAAGCGCTTCCGGCGCCAGCCACAGTGTTAGACGGCCGCGACGGCGAAGGCCTGCTTCATACTCCCGCCAGTTCGTCACCTTGAACTTCATCTTGCTGATGCGATGACGGCGGGCGGCGTTATGCTTATGCGGCATGGTGTGCGGATCAATCACGCTGGTTGCGATCGCAGACCCATAGGCGGAAATCGTTGAAATTCGATCCCTGCACCAATGCT
>NZ_JBFUET010000053.1:0-1035 GCF_056403815.1 Mesorhizobium sp. P2_E9
TGTGGGCTTTCAGGAGGTTGTCCATTCGGACCGAACCGAGGAGACTGGAGTTACCACGCTTCAGCACTCACCGGAGGGTCCGAATGAACATCCACAAGAATGCCCGTCTCACGCCGCTGCGTCGAGAGGAGATGGCGTTGTCGGTGATAGAAGGCGTCTTTTCCAAAGCCCATGCAGCGCGGATTTATGGCGTGTCGCCCAAGATCGTGGCGCGGTGGGTCGAGCGCTACAAGACCGAAGGCAGCAAAGGTATGGCCGACCGTTCGTCGCGGCCCAACGTCATGCCGGGTCTGACCAGCCAGGCCGTGGCCGAGCGCATCACCGTCCTGCGCCGCCAACGGCTGACCGGCAAGCACATCGCTATGGAGGTGAGCGTCTCGCCCGCTACCGTCAGCCGGGTTCTCAGGCGTGCAGGGTTGTCGCGTCTGAAGGACATCGCACCAGCCGAACCGATCCGCCGCTACGAACGCGAGCATCCCGGCGACATGATCCACATCGACATCAAGAAGCTCGGGCGATTTGAACGGGTTGGCCACCGCATCACCGGCGATCGCACCGGCCAGTCCAATAGTCGCGGCGTGGGCTGGGAGTTCGTTCATGTCTGCATCGACGACGCTTCGCGCGTCGCCTTCTCGCAAATACTGCCCGACGAGCGCAAGGAAAGCGCCATCGCCTTCCTCAAGGCAGCGGTGGCCTATTATGCCAGCCTTGGTATCTCAGTCGCGCGCGTCATGACCGACAACGGCTCGTGCTACAGATCGAAAGCCTTCGCCAAGACCTGCCGCGAGCTTGGCCTCAAACATATCCCCACAAAGCCCTACACGCCTAAGACCAATGGCAAGGCAGAGCGCTTCATTCAGACCGCGCTCAGGGAATGGGCCTACGCCATTGCCTACCCGAACTCCGATCATCGTGCCGGAGAACTTCCCGTCTGGCTGCACCGATACAATTGGCATCGACCTCACGGCAGCCTAAAGTCCAAAACACCAATCAGCCGCCTCGGCCTAACCGAGGACAACCTGTTGAGGCTCCACA